>JAZQJD010000014.1:0-46076 GCA_045541435.1 Acutalibacteraceae bacterium
GCACACTCCTTCGTACCTTTTTGTTGCAGTTGGCAGACCGCAACTTCATTATATCACGAAGGAGTTTTCTTTTTAGCTTTGTTTCATATATGTAATTTCACCGAACCACGCGTCTAACGCGTGGTTTTACTATACAAAAATAAACCTGACTTTTTAGTCAGGTTTACTATTAAGTTGGCGACAGTTGAAATCGTGCAGTATTTAGCTGTTTAATATTCATCAGTATAAAAATTCTGTGTGCTGTAATATTTGTAGGTGGATTTTTCGTTGTAAGCAAAACCAATACCTATATATTTATATTTTGAATTCAAAATATTCTTTCTGTGTCCCTCAGAATTATACCAACCATTCGTAAGGGCGTAAGGGTCATAAACTCCTGCGGCAATGTTTTCCCCGCAGGCATACCATTCGATGCCACCTGCGGTTAAACGGTCGCTTACTCGTTTCCCGTCGAGATTTGTGTGATCAAAGAAATTGTGTGTTGCCATATCAAGACTGTGGCTTTGGGCAATCTCTGCCACGTCTGAAGAGTATTGTAATGGTGCAATACCATTGATTGCTCTTAATCCATTGATTAAATGAAAATTGATTTTTTCCAGGAGAGCATAATCAGTTGTCTTTGTAAGATTGTAGCTTTCACCAACTGTGGCACAGAAGCTGTAAATGAAATTATTGTTAAGCGTATCAGTGTAAGTAGTTAGAATAATATCACCGATTTTTTCGGGAGCAGATTTGCAATAAAGGCCATAATGAGATGAGCCTTGTTCAACCTTTGCGGTGGTGGCATTGCTGAAGAATTGGGTCAGCTTGCCATCGGTAAAGGTGAAAATTGCTAAATCTTTATAGTCTGTGTAATAAGCATAAAATACAACGTTTTTTTCGGCTTCGCTATCTTTTCCTTTGGCTTGCGGTTCTCCTAAGATGCTTTTTACTTTTGAGGTTGAGCAACCAAACTTTATTTCTTTGTTATTATATGAGAGGATTGGGGCGGATAAAAGCGTATTGCAGTTTATGCAATAGCCTTCATTTTCAATGTGTTCAAGAGGTTCGCTTAAGCTTTCGTTACAAACAGAACAATAGCTTCCCTTATCACAAGTAGCGTCAACTATGGTATGCCCCGTATTGTCTAAAGCTTTTGTAACCTTTTTTTCACAATAATAGCAAACGGATTCGGCTATACCGTCTTCCGTGCAGGTAGGTTCTTTAACAGTTACCCAATTTGAGAAAAAATGGTCGGGCACATAGTCAATATCTGCAGCACCTCGCATTATCAGACGAACATCATTTGTTGTGATAACTCCATCATAATCCAAATCGGCAGAATGCTCCTGATGTTCATCGGGGTTTTCAATTCCCGTTGCAAAACGCAAAGCAAGGAGTGCATCCTCAATTCCGATGTATTCGTCATAGTTAACATCTCCGTGAAGAGCAGATACTGAAAAGGCAAGTGTGAACATAATAGTTACAGAAAACAATAACGAAAAGAATATTTTTATTGTTTTCATAATATCACGTCCTTGCACTTTTTATTTATTATACTATACAATTATGGTGTTTTTCAACTAAAAATAAATGATGTGAATTTGTTCAATTTGTTAAAATGTCAAAATTAAAAAAACTTCAAAAAATTGGAAAAATTCCCTTGACAATGAAAATATATGATGTTAAAATAGCAACAGTTAGCAAAGGCTAACTCAATTGGTATTCAAGAGGCGAAAACTATGAACTTGACTAATGCTCAGGAGGGAACAGAGTACATCATCAAGGACATTGTTACTGATGATGAGGAATTGGATTCATTTCTTTTTTCCTTGGGTTGTTATAGCGGTGAACCTATTACAGTTGTTGCCCATAAAAAAGGCGGTTGTGTTGTTTCTATCAAAGATAGCCGATACAACATTGATAGCCAGTTGGCAGAAGCAATCGAAATCTGAAAAGATGGATTTGTCAACTGCTATTTTTTCTGGGGGTGAGTTAGCAGAGGCTAACTGTTGAGTTTGTGGAAAAATAAGGAGGCATAATAGTGAGAGTTGCATTAACAGGTAACCCAAACAGCGGTAAAACCACAATGTATAATGCTCTTACCGGCAGAAACGAAAAAGTCGGTAACTGGGCGGGGGTTACTGTAGAAAAAAAAGAGAGTGCAGTTAAAAAGAGTCTTTATAACGGTAATGAAGAAATGATTGCTGTTGACCTTCCCGGTGCTTATTCAATGTCACCCTTTACATCTGAAGAAAGCATAACAAGTGACTATGTAAAGAAGGAAAAACCGGATATTATTATCAATATTGTAGATGCTACTAACCTTAGCCGTAGTCTTTTCTTTACAACTCAGCTTTTAGAATTAGGAATTCCCGTTGTTGTTGCTCTTAATAAAACTGATATTAACAAAAAAAAGAATACAAAAATAGATGTGAAAGCTCTTTCCGAAAAATTAGGTTGTCCTGTTATTGAAACTGTTGCATCCTCTTCAAAAAATGAAGGTCTTTCAGAGCTTATAAAGCAGGTTGCTCTTAAAAAGGGTAGCGGTCAAATTGCTCCTTATTCTCAAGGTAATGTTGACCTTACAGATAAAAACGCTGTTAAGGAAGCGGATAAAAAGCGTTTTACTTTCGTAAACAGTATTGTTTCTCAAGTTGAAACCCGAAAAGTTTTTACTAAAGATAAAAACTTCCAGGATAAAATAGACGATATTCTTACAAATAAGTGGCTTGGTATTCCGATTTTTGCAGTAGTTATGTTCCTTGTTTTTTGGATTTCTCAGGCAGGTCCGGGTGTGTGGATTGCAGAGGGGTATGAGTTTGCAAACGGAACAACAATTCCCGGTCTTGTAAAGCTTCTTGAAATGTTTCAGGGATGGGTAGCAGGCTTCTTTGAAAATGCTAATCCTTTGCTTTCTGCTCTTCTCGTTGATGGCGTTATCGGTGGTGTAATTGCAGTTATCGGATTTCTACCGTTAGTTATGGTAATGTATTTCCTTATTGCACTTCTTGAGGATTGCGGTTATATGGCAAGAGCATCCGTTGTTCTTGACCCTATATTCAAAAGGGTAGGGCTTTCGGGTAAATCTATTATTCCCTTTGTTATTGGTACAGGATGTGCTATTCCCGGTGTTATGGCTTGCAGAACAATCCGTAACGAGCGTGAAAGAAGAGCAACTGCAATGCTTGCACCCTTTATGCCTTGCGGAGCAAAGCTTCCTGTTATCGCTCTTTTTGCGGGTGCATTCTTCGAGGATGCAACATGGGTAGGCCCTCTTATGTACTTTGCAGGTATTGTTATAATCTTTATAGGTGCGTTGTTAATAAATAAAATAACAGGCTATAAAGTGAGAAAATCATTCTTTATTATTGAACTTCCGGAATATAAGGTTCCCAGCCTTAAAAGAGCAACTCTTTCAATGCTCTCTCGCGGTAAAGCATACATAATTAAAGCCGCAACAATAATTCTTGTTTGTAATACGGTTGTTCAGATTATGCAGACTTTCTCCTGGAATTTCCAGGTTGCTGAAAGTGCCGACCAATCAATTTTAGCATCTGTTGCAGGTCCGTTCTCTTATCTTCTTATTCCGGTTGTGGGTGTTCTTTCCTGGCAGCTTGCAGCAGCAGCAATTACAGGCTTTATTGCAAAGGAAAATGTTGTTGGTACATTGGCAGTTTGCTTCGTAGGACTTGAAAACCTTATTGATACAGAAGAGCTCGCTCTTATGGAAGGCGCAGGGGCAGAGGTTGCATCAGTATTTGCAATAACAAAGGTTGCAGCTCTTGCATATCTTATGTTCAACCTGTTCACACCACCTTGCTTTGCGGCAATGGGTGCAATGAACTCCGAAATGAAAAGCAAAAAATGGCTTTTCGGCGGAATCGGCTTCCAACTGGGCGTAGGATTTACTGTTGGTTTCCTTGTATATCAGATTGGTACACTTGTTACAACAGGTGATTTTGGTAAAGGCTTTATTGGTGGCTTGATAGCCGTATTGGTTTTCGTTGCTATTATTGTAGCTCTCATTTTGAAAGCTAATAAAAAACTCAAAGAAGAAAAAGCAAAAAAGCTTAACAGAAAACAAACAGTAACAAAATAAATTTTAAAATAAAGGAGTTAAGCTATGGACAATTTTATCATTTTAGCAGTTCTTGCTGTAATAATCGGCGCAGCATTAGCTTATGTGATAAAAGCTAAAAAACGTGGTGTAAAGTGCATAGGTTGTCCCGATGGAGAAAAATGCTCAGGAAACTGCGGTTGCTGTAACGGTTGCAGTGCTTCCCAAGATAATTGCTCCTAAATAAATTTTGATTTTAGTCATTAGATTTCCATTTTTTCAGAAACGGGCTCGTACCTTAATTGGTATGGGCTTGTTTCTTTTTTGCCTTGTTATTTATATAGATTACTGCTATAATCAAAATAGAAAAATATCGAAAGGTTGTTTTTATGGTTTCAAAATGCTTCCCTGCTTGGGGTCCTTACGGTAAAAAATATATGGGACTTTCCCGAATAGCAGACCACGCTTTTAAAAGCGGTATTCGTTTTGATTTTACTGTTGCACCATCAGTTTTCGGAGCTGATATTAAAGTTCCTAATGTAACAGTGCCATCAGGCTGTCACCCTTGGCTTGCAAGCGGAGATTATTCCTTCTATTCCTATCGTTATGATTTGGAGTGGAAAGATAAAGTCTATGCCGATGTTTCCTATTCAAGAATAGATGATGAAAGCGTTCTCGTAAGAACAGAAGTTGTTAATAATTCCGAGCTTATGCAGAACTGCCTTATTAACTATTTCAGCTCTATTGAATATCCTTATACTCACTATACAAGGCTTGTAACTCCCGAGAAATGCACATACAAGGAAGCAACAGCTTACGACGAGTATGTTTATAATTCACCTCGTCCGTGGGATGAGGAAAATCCTGACGGACTTAAAAAGGGGAAATTCCGTAGCTCTGAATTTGTTAACGAAACAGGACTTGGCGACAGAGTGGGCAAATGGCATATGCCCCATAGAGTTATTAAGCCCTTCGGCTATGAAAAAGGGGACAGAGTTTCCTATACTTTTGATGTTAAAGAAGATTATAAAGATGCCCTTCTTCTTGTTCGCTACCGCACAAGCGATCTTCATTATGAGCAGGGGCAGATGGTTGGTGTTAACCTTATTCCCGGTGAAGAGGACGCAGTTTTTACAATTAATAATGAAAAGGTTGTAACCTTTATTGCAACGGATGACCTTAAAATTGCGGCAATTCCTTTCGGTGAAATTAAGAAAGGGAAATTTAAACTTAATTTTGTCTCCGAGGGTGAGGGTGCAATTGAATTCGATTTCCTTTGCCTTGTGGAAAAAGAGGATTTACCTAAAGTTTCAGTTTTCAAGGAAAAGAGTGAAACTCTTCCTCAGATTACCGAAGAGAAAAATGACAGGGGCTATACCGCAAAACTAAAGTATAAGTATATTGACGGTGAATATATTTTAAAAACCTTTAATGATAACACACGCTTCAGAAGAATAGAAACGGGTGCTCTTGAGGATTGCCTTACCGCTCGTCTTTCAAACTCCGATGTTACCTTTGATGATGTTCTCGAAAGCTTTACAGGGAGCTTTTCAAGAAAGCATAGTGACGAGGGGTTTTTCCATAACACAATTATTCACACTATTTTTGTCAATCCCGGTGAAAGCAAGGTTGAATATGCGGTAATCAGCAAAAATGAAACAAAGTATTTAACAACTGAAGAATACGAGGAAATCTATCTCAAACAAAAAGAAAAAGCAATAAAATTCAATTACAATAAAAATGGTAAAAAGTATGAGTTGAGTAACAGAATTTTGGCTTCAACTCTTCTTACAAATGCAGTTTACCCCATTTATAAGCATGGTGAAAATATAATCCACCATACACCCGGTAAGCGTTGGGACTGCCTTTATACATGGGATTCGGGCTTTATCGGTCTCGGTATGACAGAGCTTTCCGAGAACTTTGCATTTTACAGCCTTGACACATATTTAAGTGACGAAAGCAATCCGGACTATGCCTTCCTGCACCATGGCTCACCCGTGCCTGTGCAGATGTATCTCTATCTTGAGCTTTTGAAACGCAATAACGATAAAGAAAAGCTTCTTTCTCTTTACCCGAGAGCAAAGCTCTATTATGATTTCCTCGCAGGCAAAATAAGAGGCTCAACAACCGCAAAATTCAAAAGCGGTCTTACCACCACTTACGACTATTTCTATTCAACAAGCGGTATGGACGATTATCCTGCTCAGGTTCAGATGATGAACGAAAACCTTCGTGATAAAGCCGCTCCCGCACTTTCTTCTGCTCAGCTTATCCGTTGCGCAAAGATTCTTAAAATGGTGGCTATCGCTTTAGGTAAAACAGAAGATAGCGCAGAGTATGACAAGGATATCAAGCGGGTGGGCGATGCCCTTAATAAATATTCCTGGGACGAAGAAAGCGGCTATTATTCCTATGTTCTCCACGATGAAAGCTACGAGCCAACTGAAATTTTCAGAACAAAATCAGGGGAGAATGTTAACAAAGGTCTTGACGGTATTTACCCATTGATTGCAGGTGTTTGTGACGATAATCAGAAAAAGAAAATTATCGGTCATCTGAGCAACCCCAAGGAAATGCTTTCACCCTACGGTATCAGCGCAGTTGATATGACTGCAAGCTATTTTATGGTGAACGGCTATTGGAACGGTCATGTGTGGTTTCCTCACCAGTGGTTTATCTGGAAAACAATGCTTGATATGGGCGAAAGCGACTTTGCTTACACAATCGCAAAGCTTGCCCTCGATATCTGGAAACGCGAAGTTGAATACTCCTATTACACCTTCGAAATGGTAAATGTCGTAACAGGCAGGGGCGGTTGGTTCCATAATTTCGGTGGGCTTTCCGCACCTATTAATCTTTGGACTGCCGCATATTATAAGCCGGGTACATTTAATACCGGTTTTGATGTGTGGGTTGAAAAGCAAGAGTTTTCAAACGATAATAAATCCTTTGAAGCAGAGTTTAAATATTACGGCAACAACGAAAAATTCACCGTAATAATTGCAATGAACGATGAAAAGAAGGATTATAAAGTAAACCTCAATGGCACCGAAATCTCTTATACAATCCGTGACGAAAGCGCAATTGAGATTACAATAAACACAAATGAAAAAACAGAGAATTACAAATTAACAATTAACTAAAACTATTGCAACAACTATCCCTCTTTTTTGCAAAGCAAAAAGGAGGGGGGACCACCGAAGGTGGTGGGTGGTACACCAATGGACGGACTAATCCGTCCATTTTATTTTTTTCTTGACAAATTCTTCCTACAGTTGTAGTATAAAAGTGTACTACAACTGTAGGAGGTAACAATATGAAGCTTACAGAAGCAGAGTGGTCAGTTTTAGAGGTGCTTTGGTCGGGAGAAAGGTTTTCTCTCGGAGAAATCACAAAAGAATTAAAGAGTGTTAACGGATGGAGCAAAAACACAGTTCATACATATTTAACCAGGATGGAAAATAAAGGACTTGTTAAAATAGACCGCTCCAATAACGAACCATATTCCGCCTCGGTTTCCCGTGAGGAGTGTGCAAAGGAGGAAAGAACTGAGCTTTTAACAAAGGTTTACGGCGGTTCGGCAGGGGAGCTTATTGCGGCATTTTTGAAGGAATCTTCAATATCTCAGCAGGAGGTTGAGAAGCTTCAGAAAATGCTCAATGATATGGAGGTGTAAGCGTGAATAATATATGGATTTTTCTTACACAGACCCTGTCCGTGTCTGTTGTTGCTCTTTTGCTTCTTTTTCTCAAAGGCATAATGGCAGATAAGCTTTCGCCCCGTTGGCAGTATAGTGTTTGGTGCTTACTTGCCTTGCGAATTATTATTCCTGTTGCATCAAATCAGAATATTTTTCTTCCTGTTCCCGTATGGGTTGAAATGCTTAAAACATGGGTAGAAAGCAATTTGTCTTCGGCATATTCTTCCGCTTTTTCCGTTTCTCGCAATTCAATGGTAATTCCATTTGTCACAGAAGCCCCTAAAAGTATAACTGACTGGTTAATGGTGGTTTATATTATAGGTGTTGCAGTAACTCTTATAAAATACCTTGTTTCTTATATCAAATTAAGAAAAATTCTGAAAAAAGGTAGCCAGATATCAGGTGAAAATGTAGGTCAGCTTAATACAGTTAAACTGAAATATAATTTAAAGGGCTGTAAAGCTGTTGAGGTTGAGGGCTTATCTACAGCTTTTGTCTGCGGTATTTTCAAACCCTTTCTTGCAATACCAAAAGGTACAGTTCTTGATGAAAAGGTAGTTCTTCACGAGCTTTTGCATTTAAAGTATAAGGATAATTTGCAGAATGTGTTCTGGTGTATTTTACGTTCTCTTCATTGGTGTAATCCATTGTTGCAGTACGCCTTCAACCGAATCGGTAATGATATGGAATCCCTTTGCGACCAAAGAGTTCTTGAAAAACTTAATGGTGAAGAGCTTCGTGATTATGGCAGAATTTTGTTGTCAATGGCAAATAACAGCTTTGCAAGAGCAGCAGGAACAACTTCTGTTTCCAACGGTGGTAAGAACATTAAAAGAAGAATTTCTGCAATCGTACGCTTTAAGAAATATCCAAAGGGTATGGAGCTTGTTTCTTTTTGCATCATTCTTGTTCTTTTAACACCCACGGTTTTCGGTGCAACAAGTAATTACGGCGATGAAATTTATAACCCTAAAACAAAAACAGAACTCTATCAGTCAATGGCTTATACAAGGGTTGAAGGCTGCGGAACTGTTGCAGGTGCTTTAGATACATTTGCCCGAGGTGTGATATACAGAAACGGTCTTTGTGTGGCGATTGCATCACCATCTGCCGAGCAGGAGAAAATCTTCACTCAGATGAGCAAAAATGAAGATATCAGACTCTCTTATTATGAAACAATAAAAGATTATGAATTAACAAATTTTGCAGAAAAAAGAGAGTTGTATATAATCGCTAATCTCAATAAAATAACCGAAAAAAATTATACTGCACGTTTGATTTTTAATCTGAAAACAAATAAGAAAAATACAAAAATGCTGGCTTGTCCTGTGGAAATAATTGAAAATAACGGCTGGACTGTCAGAATAACAGAAGAGCCTTATGTTATATCAGATTTTCTTGATGATACAGTAGAGAAAAACCGAGAATGGATTTGGCGTTATAAGGCAGACACTCGTTATGGTGAGGTTTTTGTTGAATGTGTTCCTGTTACCTTTGTTGATTATGATGGTGTGTTCTGGGATTATGAGTGGAGTAAAAATGCGGATTTTGATTTTTTAAATGAGCCTGTTACGGATATGAACACCAAAGCAGAATTTTTCTATGATTATATTCATGCAAAAGTAAGTTGCAAAATTGATGTAACAAGTAATCCTGATGGCAATGTTGATTTTGCATTATGTGTTCCGACTGAACGTGGCTACAGTACCAGTTGGGGTAATGTTTATGTTTACTTAGAGGATATAGCTAAAGGTCAAAGGAAATTTGAAGGGGACCCATTTGTTGAGGATGTTTATTTAGCTGATTATGGTGCTGATGCTTTAAAAATGAAAATCAGAATAACCTGTGCTAATATCGATAAGGGCTACGCTGAACTCGAGAAGGTGGAAAACGTAAATGGATAAGAAAAAGTTAAACATAGCACTGTGGTTAATTGTTATCGGCTTCTGGGTTATGCAGTTCAAAGAACCACGTTATGAAAGTCTCGCTTTTTTTCCTTATTGGCTCAGTGGGGTTTTCCTTCTAATATCAGTTTTTTTATTTGAAAAAGATATTTCGGAAATGAAGCTTCTGAAACCTCTTTGCATAATAAACAGTGTTCTGGATTTCTTTGTTTGGTTGGTAGGTATATTGGAACTGAATATGCCCTTTCAGATTTATTTACCACAGCTTTTAAATTCTGTTGTTTCATTGTATGTAAATTATCAGCTTATAACAAATCTTATACAGTTTGCTCATATTCACGGCTATGAAAAAACTAAATCATTATCAATTATGAGATTAGCACGAACAATATATATAACTTTGTTTGCACTTTTCCTGCCTTTATATAATACCTTGGAGCAAGGCTTGTTTACAGATTTAGTAGAATATTTTGGATGGTTTACAGTATTTTATAGTGCTATTTATATTAACCGTTTCAGAAAAGATTTTTTATCTTATAAAGCATCGGCTGAACGATTTTCAGATACTCCGAAAGGGTGATTTTATGGGTTTGTTTACAGATTATATTTATAAAAATCTTCCGTTTCCTAATTTATCAATGCAAGATGTAGAAATAGTTGCAAAGCATCATTTCCCCGAAAATGAAATTTACATTGAGGGAAACAAGCTGTTTTTAAAATCCGATAAGCTAATGGATTCAAGAAGACATGAGTTTAGGGCTAATGGAGAAATTACAATAGACAAAGGCAGACTATGCTTTAAAACAAAGGTTAATAAAAAAACACTGTTGTTTTATTTGTTTGGATTTCTTATTATTGTTGGGCTTATGGTGTATAGAGCCTATAATTTTTATCAAATGAGTAAGATGTCACTGCTTTTTGGAAATCCCCAACTTAGCTTTTGGTCAAGCGAAGGTTTAGAATTGTTAGGTATATCAGTAATATATCTGTTGGTTTTTGCTTTTTCGCTTGCATATCAGTTGCGTAGGGTCACAAATTTTTTAGTCCGCACAATAGTTGCTGCTTTGGAAATATATAAAACTAAACCATAGATTTCTTTAGCTGTTATTGGTAAAATGAGAGCGTTTTAGTTTTAAAAAGCAAAATCAGTCAATCTGTTTTAACAGAGTGACTGATTTTTTCTTATATATTCAAAATCTCTTCTATTGTCGGCATTGAGCTTTGAGCGCCCATTCTGCTGACTGCTATTGAACCTGCCTTGTTGCCAAAGTCACAAGCTTTTTCAATATCACCGCTTCTGATATATTCAAGAGCAAGTGCGGCGGTGAAGCAGTCACCTGCGGCGGTAGTGTCAATAACATTACTTTTGTATGATGGGAAAAGCTTTAATTCATTTCCGTCCCAGAGTGCTGAACCTCTTTCCCCAAGCTTTAAAACAATGAATTTTGCCTTGCTTCGTTCTTTTAATATTTTTGAAGCTTTCAAAATGTTTTCTTCATTGTTGGGGTATATACCCGTTAATGCTTTAGTTTCGCTTTCATTAGGGGAGAGGATTGTTGCGCCCTGCATTTTTTCTAAACTGAAATTCTTTGCAGGACCGCAGTCAATAACTGTTGTGATTCCGTTTTTCACTGCATGGTTAACGCATTTTATAACAACCTCTTCATTGGTCTCAAACTGCAAAAGTAAAAGGTCAATATCAGTGCCCATATCAGAAACTGCTTTCTGTGGTTCAATTTCTGTATTTGCGCCCTCATAAACAACAATTCTGTTTTTGCCATCCCCATCAATGATTATTGCTGCAAGGCCTGTCTGCGAGCCATCTGTTGCAACGCCTGAAATATCAATGCTATTACTTTCAAGCTTCTCCAAAAGCTTTTTTCCGTTGGCATCTTTTGCGACCTTGCCAATCATTTTTACTTTTGCACCAAGCTTTGCCAAGGCAGTTGCTTGATTTGCACCTTTACCGCCGTTAGCGTAACCATAATCAGTGCCTAAAACATTTTCGCCAACATCGGGAACCTTTTTCATATTTAGGATTAAATCCATATTAATACTGCCCACAACTGCGGCACGAATAGTTTTATACATAGCTTTTACCCCAAAATATAATCAGTAAATTCTTCCGCGGCTTGAGTGATAGATTTATCTTTTAAAAATAATGCACTTGTACCTAAAACAAAAATATCTGCACCGCTTCTGCAAAGCTTTCTGCCATTTTCGAGACTGACATTTCCGTCAACCTCTATAAGCACATCTTCGTTTTGCCACTCTTTTAAAAGTGCTTTTGCTTCTTTTACTTTCTTTTCTGCACCCAAGAACATTTTCTGTCCTGCGAAACCGGGAGAAACAGTCATAATCAAAAGCATATCAATGTATTCTGTTAAATGCTTGATGCTTTCAACGGGAGTCTGAGGGTTGAGGGCAATACCTGCCTTGCAACTTTTATTTTGAATCATCTCAAGAACTCTGTGGATATGTATTTCAGATTCATAATGAACGCATAAAATATCGTTTTCGGAAAGGTTCATTCTGTCGATGAATTTTGATGGCTCATTTACCATCATATGAATATCAAGAGGAATATCAGTAACCTTTTTTATTGCATTGATTAAATCAAAGCCCAATGTAATATTGGGAACAAAAGCCCCATCCATAATATCAATGTGCAAGTAATCTATACCTGCTTTTTCAAGTTCTCTTATGGAATCAATAAGATTTGTAAGGTCTGCACACATCAATGATGCGGATAAATATTTTTTCATATAAAAAGCCTCTGAGTAATAATTTAAAGTGATTTTAACATATTGGATTTTACGTGTCAAATATGCATATGTGAGTGATGTTTCGGCTTTTGGTTGTATTTACCAATTTTATTTTGGTTGTTATGTGCATTTTGATGTTTTTTTAAAATACCGAAAATTTTTTCGAAAAGTTTGTTGTTTTTTGTCATAAATATATAGGTGAAGTTTTTTTACAATTTACTGTTGTGACTTGATATTGTTTAGTTGAAATGTAGCAAGGCTGCGTTTAGGAGGTTTAGGTCTGATGATTGATGGTGTGAAAGTTTTATTATCTGCGGAAAGAGGCGAAACAACAAACCAGCTAATCTCTGCAATTCATTCTATGGGAATGAGTGTTGAACTTTGTCACGAAAACGGTTCAGATGTGCTGGATGCTGTCAAAAAGATAAATCCGGATGTAATAATAATGAATGCATTTATGCGACATATAGATGGACTCGGAGTTTTGAGCAGAATAAATATGATGGACCCTGTAAAAAGACCGTTGATAATTATTTTGTCGTCTATTGATAACGATGTTTTTCGCAAAAGTTTTTTGCAAGAAGGTGCGGATTATTATTTTATTAAGCCGGTTGAAGCACGATTATTTGCAGAAAGAATTGTGCATATGATGAGTTGGAAGGCTGTTGGCGTTTTTGCAAATTTTCAAGTGCCTCAAGAATTAGATATAGTAATAAGTAAAACACTTCAAAGTGTTGGTATTCCTACAAAGGTAAAAGGTTATCGCTATATAAGGGAAGCAATCCGCTTGGTTGTTGAAAACCCAAATATGATAAATTATGTAACTACCATGTTATATCCCACCATAGCCCAAAAATTTGAAACCACACCATCAACAGTTGAACGAGCAATGCGTTATGCAATAAAGCTTGCTTGGGACAGGGGTAGTTTAGAGGTTCTTACATCATATTTCGGATATGCTGTGAAAACTGAAAATAAACCAACTAACTCAGAGTTTGTTATGCGGATAGCTGATGCTTTGAGATTTGAAAGAAAAACTAATATACACTAAAAAGGTCCTTACGGACGAGCCAAAAACTTTTAGGATTAGTTTTTAATCAATTATAAATCATATTTAAGATAAATCAAATTATCCATTGGCGTGTTGTTATAGCTTTCAATTTCATAAAACCCGTATTGCTTATAAATATTAATTGCTGTTTCGAGAAAGGGTAAGGTATCTAACAATATGTGTTTATAGCCAATTTCTTTCGCTTCTTCAATAATACTTTTCACGAGAAAACTGCCTATATTCTTACCACGGTATTCAGGCTTTACATATAATCTTTTTAACTCGCAATTTTCTTCATCCAGTTTTCGTAAGCCTATACAACCTGCAACATTTCCATCATAGTAAGCTATATAAAGTCGTCCGTAAGGCAAGCCATATTTTTCTTCCAAATTTTCTGTTTCGTGGTCGTAATTCTGAAGCTCTAAATAATTTTTGAATTGACTTTCACCTTCAATAAGCATTTTAGTGTATTCATCAAATAAGAGCTTTATTTCGTCTTTATAGGTATAAGCTTCAACTATTTCAATGCTCATAATAACTCCTTTACCAAACGAATGGTATCAATCGGTATTTAACCCTTTGTTTGTATTCGCTATAGCCCTCAAGCTCTTTTTCAAGAAGCTGTTCTTCGCCTTTAATTCTTTTAGCAATTATGAAAGGGTAGGCAAGGAAAATTATAAAGGAAAAAATTGAGCCTAAAACAAGCGGCATTGCTAAAAACAAAAGCAAAGTTGCGCTATACATCGGGTGTCTTACAATACCATAAAGACCCGTATCAATAACCTTCTGATTTTCCTGTACCTCAATGGTACGGGAAAGGTAAGTGTTTTCTCTCATAACCTCTGCATAGAGTATGTATGCCAAAAGGAAAACTATCGCTCCACCGATAGTAAATCCAAGAGGCAAGGTGTACCAATTAAAACGGAAACCAAGTCCTGCAACAATAAATCCTACAAGGAACATAAGCCCGCTCAATTTAATAACAGTGCTTTGCTCTTTTTCAGTTTCTTTACCATTAAGGCGTTTTTCTAAAAGTTTGGGATTTTTGAGCATCATAACAATTCCTGCAATGGTTATGGGTAAAAATAGAATTCCCAAAAACAGCCAACCGTTAAAATAACTGAAGCTGCCTGCAGGTAAGAATATTAATAAACCAACCAAAGCAATACCCAACAAAAATTTGGTTATTGCTCCTATGAATAATTTAGTTGTCATAATATAGCTCCTATGAATATCTGAATTATTAATTTAATTGTACCACACTCATTCAACCATTTCCACATTGTAAATAAATATTTCTGTTCTTGGTTGCAATTCTTTAATTGATTATGTATAATGATATTTATAAATCAACGAAAGGAAATGGGAAAATGATTAAAGAAAAACTTTCCAAAATGAATTGGATTGCGATATGTCTTTTCAGTTTCATGGGCGGTGTTGCTTGGAATATTGAAAATATGTATTTCAATACATTCCTTTACAACTCTGTTTATGCAAATGCATCCGAAGCTGCTATGGCGGGTACAATGGCACCAACCACTGCTATCAGCCGAATGGTTGCTCTCTCTGCTATTGCTGCGGTGCTCACAACATTCATAATGGGTACTCTAAGCGATAAAATGAAAAACCGTAAGATGTTTATTTCTGTAGGTTACATTTTTTGGGGTGTTGTTACTGCTCTTTTCGGTTTCATCACAAGGGATAATGTTGCAAATCTTTTAGGCCTTACAGATGAAGCGGTAATCCTTACAACTACTGTTTGGATAGTCATCGCAATGGACGTTATTATGACTTTTATGGGTTCAACAAGTAACGATGCTGCTTTTAATGCATGGGTTACAGATATTACAACTCCCAAAGTCCGTCCCGCTATCGAAACCGCCCTTACTTTTGTTGGTTTCTTGTCTGTTGCGGTAGTTATGGGTGTTGGTAGCCTTGCTCAGTCAGGTACAGTCACATATCAAGCTTTCTTTATGGGCTTAGGTCTTGTTGTTTCTGTTTGTGGTGTGATTGGTTTATTTATAATTAAAAATCCAAAAACAATTTCAAAAGAAAACGAAGTATCTTCAAGCTATTGGGCAGACCTTTTCTATGGCTTCAGACCATCTGTTATCAAAGAAAACTCCCGTCTTTATCTTGCTCTTTTAGCTATAGGCTTCAGCAGTATTTCTTATCAAGTATTTTTCCCTTATCTTTTGGTTTATCTTCAGTATGTTGTTATTCCCGACAATGGCGATAATCTTATTACAACAAGCGTAATTGTTACAGCCGCAATAGTTGTTGTAGCACTTGTTGTTGGTATGGTTGTTCTTCTTAAGCTGGCTGGAAAAAACAAAGCTCTGGCTCTTGTACCCAGTGTAATTCTTGCTACTGCAGGCTTGCTTCTTCTTTCAACATCAACAAATATTCATATTATTCTTATCGGTGTTGTTCCTGCACTTGTAGGTAACCTTGTTATAACCATTCAGTTGAATGCAGCTATTAAAGACTTTATTCCTCAAGGTAAAGCAGGTCTTTTCCAGGGAATAAGAATGATTTTCGTTGTTCTTCTTCCTATGATTATAGGACCCGCATTAGGCGACTTGGCTTGCAGAAACTCTGCAATTACTTATGCAAACGAATATGGTGTTGAAACTATTGTTCCATCAAGCAGTATGTTCCTTTATGCAGCTATTGTTGCAATATTCGCAATTATTCCTATGATTATGCTTATCAAAAAAGGATTTAAGGTTGAAGAGAAATAATCTTTTTATGATTTTTTATTTAAAAACTGTAAGTATCTTACCGAGATGCTTACAGTTTTTTCTTGTATGATATAATGTTATTAAAAGTTTTTTGTAAAAAAAGTTTGTAACGTTTTTAAGTTTTGGTTGTCTAACCAACGCACCGGTGAAGAAAAAAAGGAGGGCGAAAGAGTGAAGCGGAAAAGGAACACAGAAAAAATAACTGATGAGGTTCTGTGCGGTGAATATAACGCTGTTTATCGCTATGTGCTTTCACTTTGCCACGATGAAAATCTGGCATCTGATATCACTCAGGAAACCTTTCTTAAAGCAATGAGCGCTAAAAATGGTTTTGAAGGGCAAAGCAGCCTTTATACCTGGCTTTGCGCAATTGCAAAAAGAATATTCATTAATAAATGCAAAAAGCAAGGTCGGGAGGTTTGTGATGAGACTTACTTTGAAAAGCTTTATTCAGGAGCATCCACCGAAGAAAGTGTATCGGAAAAAGAAGCAATATTCAGTATTCACAAAATTCTCCACGAAATCAAAGAACCCTATAAAGAGGTTTTTACCTTAAGGGTTTTCGGAGAACTGAGTTTTTCTGATATTGCGAGGCTATTTTCAAAAAGCGAGGAGTGGGCAAGAGTTACCTACCACCGAGCAAGAAAAATGATTAACGAAAAAATGAGAGAGGAAGGTTATTATGAGTAACATACATAAAAATACTTTGGATTGTAAAATCGTTGAAGACCTTTTACCTTTGTATCACGATGGTGCTGTTAACGATACAACAAAAAACGCTGTTGAAGACCACCTTAACGATTGCGAAAAATGTAAGAAGGAATATGAAAAATATTCAGGCGTTGTTTTCTCTTGTGATAACAAATCAACCTCAGAAGAATTTGTAACACTGATGAAGAAAAAAAGAAAAAAGCAAATATTAACGGTTATTCTCGCATCAATGCTTTGCGGGCTTGTTCTTTCGGGCACTTATAATCTTCTTTTTAAAGCATATATAAAGCCTGTTAATGATATTGAAGTTAAATGTGCTCACAAATACACGGATGATGTAACTTATTCAAACAAAAAAGTTGATAAGCTCTTTATTGTGTATTCCACAGCCAATATATCAGACCGTGAGCTTAAAAGGAGTGTTTATGAAGAAAATGGTAAATTAGTATATGACATAAGCATAGACACAACAGTTATCTCAGAGTCTTACCATGATAAAAATCTGTGTGTATCGGGAATTGAGCTTGTAGATCTTTCTAAGGATGCCAATAGCAGATATCCTGATGTTGATATAATTATTTTCAACGGTAAAGAAATCTGGTCTAAAGAGAAAAACGGAAAGGAAGAGTTGCCGGGCTATATAAAGGGATGGATGGATTTAGAAAACGGAAATAATGATGAATTCGGCGATAGTGACAGTGTTTCTTGGGTTACCGCTGACGATTATTTAGAGGTTAGCTATGATTATAACAATCATGTTATAAGATGGGATTATGACGGAAATGTTATTTTCGATTCTGCTGAAAAGAAACAAAATAAATAATAAAATATGGAGCAAACCATCTTATCATAGTTGGTTTGCTCCATAAAGTTTTTTGTGTAAATTATTTAGCACTAAACATAAGAATTATAGCTTTCTGACCGTCAGGAAGGGGAAGGGTCAAGCCTTCATTCATAAGCTCTTCGCCTGTTAATTTATGAATTTCTTCGGGCTTGTCGGTATCATAAATCTCATAGGATTCTGAAGCCATAAGACCATTGAATCTGACTGTGTATTCAGTATCTGTAACATTTGCACGTTTATAAATCAAAACAGTACCTTCCGTTGCATCGTCGGTTATGAACTCCATTGCGTGCATTTTATCATTGTCAAAGCTACCGAAATCAAGTGGATAATAGTTACCGCCCATTAATTCCCTTTGGTCTAAATTCAAGCTGTACTCAGGATGCTGATGTGAGTAGAAATCCATAAGCACCAAGGGCATAATAGCTGACCTTGCGGCATATTCATCGGACATATAAAGGTTTGCACCTGTAATGGGGAGCCAGAAGGAAATGCCGTATGTCATAGATTGAGTTGCATCAAAAAGGTCGGGATGATAAGCGCAGTTATAGTCACTTCTCCAGAATGCAATGCTTCTGTAAGTCATTTCAAGGTCAAGTCGTTTACCGCCTGAAGCGCAGTTATCAATAATAAGACCATCAATGTTTTCTGTAAGATAATCAAGATACTTGTAAAGGTTTGTTACATAGTGGTTTTCGCAGATACCTGTTCTGCCGTTGTAATATTCAGCATCTGCCTTCTGCCAATATTTAAGAGGCGGGAAGTTGAAATCTTGACGGTAAATTGTAACACCGTTTTCTTTCATTGATTTCAAAAGGTAGTCACAATAGTATTTAAATGCATCCTCATTTGCAAGGTTCCACATAAGGTTGTCATCATCGTCAACACTAATCAACCATTCAGGATTTTCGGAACCTACAGTATGGAAATGAGTGCCGGGCCATACTCTTTCAGGCTCATACCAAAGGGTGTGACCGAGACCTTTTTTCTTAGCATAATCGGAAAGCTCTATGATACCGTTGTCATATCTTTTTGTGTCAACGGTCCAGTTGCCGACACCATCATACCAACCCTCGTTATAGCTGTACCAGCCTGCGTCCATCCAGAAAGCATCAATTTCTTTATATACACTATCGGCTATTTCATTGTCGAGAATATTGATGATTTCATCGGATGTTCTTGTTGATGTGGGCCCTGCAACCTCCATTACGGTATAGGAATTCTGTTTCACATTTTCGGGGTAAACAGAGTCCATAACCCAGTTTCTGAAGAGGTTGAAGCCTTTAAGAGCGTTATCATTATCATAGAAGCTGATTGAAACAAGGGGTGAACGAACCTCTTCACCGGGGAGGAGATAGGCGTTGAAATTCTCTTGCTTAACGGTGATGTTTGTTTCGCCTTTAGTAGCTGAGATACCCGATGCCCATTGACCTGTCCAACCGATACCGAGAATCATTCCGTAATTCTCGCCGTGAATGTTGAAATAGGGGAGGAAGCTTTCGGTAGGCTTACCATCGGTAGCACTGAATTTTCTTTCAGCAGAGGTTAAGTTCTTTTTGATAAGTGAAAAGTCGCTTGCTGCAGTATTGCTACCCATTGAATAATAAAGATCTGCCTTACCTGTTGGGAAGCTAAAGTCAAGAGCGTAGAAATCGCTGATAACACCCGAATCCTTTTCTCCTGCATTTTTAATATAAACTGTCCATTGGCAAGTAGCGTTCTTTTCGAAAACAGTTGCCTCAACTGTTACTTCAAGATCATTGTTTTTGTTTTTGAAAACTAAGTATTCAGTTTGTCCGCCTTGATAAACTGAACTGAATTTGGGGGATTCTGTAATATGCTGTTCCCATTCGATAGGGTTGAAAGTTTCTCCATCCACCTTGAATGTGAACGGCATTTTTTTATGTATGCCAAAGAATTTGTCTTCAAACCATTGAGAACAGAGTTCTTTTTCTTCTTCGGTTATTTCTGTTTCATTAGCACTTATAGTATCAAACTGAATATTCTTTTTATATTCCAGAGCTTTTATGTTTTCTTTGTTCAGAACAATCACTCCACCGCAGGAAATAATGAAATAAATAATTGCTAAAATGATACTTAAAGCCTTCTGTTTGTTCTTTGCTCTTAAAATAAAAGCAACTAAAAGAAGAATTGCGGATAAAGAGAAAGCAACTGTGTATGCTTTAATAACGACCTGGTCATTTAAGTAGCATTCTTTGTTGATGCTTGCATTAATTCCCCATATTAAGCCTTGGAAAAAGCCGTTACCCACTAAAAAAGCAACAAGCTTTGGAATCCAATTAGCATTTTTGAATACCGCTTTGACGAACATAATAAGGAACCAACCAAGAGCCATTCCGGAAAGTACGGTATAAAGGTGAACATCTCCGCTACTCTGGGTTCCTCCGAATATGTACCATAAAGAATATGCGGAATATATCAAAAGCCCTATAAATATTGTTGTAAGGCTTATTTCAACAATGCTGTTGTTTTTCAGTTTTTTCATAGTGATTACTCCTTTAAGAATTCTACTAACGTTTATTCGTAATCTTTGTTGCTAATAATAAAGGTCATTCTTTCTTGAATGCTTGGGCCACCGTGACCTGTTTCGATGCCGCCGTGGTCACTTGTAACAATAATGAGCCAATCTTCAGTTTCGTAGGTTTCTCTTGCTTCAATAGCTTTAATTACTTCGTATCCGTAAGCATCCGCGGTGTTGAAGGCTTCTTTGTATGCGGGATTGTTGAAGGAGAAGCCATGGTTATGACCTGTTGAGTCAGTAGGCTCATAAATTACGAAAATAAAATCTGAACAATCAGCTTTTTTTACTTCGTTGAGAGTAGCTTCGTGAGATGCCTCATCATTTTTGCATTTGTTGAAATCAACATTAATACTGTTTTCTTCGCAATATTCTTTTTCAAGAAGATATGTAGCATTATTTCTGGAAAAGTGACCTGCCCATTTTGTGATAAAAGCAGCGCTGTCTATGACCTTCTCTTCTGTGAGAGAAGTAAGCAGTGTTTTAGTGTCAAGACTTTTTGTAATGTCATTAGCTGTAATGCCGTGAACATCTGCCCATTGGCCCGTGAGAATTGAGCACCAACCGGGAGCGGTAGAGGTATCTTGAGTATTTACCTTGGGATAATTAACGCCGCCGCAGTATGAAAGATTAATTGAAGCACCATCTTCAAGCAAGGTGCTTATAGCACCATTGTCTTGCTTTTCTTTCAGAATGTCAGCACGGCAACCGTCGTAACCGATAATAACAGCTTTCAAATCCGTTTTGCCCTCTGGCAAATCGGATTTGAAATGTTTTTCAATTAAACCATAAAGCTCAGTCTGAGGGACTGCAGTTTCTATTGTGTTTTCATAGTTAACAGAGTTAACATTTTCTCTGAAAAATTCTTCTGTATCGTTTTTATCCCTATGGTATCTTGTGAAAAACAGTGCTAAAGCTCCTGCAATAATCCCAAGAACCAAAACTACTGAAACAATAGAAATTTTGATTTTTTTCTTGTTTTTTAACATTACACCATCTCCTAAAACAGCGGTTAGTTAATTTTAACATATTTTTTTTATATAATCAATATAAGTTGTCTATAGCATCAAAAATAATAATGCTGTGTTTTGGTGCAGTAAAGAGTAGTATATAGATATTTTGCAAAACAAGGACAGAGGTTTCTCTCTGTTCTGATTTTATTTTTATGATTGCAAAACTTTTGTATCAATGTTAAAATTAAATATAATATTTGTTAAGGAAAAGATATGGAAAAAGTTATTGTTATAGGTTGTCCCGGTAGCGGTAAGACTACATTTGCAGAGAAACTGCACAAATGCACGGGTCTGCCCTTGTATTACCTTGATGCTATTTGGCATAAGCCCGATAAAACTCATATTCCCAGAGAGGAATTTGATGAAAGAATAAAGGAGATATTTGAAACATCCCAATGGATAATTGACGGAAACTACGGCAGAACGCTTGAGATACGACTTAAAGAATGTGACACCGTCTTTCTCTTTGATTTACCCACAGAGGTTTGCATACAAGGTGCAACTGAACGAATCGGCAAAGGTCGCTATGATTTGCCCTGGCTTGAAACAGAATTAGACCCCGAATTCGAGATTTTTATAAGAGAATTTCCCGAAACCACTCTGCCAAAGATATATGATTTAATTGAAAAATATAAGGCGGAAAAAGAGGTTGTAACCTTTAAATCAAGAAAAGCTGCAGATGATTATTTGAAGAAATTTGGTTGAAAAATGAAAGTTATCAATAAACTGAAGAAAAGTTTTAAAAACTCTGAAAATATAGTTATCGAACCACTCAAGCTCGAAGAGTATCACAAATGTTCAAATATCTGGAATATGAAAGCTCAACCGCTTGCTGAAAAATGGAGAGAGGAAATCGCAGAGGGGAACAGACTTGTTTTTATCTATAAAATAAATGGTAAGTTTATAGGTGAGGGTGCATTGGTTTTAGACGCAGGCGACCTTGATTACACTATACCTAATCAAAGAGTTTATGTTTCAAGAATGATTGTGAAAAAGGAATATCGGAATCGTGGGATAGGTAGCGAAATTCTCACTTTTCTTATAGAAAAAGCAAAAGAAATGGGATTTTCTGAGATGACTATCGGTGTCGATAAGGACAATGAAACCGCCTTGCATATGTATCGTAAATATGGCTTCACGGAAGTTCTTTTTGATGGTGCAGACAAAGACGGTGAGTATTTCAAACTGATGAAAAGGATATAGACATACACCTTGAATTAAAATTCTGAAAACCATATAATAAGAAGTGGTTGGTGATATAAATGAACACATATTTTAATGAGATAACCTCAAAGCCTGTAAATACAGTTGACGGTAAAGTTGTTTACAAAATCCCCGCAGGTGCCATGTGCGGTAACGGTGACTTGGGCGTTGTTTTTGATAATGATGAAAAAGACCTTGTTATTCATATTTCTAAATGCGATTTTTGGAAATTTGTTAATGGTACCCGTGGTGATGGTGGTATAAAAACTGTCGGTGATTTGCGAATCTGTGGTATTGATTTAGAACAATATAATATTAAGCAATATTTTGATAAAGGTCTTCTGGAATGCAAATTCGGTAGAACAGAAATAGAGTTTTTTGTTGCTCCCGAAAACCTTATATGTTTTGAAATCAAAGTACCCGAAGCAGAAACTTCTCACGATGTGAGTATCACTCTTCCAAATACCTGCGATTCAGTAAATTCAAATTTGGAAGAAAATGGTGTTAAATGCTATTCACGTAAATTCTGTGGTGAGAATGTCACCGTAGAATCTGCTGTTGCAGTTTGCTTGAAAGAAAATAAATCATATACAACAGATGGCTTTAAAGCTACCCGTTATTGTGTGTCGGTTGTTACAAACTTTGATGCGGATGATTACATAAATAAAGCCATTGAAATGGCTTCAAGCTGTGATTATGATAAGGCTAAAGCTATAACAGAGAAGAAATGGGGGGATTTCTTCTCTGCATCTAAAGTAACTCTCCAAGATAAAGAAATTGAAAAATTCTATAATTCAAGTCTTTATCACCTTGCAGGTTGTATGGGGAACAGTGAGTTTCCTCCCGGGTTATTCGGGAACTTCATAACCGATGATTTCTTCCCTTGGGCAGGGGATTATCATATGAATTATAACTATGAAGCGCCCTATTACTGTATTTTCTCTGCTAATCATCCCGAGCTTTTTGACGGCTATATGACACCTATTAATGATATGAGGGATGAAGCAAAAAGAATGGCAGGACTTTTCGGTTGCAAGGGTTATGCATTTCCGGTAAGCTTTGGTCCTAAAGCACTCGATGTTTATAGCCAAGCAGATTGCAAGGAGCACGGAATACTTTTTCTCGGGCAGAAAAGCCATGCCGCCTATGCTTGCGTAATCCCGATAATGCATTGGTTTTCAACCTATGATAAGGAATATGCTCTCGAAAACTACTATGATTTTGTTTTGAATACCGCAGCTTTCTGGGAGGATTACCTTGTCAAAGAAAAGGGCAGATATGTAATCAAAGGTGATGCTGCCCACGAAATTCCATATTACCGTGGTGAAAAATTCAGATATATCACTCATTTTGGTCAGGTAAATACAATAAATGCCATAAACTCACTTGGTCTTGTAAAGCTATTATTTAACGGTGTATATGATATGGCAAAAGAGTTGGGACTTAACTCTGAAAAATATGCTTTATGGGAAGATATTATTGAAAACTTAAGCGATTTTCCAACCTTTATTAAAAAGGGTAAAAAATGCTTCAGATATGCAAAATTCGGTATTCGTTGGAGAGATGATAACACAGTCGGTCTTCAGCATATTTACCCTGCCTCTCAGATTGGCCTTTCTTCCGATGAAAAGCTTCTTAAAATTGCAAGGAATACATATTTCATTAACGACAGAAGACTTGATGACAACGGATCAAACTCATATCTTCCTGCAGGTGCAAGAATTGGTGTTAATCCCGATTTTCTTATTGAGGGTATTCATCAGAATATTAAAGAATTCGCTCTTCCAAACAGGCTTTTCCGTCACCACGGTGGCGGTATTGAGCACCTTACAACCATTCCTGCAACCATCAATGAAATGCTTATGCAAAGCCATCAAGGCGTTATCAGGCTTTTCCCTTGCTGGAACAAAAAGAGCGATGCATCATTCGAAAATCTTCGTGCAGATGGTGCACTCCTTGTTTCTGCAGAGCTAAAAAATGAAAAGGTTTCTTCGCTCAAAATAAAAAGTCTTAAAGGAAGAAAATGCACTATTGAATGCGAGGGAATAAAATCTGTAATCAACAAAACAGATAACAAAGAAATACCATTCGAAAGAAAAGGCAATATAGTTTCATTTGATACACAGGAAAATACAGATTATGTTTTGATATAAATAAAATGCAGTTCCCGAAAAGGAACTGCATTTTATTTAATCATTTTCTGAGTATAGGCATTTCTGTCATACGAAGTTTTGCACAACCGTATGGGCAAAGCTCGATTTTCTGAACCGCCGAAATAGGTTTCGTTGATTTTGGTGTTTTTCTTGCAATACTTCTGTAAGGGAATTTAAGTCCCCAATTAATTTGTTGCATATTTGCTTTTATGGTTAAGGGTGGGTTGTTCTGTGAAAAAGGAATACTGCCTATTCCGTTGAAATTGATTTCAAAATCGTCATTGGAAAAACCATAGTTCCAAGATGCTTTTGGGATGAACTCATAATCGCAATAGGGGAATTTTCTTTCAACACCTTTTTTTACATACTCTTTCATTTCCTTTTCATAACTGATTGGAACAGAGAAAAGCAAAGAACCCATCTGCAAAGCATAAAGGTTATTCGGTCTCTTTTTGAAAAAGGGGGTTGCTTCGAATTCGATTTCAATTTCAGTTTCACCTTGTTTAATAGCAAATTCAAGGTCTTTTGTTTCTGCAACCTCACTATTTACTTTAAGATTTTTTGCAAAAGAGGGAATACGGATTTCAAAGTTGAAATCTTTGTCTGCCTCTATGTAGTAGTGCATTTTGTTTTCAAACGGATAATTGGTTTCGAGCTTGATTTTAATACCATTATCATTCAAAACGGAGGGCAACATAAGTGAATTTATTATTGCGTTACCTTTATGCATAAATGTTGAGAGAGCAAATTTAGGCCACCCTTGGTTAAAGTTTGCAGTGCAGCAGCCAAAGTTTGGTTCAAGTCCGAAAGTGTGTGCATAAGGGCCGTTTGTACTCCATGGTGCCATAATCATAGTCTTCTGACAGGCAATCTGATTAACCTGCTGAACATATTGATGGGTCCACATATCCTCGCTCAGTGTAGCAGGCAAAGCATTAAAACCAAGCATTTCAAGGCGCTCAGCCCATTTGTTATCACCCGTATGAGCAAATATTTCTTCATATGAATACATCTGCTCAACTACAGCACAGCACTCGGTGCCTTTTGTGGGGTCAAGTCCCGAAAGAACCTCGTCACCTGTAAAGCCTTCAAAAGCGGTACCGTTATATTTATCAAGAATTGAGCGAAGCTTTTCAGCATTATCGATATAAGGTTCACCCAATAAATCGTGGGAAATTGCTTCAGTTTTAAGCATCATACCCATATTTACTATATGAGTGGTCATTCGCCATGTATGGCTTGGTTTCTCCCACAAATCTGTTACTGTGTTATAGTCAAAGCCTTGCTTTTTAATTATTTTGGCAAGGTCTTTTATCCAGTCTTCACCATATTTTTCGTATAAGAAATTCAGCGAGATGAAAGTTTCAAACCATCTGTATTTGCCCCATTTGAATAAAGTGATTTCACCGCTTTTAAGAAGCTCATAATAGTTTTTGAGAACTTTATAAATAACATCAGGAATTCTTTCGTCACCTGAGCAATCGTAATAAACTTTAAGAGTTTTGCAAATTAGCTGAATTGCCCAGGTATCATATTTGGCTCTTTCTTCCTTTTTGCAAGGGCAAATCCAACCGTCATCCTGCTGAGCGGAAATGATTGCATCAATATACTTTTTAGCAGTTGCGATCATTTCTTCGTTTTCTAAAAGATAAGCAAGGGGAATGAATCCGTCAAGCCAATAAGGAACTCTTTCCCAACCCTCGCAGTTTCCTCCAATCCACGCACTGTCACGAATGTCGGGCCATATTTTATGAAGATTACCGCTTAAACCCTCTGCTTGAATTTCAAGTTGACGGCGAAGCCAACCCTTAGGTTTGATTTCTTTTGATGTGTAAAAATTCCATTTATTCATATTTTTTTACCTCATTCCGCACTTTCAGCCTCTTTTATCTCTACACCTTTTCTTACAAGGAAGTAAAGAGGAATAAGACCTAATATGCATACAACACCTGCCCAAAGGAACATATCCTTTGCCGGTACAATTACCTCTGCATTTGCTTCGTTTATAATAGTTTGTGCAGCATATTTGCAAGCGGTTTCACCGATGTAAGGACCTATAACCATAGGAAGAAGCACAGCAAAAATCATTCTGATACCCTGGAAAAGACCTGCCTTACCTTCGGGAATGAAGTCTTTAACAGTGGCACCGAATAAAATATTAACAAGAGCATTACCGAGAACAACAGGTACTATGCTTATGAGAATAATATAAATGCTGGTGCTTGTTGAAAGGAGTAAGAAGCCTAAGCTCATAACAATTATGCCGACAATGAGACAAAAGCCTTTTTTCTTTGTTGAAAGCTTAAGCATAGCCACAATCAATGCAAGAACAATAATTGCAACAACCACGGCGGTTATTATAACCGGTACTCTTATGAGACCTTCCACACCGCCGTTATCGGGGATAACTACATATTGAACGTATGTAAGAAGATAGGGGTAGAAAACCTGGAATGAAATTATTGCAAAGCAGAAGGAAACAAGAGCTAAATAAAGCCTTGCATTTTCCTTAATAACAGAGGGTTTAAAGCCATAGAAAAGGTCTGCCCAATAGTTTGATGAGGTTTTAATTTGTGCAGTACGGGGTGGGTCTTTAATAAGGAAAAGGCCTAAAATACCGCATAAGGTTACAACAAGACCTAACACCCCGAAGAAAAGCTTATATGAGATAGTTCCTGCTTGCGCAAAGCTACCAACACCTGTTACTGCAAATGAGGATATAGTGCCAACAACGGATAAAACAGTTTCAACAACAGGTCTTTGCCTTGGTACTGTAACATCTGTTACCCAGGCTTGAAAAGCCGCATCGTTACTTGTTGAGCCCATAAAGGTCATAACGATATCCATCAGAATAACAAACCAAACAGTGCAACCGAGGATTTTTGCTTCATCGGAAAGGTTAAAGAGATTTGCTACATTTTCTTTTGTAATAAAGCCGAACATTGCAGTAACTATACCCCAGAGGATATATCCCACAGAAATAAACATTTTTCGGTTTTTTAATCTGTCGCTGAGAGCACCCATTATAAAAGTGGTAACCACCGCCGCAATAGCGGAAAGAGCAACCATTCTCGAAACCGCAGTTACCGCTTCCATTGAGCCTAAAATAGCTGACTGTGAAACATCGGCGTAAATTTCATTGGTAATAAAGGTGTTGAAATACATATTTTCTGTATTCCAAGCTATACCACCCATAAAGCAGAAGAGGGTAATTATAAACCAATTCTTTTTGCTGAGTTTTTCTTTAATCATATCTTCTCGTTTCCTTTTTAGTTTTTTATTCCGCAACAGGCTGAATTGTTACATCCTCAAATTGCATTGTTACATCTTCACGGGTAAAACCGTCAAGGTCATATCTGTCTGAATAATAGTTGTATTTATCAATAGAGAAAGTGCTGTCGGGCTTGCAGGTAATCATTGTGCAGCCTCTTTGAGAACCCAATTTATCAATACCCGAATATGCAAAATAGTCAATGCTGTAGCCGTAGCTAAAAAGAATACCCTTATATTCAAAGGTTGTGCTGTTAAGATGGTCGTGACCGTTATACATAGCCTTTGTTGAACCAAGCTCCAACATCTTCTCAAAAAGGTCATCTTCGCCGAGTCCGCAGTAAACCTGTTTACCGCCTTCACCCATTATACCGTCAACAAATCTGAAATCCTTTGTGTCATTAAAATCGTTTTCGGTGAATTCTTGCCAGCCCTCTAACATTTCGACCAGAGGAATATGGAAGAAAGCCTGGGTTACAACTGTATCGGCCTCTTTATCTATAGACTTATTTTCAGCATTCATTCTATTGATTTCTGTTTCATACCACTCAACTTGATTGGGATGAATGTTGTCATATGTACCGTTAATACTGTCTATGAGATTATTTTTAACATAAGCCTGAGAATCAATTAAAACCATAGCCTGAGTAATCAGTCCCTTTGAGTTTTTCACCTCAATAATGTGGTTGCCGTAGCCGTCAACATCCTCAGGACCTGCTTGGAATAAGCAGTGCTTGAAAGCTTCATCAGAATAAATTTCTGCAACTGCCTCTCTATCAAAATATGAATAGCATTCAGCATCATGGTTACCGAAGGTAACAGTCCAATAAACGCCGAGGCTTTCCATAAGATTTCCGAATGCATTTGCACCGCTGTAGTTATTAAAGGTTCCTGCAGTATACGGAACGGGGAATGCGATATCACCCGTTGCAACAACAAGGTCCGGCTTTTCCTTTGTTACCATAGCTGCAACTGCGTTAAGTGCTTTTTCGTCAACGGTTTTTGAGAGAAAACCGCCACCGATATGAATATCCGTAAGGTGCATTACCTTAAAATCTCCGTCGGTTGTGAAATACCAATAGCCGTTTTCATCCTTTTGAGGAATAAGCTGGTTTTCAATTTCAAGGGTATTGTATGAATTTCCTTTTTTCAAAAGCTTCTGAACTGATAAAAGGTTAAGCCCTGCAATTAAAATAGCAAGAACTATAACTACTGAAAAAAAGATAAGTACCCCTTTTTTTGCTTTTTTGCATTTTACTTTAGCCATAACGGATGCTCCTTTCAGTCTGTTTTTGAAGCAATTATACCATTTTAGCGGAACAAAAAGCAACAGTTTGTCACTGTTGCTTTTAAACAAAATTTATATATCTATTTGGTATTTATCATCAATAAGAATGTAGTTTATCTTGTGCTTTTTTGCAAGTCCCGGAACCTTTCGCACATATCAATATCAGAATTACTGCTGATAAAGCCTGTGCGGATTTGTTCTTTCAGTTCACCGGTTAAATCAAAAGCATAAGGTAGGTGGGAGTTGTGTTGTTTTTAGTTTCGGTTATTATATTGCAAGTAACAAACAGAGGTAGTATAATATTTCCATAAACATTGTTTTGCCATAAAAACCGAGCAGGGTGGTGCTGAAATGAAAAAGAAACTGAAAGTTATATTATCAATAATATTAATACTTGTTCTTGCGGCAGGGGGATATGTTGGTAATATGTTTGGGGCGTTTAACAAAGGGAACTATGGTGAATATTCCCTTAAAAACACTAATGCAAACGAAGATAGTCCCATCAAAGATAAAACAGTTATTTTCCTTGGCAGTTCTGTGACTTTTGGTTATGGTTCTTTTGGTGTCAGCTTTGCAGATTACCTTGAAAAAACAGATGGAATTATCGCAGTAAAAGAAGCTGTTTCAGGCACAACTCTTGTTGATGTTAAATCAAATTCTTATGTTTCGAGAATGAAGACTATTGATAAAAGTATTCAGGCAGATGCATTTGTTTGTCAGCTTTCCACCAACGATGCCACAAAGGAAATGCCTCTCGGTGAAATCAGCGAAGGCTTTGATTTGAATGATTTTGACACGCAGACCATTGCAGGTGCTATTGAATATATAATTGCTTACGCCAAAGAAACGTGGGGTTGTCCCGTTGTTTTCTACACTCAGGCAAGGTATGATAGCGACCATTATAGCAAAATGGTGGATTTGCTGTTGGAAATTCAAAAGAAATGGGATATTACAGTTATTGATTTCTGGAATGATGAAGAAATTAATAATATCACTGATCAGCAAAAAGAACTATATCTTATTGACCACATCCACCCAACAAAAGCAGGCTACAAAGAATGGTGGCTTCCCAAGTTTCAAGAAACGCTGTATGAAGTGATTAAGAAGTGAAGTTTGATGAACGAACTTGATTTTATCAATGAAAAACGTAATTACAAAGTGAGATGTATATTATAATGATAGATAAAGATTACTTTTTGAGTAAGGCCCTGGAGAATTTTCCTAAACTGAAATTTTCTGTTCTCAGTCCCGAAATAACCGAATTCATCGGTTCAAACGGGGACAGTATTCTTCTTGACCTTGGAGAACACGCTGTTGGACACTTTTCTTTTACTTTTGACAGAGCTGATATTTTCGTTGATGCTCCTGTTCGTTTGGTTGTTAAGTTCGGTGAAGATATGAGAGAAATGAATGATGATTTTTCTCGATACTGCGGTACTTTGTCAAAAACCTGGTTGCAGGAGGAAATAGTCAATCTCGATTTTCCGCAGAAAATAACTATGCCCAGAAGATATGCCTGCAGATACATAAAAATAACGGTGGAAAGAACCCCACGACCAATAAGGCTTTTTGATTTCAGCTTCCGTGCATCAACAAGTGCAGATGTAACTGTACTGAAATCTGTGAACACGGAAGATGGCTTGCTTAATAAAATTGACCTTGTTGCAACAAACACTCTCAAGGAATGTATGCAGACCTTCTTTGAAGATGGTCCCAAGCGTGATCGCCGTCTTTGGATTGGTGACCTTCGTCTTGAAGCTCTTACAAATTATTATACATTCAATAATCTTGAAATTGTAAAAAGATGCTTATATCTTTTTGCCGCAGGGAAATGTAATGAATCAGGCTTCTTGCCCTCCTTTGTTTATGAAACGCCTTACTACCATTCCGGTGCAACACATATTGAGGACTATGCACTTTTATATGTTGTAAGTGTATGCGATTATTTTGAGCATACAGGGGACAAGGAGGTTGTAAATGACCTTATGGAAATTTGCAAATCACAGCTTGAAAGCTTTAAAGCTACACTTGACAAAAATCTGATTGCAACAAAGCGGGATGGTTGGTTTGCTTTTATTGACTGGTGTCCGGGTCTTGAATGTATGACTGCATTGCAGGGTGTATATCTTTATACACTTGAACGTTTTGAGGGATTACTGAAAGCAATAGGTGATGAGGATTATGAAAAATATTCTTTTCTCATTTCCGAGGTTCGTTCCGCTTCAAAAAAGCATCTTTATGATGAAAACAAAAAAGTGTTCGTAAATTCTTTAGATAATGATCAGCTTAGCGTTCATTCTCAGGTTTGGATGATTTTAGGTGGTGTGATAACCGGAGAAGATGCCAAAAAGCTTCTTCTTTCCTGCCTTGATAACAAGGATTTTAAGCAACCTGTTACACCATATATGCGTCATTATGTTATTGAAGCTATGTTAAAGCTTGATATGAAGGATGAAGCGGTGCAATATTTGAAGAAATTCTGGGGCGGAATGGTTGAGCTTGGTGCAGATACCTTCTGGGAAGCATATATTCCCGATGACCTTGAATTCTCACCATATAATGACAGAATGATAAACAGCCTTTGCCACGCATGGAGCTGTACGCCCTCATATTTCATTCGTAAATACGATTTGTAATTGAATCACACATAGATAAAACAATACTCACTTAGCGAAAATTCGAGCGTTAATAGTATTATAGGGATGAAAAGTATACACATTTTATGGAAGCTCTCAAGCTGCGGGAAAAGAATTCGCAAAGAGGTTTCAACAAAATCTGAATAAGAGGTAATCACAATGAAATTTGTAAATGTTTTGAAGAATAAAAATGTTTACGCTGACGGAATACATGATGACACAAAGGCCTTACAGGCTTGCCTTGATAAGCTGAAAAACGGCGGTACCATCTATTTCCCTGATGGTACATATCTTATTTCGGGTGCTTTGATTTTCTATTCATATCAGCATCTGAAATTTTCAGATAATGCAATTATTCTCAGAAGTGATAAAAGTGAGCCTTTAACAAGATATTTGCTCGCTTCATATTCTGAGTCGGAGTGGAGTAGATATGAGGGTACTCACGATGTTGTGATTTCAGGCGGTATTTTTGATGGCAATAAAAATCTTGATGAAAGAATAACCCTTGTGAATACCGTTCATTGCAGTAATATCACCATTGAAAATTGCAGATTCCGTCATTGTGCTCATTGGCATTGTATCGAAATAAACGGAACAGAAAATACAACTATTCAGAACTGTATTTTTGACGGCCCTTCATACACGTTTAAGACCGATAATCTCTTTAATGAGCAGATTCAGCTTGATATGTCCCGTCACGGTTCTTATGGTCCTGTTTATAACTGTGACGGTACTCTAATTGATTTTAAGAGCGATGACACTGTCTGCCGTAATATAGTAATCAGAAACAATATTTTTAAATGTGACGGCTTCCCCGGTATAGGTCACCACGGTGATATTGATCACCATAATATTCTTATTGAAAATAATATTTTTGACGGGCCTTCGGGAAGAATCGAAAAAAGCAGAGGCTACATTTTCTTCAGACCAATGGTTTATAACCTTACAGTTAGAAATAATGCATTTCTTGCACCCGAAGAAACCGACTCACCAAGCTACGGCATTATACTCGAAAACCCCGATGCAAAAGCTTTGACAGAAGAAGATAATATCTTTACAGGAAAAATCAATAAACAGGTTATCATAGGGGGCTAACAATCGTATAGAAAAGAAAATTCTCAAAAACGGCAATGTTGTAATTCTTCCCTTAACACAGTATAACAACACCTTTATTGCCTATTCCGAAATGGCAGAAAAGGTGAGTGGAATATACCCGATGCAAAATATGAAAAAGGCGTTTGCTCTATAGATGGTGGAAGAGCCTGCAGTCATTATAAAAAAATAAACAGGCTTTACGAATTCGGTAAGTTGCCTAAAAGATAAAGTGAGGACAGGGTGAACCCCCTGTCCTCAAATTTTTAATACAAATGCATTTTATAGAACTTTGCCTTGAATGTTTGTGTGCCGTCAAAGGTGCTGTATTCTCCGTAGTGGTCAAATACTAAACCACACTTTTCCATAACCTTGCCCGAAGCGGGGTTATCAACTGCGTGGCTTGCAACAAAGCTTTTGATACCGTATTTTTTATTGGCAAATTCAATCATCTTTTTTGTAGCTTCTGTGGTTATACCCTTGTTCCAATAGTCAGAACGGATATTGTAGCCGAAGCCCCAGGCATCAGGCTGTTTCTTATCGGGACCGATACTACAGCTACCAATTAAAAGGTTGTTTTCTTTAAGCACAATTCCCCAGTGGCAGTTCTTGTCCTTGGGGATTATTGTATTTATCCAATGCAAAACCTCATCTGTATTTTTATAAAGGTTATAAGGCATAAATTTATTAACCTTTTCATCACTCAACCATACGAAAGCGGCATCTGCATCCTTTGGTGTAATAGGACGAAGAATCAGCCTTTCTGTTTCAAGAATGGGTGTGGTTTTTATGTATTTTATCTGTTTTATTCTTTGTATTATATTCATCGTCGTTTCCTCTTTTCTGTTTCAATAGCTATAAAGGGAACAGTCATTTCCTCTTCCGTAAGACCTGCGTGAACACCAACCATTTCAAAATCGCCTCGTTTATAGTCAATATTGATTTCACCAAGAGCAACTGCGAAAAAGTCACCTATAAAGTTTGCGGTTTTCGGATGAGGTGTTCCAAAACCTAAAATATTTTCAGAGAAAACCTCGTCCTTTGTCATTAACCTGAAAGACTTACCGAATATTTTGTTGAATTCTGTTTTGAATTCTTCTGTTTTTCCGTCTTTAATAAACAAACTTAATGCTCTCGGTTCAATAGATGGCGGTCTTTTCAAAAGTTCTGTTATTTGGGGATAGTCCTCTAAATATTCTGTTTTTCCGTCACAAAGTCCGTGGTCTGCAGTTATGATTACAAGCGAATCCTTCAATTTACCACAAAGCTTTTCAACCTCGCTGTTAATATTCAGAATCTCTTGGTGTGCTTCAGGACTTGTTACTCCGTGACCGTGCATTGCATGGTCAGGCTGATGCCAATATGCATATATGTATTTCTTCTTTCTCTTTTTGGAAAGCTTATAAATGGTCTTGCAAATATCTTCAACACTTTTGACACGATATTTTGAAAAGAATGCTACACAGTAAGCACTTTTTCTGCCCTTTACCTTTTCAATTCTTTGCATAATGTTTTTGTAAGGAATGTATTCGTGAGCCACGTTGTATTTTGCGGCAGGCTCACCATTCCTTTGTAAAGTGTTTTTGAAAACTGCAACGTTTTCTCCGATTTCTTCAAAGTATAAGTCCCAGCCGAGCCACCCGCATTCCAAAGGGGAGTAGCCACTCAAAATTGATGTAGTTGCCGCAACAGTTGTTGATGGAAAAACTGAAGAAATATCGGTTACATAGTGTTTTCTCAAAAAATCATTTTCAGTAAGATGGTAATTCAAGGTTGATGTTCCCAAGCCGTCAAAAAGAATCACTATAATATTCTTGTAGTCTTTCTCAAGTAATTTATCAAATTCGGGTAAGGTTTTATGTTGGCAGTCTTTAACGCCAAAATGGTTTAAAACTGATGAAGCAATTGATAATATGCTTCTGTCGTAATTTGGATATTTAATCATAGTGTCTACTCCTTTCTGAATATATCAAGCATATGAATAGAAAGACCGACACAGTCTTCTCGTTCACAGAGGTTTGATAAAAATTTCATATATTCCTCAAATTCACGGTCATTCAGATTATCTAATCTATCATCAAATAGGTATGATAGCATATCTACACCAACAAAGTGTAGTCGTGTAACATCATAGCTTTTCATAAGCTCATCAATGTCTGATTTACGATACAGTTCGAAAATTTCTTCGGGTGCTGATACTGTATGGTAATCTTCTTTTATAAGACTTTTATCAACAAACTTCAACACTCTGTTTGTGTAAAAGAATTTGTAAACAGATGTATCATTGTTACAGTATGAAGTATAAATTATCCCGCCTCTTTTAGCAACTCTTATTGCTTCACTCAATGCTTTGTGTTTATCTTCTTCTGTAAATAAATGATACATTGGACCTAACAACAATACAATATCAAAAGTACCATCATTAAGAAAAGAAAGGTCGCAGGCATTACCTTCGTGAATCTGAATTTTATGTACAGGTTTAACCTTTTTCTTCATAATATCAAGATTGTGTGGAACAAGCTCAACAGATGTAACATCATAGCCTTTTTCTGCAAGTGCAATAGAATATCTGCCTGTGCCTGCACCTATTTCAAGAATCTTTGAATCGGGTTTCAAGTATTTTTCAATGTATCTCATAGTGGTTAGGTATTCCGGCATTCGGCTTCTTTTCATAAGCCTGCCATCCTCATCATATCTGTTGTAAAAATCTATAACAGGATTACCTGTTTTAATAACTTTGTTCTTTCTGAATAAATCTAAAAATTTCATACCAATTCTCCTTTGGGCAGCCAACGATTAAATCGGATTGTAATTATCAGTAAGATAGTTTTTTGTCAGAGATTTCAAAAAGCGCAGGCAATACTTTGTGTATTAACGAGCATTTTTGGGATTTCTGGAGGAAAAATAGCCACTGAGAATTGCAAGCTCGATTAATCGGCGGTTGCATAATAAAAATAACCGGTGTAAGCTTTGCAGTAAGCCTACACCGGTATAATCATATCGTTAAAAATAGTTTACTTTTTGCGAAATGAGTATAAAGGCATAGACCTGCAAGTATCATAATCATACTTTACAAGCCAGGATTTCTGCATATCTTGTTTTTTGAGAAGATATGTGTTCATAACCTTTACCTCATTTTTGTATTTCGCACAATATAACACAAGTTTTTTCAGTTGTCAAGAAAAAGTTGTAATTTTTATTGTCTTTTTCACTAAAATCAATGTCAAAAAATAGTGCAAAACAGAGAACTATGGAATTTTTTGAAAAAATTGCGAAGTATTTAGCATTTTTTGACATATATAAGTGTAGACTTAAATATAAAGGAGTTGTTAAATATGAAAGATGGCAAATTTACTGCGTATGCAATGACAGAAAATAACGCTTTATGGAATATGATGATTAGTAGAGAAAGTGAATTATATTCTCGACCAGATGATATACGAACTCCATTTGCAAGAGATTATACTCGTATTTTGCATTCAATGGCTTATCGTAGACTTAAGCATAAAACCCAAGTATTTTTCAATATTGACAATGATCATATTTGCACTCGTATGGAACATGTAGCACATGTTGAATCCGTCAGTTCCACAATAGCAAAAAAACTTGGATTAAACGAAGAACTCACTAAAGCCATTTCCATGGGGCATGATTTAGGTCACGCACCATTTGGACACCAAGGAGAAACAGTAATAAAAAAGCTATGCCAAGAATATACTGGCCATAGTTTTTGGCACGAAAAAAATGGCTTAAGATTTGTTGATAAGGTTGATTTACTTGAAGATAATTATAAAGTCTTTAAAAATTTAGATTTAACATATGCTGTACGTGATGGTATTATATCCCATTGTGGTGAAGTAGATGAAAACGGTATTATACCAAGAGAATATACCATCCATATCAATGATTTTGATGAGCCAGGAAAATATCAAGCTGCCACTTGGGAAGGATGTGTTGTTAAAATCGCGGATAAAATTGCGTATGTAGGTCGTGATATTGAAGATGCATTCAATCTTGGTTTTTTGGATCAGAATGCACAGCATACACTTTTGCGAATGGCTCACTTGAACGCTGAAAGTGCTTTAAACACCACGGTTATAATGCATAATTTGATAATAGACATTTGTAATAACAGTTCTCCTGAAAAAGGAATTTGTCTAAGTTCAAAATATAATGAACTATTGGATGATATAAAATCTTTTAATTATGAAAACATTTATCGCCACGAGCGTTTAGAACCATTTAAGCATTATTCAGAATTAGTTATTAATCAAATTTTCAATTCACTTTTTTCTTTGTATGAAGAGAAATACACATGGAATAAATTAGAAGAAAACAGGCGATTTACACCACAGTTAATTAGTTCTTTTGAAAAATGGTTGGCAAGATATTGTAATGTTAATATCGTTCCGATGGGAGAATTAAGAGATTTAGCCTTGAAATGTGAAAATCAAAAAATATATCAAAACTTGGATACCAAAGAAATTTATGCACAAGCAATAATTGATTACATATCAGGAATGACAGACCGTTTTGCTATAGCTTTGTTTAATGAGCATTTGCAATATTAAAACTCTATAAGAACAATATATTTGAAACACTATAATAAATTAGAGGACAGGAGAAGGGAATCCCGTCCTCATTATTTATGATTTCTTTATAAATTTTTACCGAAATTTTTGTTCTAATAATATTCAATTTCAATTTTTCATTCCAGCCGTTTTGCCTGTAAGCTCATCAATCTTCTGAAGATATTTATTTACTGTTGCACCGTAGGTTACGTTCCAGTCTGTTTTCAAAAGTTCAATTATTCTGTGGTAGGTTGAAATTGATTTTTGATATTCACCTTTGATTTCGTAAATATGTGCAATTGCTTCAAGTGAATCTGTAAATCGGGGTACTTCTTGGAGTTCAAATGATTTTTCGTAGCAAGATATTGCATCATCATATTTACAATCATCAGCGTTAAAGTCTGCAACTATTGACCAGGTATACCAACTATCAGAAAACTGTTTAACCATATCATTGAGTAGGTTTTCCGCTTCTTTTATTTTTCCTTCTCTGCGAAGAATCATCGCATCAAACACAAAGAGCAGCTCCGGTTTTTCAAGCGTTCTGATTTTTTCGATTACTTCTTTTGCCTCATCAGTTCTGCCATCTGCAACAAGGGCAGGTAACAGATAGCGATATGCTCTCATATCATCAGGATGTGTTTTCAAATGCTCATAGTAGAAAGCAATAAGCTCATGACGGTTGCGGTAGTTCCAATCTGTATGTGGTGAGCCGCATGCATCACGCAAAATATTATTCATACTCTTACTTGTGTCACCAAGCTGCAAAGCTCTCTTTGCATATTCAACAGCTTGAACATTTGAAGATTTTGCACGATGTGCATAAAGCCATGCGAGTAGTTTGAGTGCATTGATATTTTCGTTTTCTTTGCTAATTTGTTTTTCAAGAAAACACTTTGCATTCTCAAATTCCATATCTGTGAGTGCTGCTTTTTCGTTGAGCATATTTTCAATTCTCTCGTATTGTGATTCTTCTGTGAACTCAAAAAGCTCATCAATGCTCACACCGAAGAAAACTGATATTTGAGGAAGTAATGATATATCAGGCATAGTTGTTTCATTCTCCCAACGGGAAATCGCTTGGTATGTTACGCCTAATGCATTTGCTAATGCTTCCTGTGTTACACCTTTGTTAGTTCTTAATTGTTTGATTTTTTTACCGAGTTCCATATATTATCACCTTGTATTTTATTTCGGTACCGATGCCTATATTATATGAGATGCAAACGGATTAAGCAATAAACAAACGGATGATAATAACTAAACAAAGTTAAGAGCAGGAACATTACCACCTACTTTAGCTTTCATTTTTATTCACCTTGTTGCACATTCTTTCACGATTTAGTATTGACAACCGTGAATAAGTGTGTTATTGTGTTAACAACAAGGAATGAAGTGCACGTCATTTTTTGTAATATGTTAACGAGGTGAATTTAATGTTTATTGAAGAAAGACACCAGGCTATATTAGATTTATTAGAAGAAAAAGGTAGCATTACTACTGCTGAAATTCAAGAAATGTTTGGTGTTAGTTATGACTCTGCAAAAAGAGATTTAAGAATCCTTGAAGAAAAAGGTCTTCTCAAAAGAACTCACGGTGGAGCTATTAAATTAAGACAGGTTGCATTCAGCAAACCACCTAAAATGACCTGCAAAGACATTGGTGAAATCAAAGAAAACTACTTAGCAATTGCTAAAGCAGCGGTTTCCATGATAAAAAACAATGATGTTATTTTTATCACCAGCGCATCTGTTGGTTATCTTATGACACAAAACTTACCTGCTGATATCAAAATTCGTGTAGTAACAAACTCAATTGTAATTGCAGAAGAGTTGAGAAAGAATGATAACATTTCTGTTATTATGCTTGGCGGTGAAATGGATAACAAGGGTAACTGCTATGACGCAATTGCTGTTGAAACAATCAAACGTTTGAGATTTGATAAATGCTTCTTAACATCAGCTTGTATCTCTGCAAGCTTTGGTTTATCAATACAGAAGAGCCAGGCAATCAGCTTCTGGAACGCAGTAATCGACAGTTCAAAGCAAGCTATCGGTTTATACCCAACAGAAAAAATCGGTATGGATTCAATTGTAAGTATCTGTCCTGCAAACCGACTTAACACCTTAATTACAGATTGGGATGCATCAGAAGAAGACTTATGCCAATTCGATGACCTTGGAATTGAAGTTGTTATAGTTGATAAGGAATAATATTTTGATTGAGAGCAAGGTGCTTCCTTGCTCTTGTTTTTTATGCCTTGCTTATGTTATCATATAAATTGATAAAACAAGAAATGCAAAATATCTATTAAGGGAGGCTTACCAATGTTTAAATATGAATATGAAACAGTTAGTTGTGATTTAGGTGAGTAGCTTGAAAATCGGAGTAGCAAGTGTCACTTTTAGGAATAAAACTATCAGTGAGGTAGTTGAAATTGCAAAAAATGCAGGCGTTGAGTTTATCGAATGGGGTGGAGATGTTCACGTTAAAACCCTTGATGATGCAAAGCTTGCTAAAAAACTTTGCGATGAAAATAATATTAAAATAAGCTCCTACGGCAGTTACTACAGAACAGGAAGCTCTGCGGTAGCAGAGTGGGAAGATGTTTGCAGAATTTCAAGTGAAATGGGTGCTTTCTCTGTAAGAATATGGCTTGGTAATAAAAATAGTGAGGATTTTACAGAAAGCGAATATAATGAGCTTTTTGAAGAAATGAAATTTCTTTGCAGAAAGGCAAAAGAATATAATCTTCTTGTTTGTCCCGAATGTCACGATAACACCTTTAATAACAATACAGGGGCGATTTTGAAGCTGAAAAATGATTTGAACTGTGATAATTTTAAAACATATTTTCAATCCCGTTATTTAAGATTCGATTATGATATAAACAGAATTGAAAAGACCTTTGATTTTATTGAGAATTTTCACGTCAGCTACCGTGATTTGAAGCGAGAGCAACGGTTTAAAAAGAATGATAAAAATTATCTTGATAAATTGATTAAAAAATTTATTTTATTGAATTTCAGTGGTATTGTTATTGTTGAATTTACTGAAGGGTCAAAGGAAAAGAACTTTATAAAAGATGTTCGAAAATTAAGAGCATATTGAGGTGATTAGAATAAAAATCGCATTATTCAGCGGAAGCGAAAGTAGTTATTCAAAGGTTTACACACCCTCCGTTTTGAAAAAAATAGGCGAATATGGGGATGTTTCCGAAAGAATAGATAAAAGTAATATTGAATTACATAAAGAATTTTTAAAGGACTGCGAAATTGCTTTTGCAACATGGGGAATGCCTCAATTTACCGAGGAAGAAATAAAAAAATATATGCCTTGCCTAAAGATTGTTTTCTACAGTGCAGGAACAGTTCAGTATTTTGCAAGACCTTTCTTTGATTGCGGAATAAGAGTTTTCAGTGCATTTTCTGCTAATGGGGTTCCTGTTGCAGAATATACTGTTTCTCAGATTATTTTAGCCTTAAAGGGCTATTTTCAAGGGGCTAAAAGATATAAATCATTTTTGCCTTATTCCCGAAATCACACACAAAATTGCATTGGTGCTTATGGCTCAAAGGTGGGCTTAATCGGTCTTGGTGCAATCGGTTCTGCTGTTGCAGAGAAACTGAAGTCGCTTGATGTTTCTGCTTATGCCTACGATCCATTTGTGAGCGAGGAAAGGGCAAGGGAGCTCGGTGTTACCTTGTGCGATATGGAAACAATTTTTAAAGAATGTGATGTTATAAGCAACCATCTTGCAAATAAAAAAGAGTTAAAAAATATTTTTAACGGTAATTTGTTTAGGCTTATGAAGCCTCACAGTACATTCATAAATACAGGCAGAGGCGACCAGGTCAATGAATTTGCGCTTGCAAAAAGATTACTTTGCCACCCGTCAACAACTGCAGTTCTGGATGTTCTTAAAAATGAAAAAATGCCGTGTTTCAGTCCGCTTTTCTGGTGCCCCAACGCAATTCTTACACCGCATATTGCAGGAAGCCTTGGTAACGAAACTGAAAGAATGGCAGATTATATGATTGAGCAGCTTGATAATTATATAAACGGAAAACCCACTAAATATGAAATAACAAAAGATATGCTTAAAAACATGGCGTGAAATTGATGGAAAAATGAGGAGATAATATGAATTCTTCAGTTGAATTTAAGAACGGGAAACCATATATATCTATAGACGGAGCTTTGCATTATCCTCTTGCTTATACTACGTATTTTGAGGAGTGCGGAGAGTTTTTGGATTTTATAAAAGCTGGTTATAAAATGTTTTTTATAAATGTTTCATTTACCAAGCTTCCGATAAGCAATATCAGCGGTTTTTCACCTTTCAGAACAGGTGTTTTTGAAGGGGATGAACCTGATTACAGAGAATTTGACCAGGTTGTCAGTGATATTTTAGCAGAATGTCCCGATGCGCTTATTTTCCCTCGGATAAATGTTGCAATGCCTCGTAAATGGATTGAAAATAATCTAACTGAATGTGTTTCTACACCCTATGGTATGAGGGAGGCTCTTTGGTCCGAAAAATATCTTCACGATGGTGCAGAGTATCTTGCCAATCTTGTTTCGCATATCCGTTCTGCAGCATATAGTAACAGAATTGCAGGGTATCAGATTTGCGGTGGCACAACTCAAGAATGGATGCATCACGATATGGCAGGCTCCTTTTCTGAAAAAGGTATCCAGAAATTTCATTTGTGGATGAAGAAAAACTATAATTCAGATACTGTTCCTAAAATCACGAAAGAGGATTTGTTTAAGGCAGGCTATAATGAAACTGTGAGCCGTTATGGTGAATTTTGCTGCGAAACTGCAGCAAATGCTGTTGAGCATTTTTGCAAAGCTCTTAAAAAGCTTATTAATAATGAGCAGGTTGTTGGCGCTTTTTACGGATATAACGCTTTCGTGAATGACCATCTTCTCGGTCTTGCAGGATTAAGGCATATTATTGATTCGCCATGTATTGACTTTTTCTCGTCACCCTGTTGCTACGATTGCATCAGAGAGCTTGGTGTCGATTGGGGCGATATGATAGCAGAAAGTTCCCTTAAGCTTCATAACAAGCTATATTTTGTTGAATGCGATATAAGAACTCACCTTACAAAAAGAATGCAGGAATCCCGACCCGGCAGCTTTTCAGACAATTATTTTGCACTTAAGGACGATAAGGGCAATAAAACTGTTTGGTGTGGTCCCGATACTCTTAAGCTTTCTTTGTCTGCTGTGAGAAAAGCATTTGCCCATCAGCTTACGAGATACTCGGGTATATGGTGGTTTGATATGTGGGGCGGCTGGTACCACCATGAAGATATTATGCTTGAAATGAGCAAAATGAGAAATATTGCGGAAAGCACCAAAGATAAAACTACTTCATATCCATCTGCTGAAACAGTTGTTTTTATAGACGAAAGGGCGTACTATAATAACCCACGATGTACCGATGTTGCTTGCAGCGTTAATAATATCAGAGTTGCAATGGGTAATACGGGAATTCCCTTTGATTTATGTATGACCGAGGATGCCGAAAAGGTTATTGACAGATATAAGGTCGCAATTTTCACCACACCTTTACCTTCGGAAAGTGGGAAGAAAGCAATGTCACTTTGCGAAAACTATAAAATACCGTGTTTTTTCCCCGAGGGTGACAAAATCTATGTTCCTACACAGGAGCTTCGTGAATTCATTGTTTCAAAAGGTGTTCATTGCTATAATGGGGATAACAATGTGATTTATTGCGGTGGCGGATATGTCGGTGTTCATACATCTCATGAGGGTGAGGTCGAAATAAAGCTACCTAAAAAATATAAGGTGAAGTCTATTCTCGGCATAAGGCTTGAGGAACAAGAAACTGATGTTATTTCACTTTATATGAATAAGCACGATACGGCTTTGTTTGAGCTGATATAATGAGAAAATGCTGCTAAAGGTGGGTATAAAATATGACATTTGAAGAACGAAAAGCACAAGTGAAATCTTATCTTGGTAAGAGGGTAGTTATAGGTGTTGACCGACCTATCGACTATGTTCATCAAAAAGAGAGCTATTCACTTACATATCCCATTAACTACGGCTATATTCCCGGTGTTCTTGGCGGTGATGGCGAGGAGCTTGATGTTTATCTTTTAGGTGTCGATGAGCCTGTTTCGGTATATGAATGTGAGATTATTGCTATTGCTCACAGACATAACGATGTTGAAGATAAGCTTGTTGGCGCACCCGTAGGCATGAGATTTTCTAAAGAAGAAATTGAAAACGCAATTTATTTCCAAGAGCAATATTATGATACCGAGGTAGAGGTTGTTAGATAATAAATGCATATAGAACTCCCACTTACCGTGAAGTGAACAGTAGGTGGGAGTTTTGCTTTGTGGGCTTTAAAGTTGTATATCTTCTTATCTTCTCTTATTAGGCTTCTTCATATCAAATGCAGGATTGATTGCATAGAAATTCTTCGAATCCATTCTGTCAGTAGCTAAACGAAGTCCTTCCCCAGTAATGGATTCCTGAAAAAAACGACACATTAAGCCAAATTTCGCAAAATGGATGGAAAAATACTCAAAAACACTAAAAGTACAGAAACAAAATGCCGATTTTGGAATAAAACTTGCTACTTGAAGCAACAAAATTCCGATTTCGGCATTTACTTTTGCACAAAAAATATAAAGCAGGGTAGTGCACAAGATTATGTGCTACTACTCTGCTTTTTCTTATGCCTGTATGTAAAAAACTTTACTGCATAATACAAAGAATAGGAACTTACCAGTTGTCCTCCTGTTGCTCTTCTTCCTCTCTGCGATATTCACTGTCATCCCAGTTATAAACATATTCCCCACGGTCAATACTGAACCCATCCCGTTCAATATTCTCGTAGTCACCCGATTCATAATTAAAACACCATTTTGACATATGAACACCTCCTCAGTTTTCCAACACATACTGCAACATTTTATATGCTGCAGATTTTTTTGCGTCTTTTTTTGAGGAAGACTTTGCAGAAAATGATTTCTCCTTTTCTGCTATACGGCAAATACTCTCCCAAACAGGATTGCCGTCATTGTCATTTGTTTGGTTAAATTCATAAGTAGGAATTGAGAAATAATCTCTACGAGCCAAAATCTCCAATTGATTGATTGCATCGTCTTTATTTGGGTTATCGATTTCATCACTGATGGAAAGCCACATATCCTTTTTGCAAAGATACTCATAAGCCAACTTACAAACATTTCTTCTTGCTTCAGTTTGTGTTTTACCAAAACCACGGAAAATCGGCAAATCATCTGATAACTTCAAAAGGCAGTGATATTTTGTTTTGTGTATTTCTCGGTCTAAAGTATGCTCTGGTTTTTGAGAAACTCCATCAAATTGAGTGTACCAAGTAATTTCGTATCCACTTTTTTCAAAATGATACAGAGGTATACTTTTATTCTTACTATACGCCCATTCCTGAATCAGTGAAACATAATCCTCTGTATCACTATCGGAAAGTATGCTTTCAGGCGCCAACATAATTGAAACCGCATTTTCTAAAGCTTCCATATTCCAATTACTGTCAATTGCAATTGCACCAAGTATAGCTTCAAATAAATCTTCTTTTACAGAGTTTTCTTCACTGATATTTTGAAGTATATCTCCCTTGCCCATTAACAGATAATCTGATAAACCAAGCACATCAATCCGATTTGCTAAAGTTTTCTTCTGTACCAATAATTTCTTAATTTCTGTTAACTCTGCTTCAGTTTTTTCACAAGAAAATTCGTCAAATTCAACCTCGGCATCATCTTGCTCGCTTAATAAAAATCCGTGCTTTTCTGTCAGATATTTAACTGCAAAAAGGTCTAATACCTTATCACCGATAAACTCCAACACCTCGTTGTTTTCTCCTCCGTTTTCCTCCGAAAAAGAGCGTCTTATAAACGCCTGCTGCAACAAGTCCAAATTCTTGAACTCGTAGCCAATCTGACTTTGGATAAACATTAAATCTTTTTGTTCCATAATAAAAAATCCTTTCAGTAAATAATTACTAAAAGGCATAATTATATCCGACAAAAAACACCACCCCTATTAACAGAGATAGAAAATGTCGGACAATATAGATTAAATTAAACTCTTTGTTTTCGGGTGTTTACAGATGTTCACTTGCATAAACAAAAATAAACGCACAGAAACAATGTCTTTAATTTAAAATATTATGCCTAAAAGCAATTCTATTATATCACATTATTCTAATAATTCAACCCTTTTATAATGCAGCCATATATCAACTCAACTTCCGTCATATTAACTAACCCACCACCCCACGAACTATGCAACCTGCTGAAAATTTAAAAATTATAAAATAAACCTGAAGTATTTGTTGTTTTTTGTCATATATAAATGGGATATATATAATCCTTCAAAATTTTATATGCAATAATCAAAGAATACACTCATAGTCCGTTGAATAGGATTAGATTTAGTTGAAATGTGAAAATAAATGTATTATAATGTAATTTGTATTATTGTATTTTATTTATTAGGAGTATAAACATGATTATA
>JAZQJD010000015.1:0-39122 GCA_045541435.1 Acutalibacteraceae bacterium
AAGACTTTTTTAAGATTAATTGCAAAAAAATAAAAAATAGGTACAGAATACGATAATGAAATTTTTTTGAAAAAATTTTTAAAAAGGTATTGACAAATGCTTGTCTGCATATTATAATTAACAGGCTTTCGAAAAGAGAGCAGTTCGCCTACGTAGGTATGGATGTTGTTCATATATATGGCGGTATAGCTCAGCTGGCTAGAGTACTCGGTTCATACCCGATTGGTCGTAGGTTCGAATCCCACTGCCGCTACCAAATCAACAGACCTACCTACTAAGGTGGTTTTATAAAAGGGCTTTCGAGCCCCTCATATACGGCCCGGTGGTCAAGCGGTTAAGACACCGCCCTTTCACGGCGGTAACACGAGTTCGATTCTCGTCCGGGTCACCAAAAAGAAAGTTGCACTTTTGTGCGACTTTTTCTTTTTGTTCTTTTCTCTCTTCTCTTTTCACTTTTCTCTGAAACTCTGCGCAACTTTTCCAGTGAAGAGATAAAAGAGAAAAGTTTAGAGAAATAAGCAACATAAAAACAAAAACTCGAGCATATCTGCCCGAGTTTTATTTTTTATTCAACCTGTGCGATTACGTGCAAGCCTTTGAGAATGAATTTTAAAATCATTTTCATACCGCTGAGGAATTCGCTGACTGAAAGTGTGAAATTAGCTTTCATATTTTCTGTATTTCTGTTAACTCCGTAGCCATCAATAACTCCATTGTTATCATCCACGCCATCGTCGTTTGCAAAGGACTGAAGAAGGGGAGAAGCAATAGCAAGTAAGAAATATTCACCGGGAGAAATAGGACCGTAGCCGATACCGAAGAGGTAATTTTCTACTATAACATATTTCTCTGTGCCAACTGTTGCGGCTACAATGGCGGTTGCTGCTTGAGTGAGAACCATGTCATCAACCATTGCAAGCTCTGTTTTGAGGATGATTGAAACAAGGCGCATAAGAAGAGTTACATCTCTGCCACACATGGGGTATTTTTCTGAACCTGCATAATGGGCGGAAACAAGCTCTGTTGCAACATCCCAACCATCTTTATATTCGCTGTCGGGAATTTCAATGCCATATTTAGCACCAAGCTCCTGAGCACTGCCTTTACCGTAAAGGGGCATATTAAGAACATCATTGAGAGCATCAATGGCATCTCTTACAAGGTCATAATAAATATCGTCGGGGTTGATTCCGAGTTGTTCGTCAAGGAAGCCTCTTTCAAGTCTCCATTCAACACCGTTTTTAAGGAATTGCTTTGCGAAAGCGTTAAGGCCCTTATTCATTTCTGCAAGCTGTTCATCTGTGTAATCGGGAACCATTGCTTTAAGAGCATCTGTGTCAATTTTATCAACTGTTCTTGCTTCATAAATTATTGCATCCTCGTGCATTTCAACGTATCTGTACTGAAGAGGATACATTGTAAGAGAGGTTGTTGCAAAATCGGAAATTGTGTTACCGGATGTTGAGGTATAGGTAGTGGCATCGCTGCAATGCTCGTGACCTGAGAAAACAAGCTTGATGCCTGCATTTGCCCAACGCTCAGCAGTAATGGTATGGTTTCTGATAATGAAATCGTGGCTGAGAAGTCTCTGCATGGGCATATGGTCAAGAAGATTATGGTGCATCATAAGGATGGGATATCTGCCGTCTTTATAGGCAAGCTCAGCCTGGTCTATAACCCATTGTACCTTATGGTCGTTCATACCATCTTCTGTGGATTTTGAAGGATCGTTACTGTCAAGGGCGATAAGGCGGTATTTTTCACCTAAATCTGCCGTATATGAAGCATAGGGTAAATCTTTTGTAAGAGCTTTGTCATAACCGAAATCTGCATAGATTTCCATAAATCTTGCAAGGTCAGTGTCATCATCCTCGGAAGGATTGCAAACATCGTGGTTTCCGGGAATAACATAAACAGATTTGCCGCTTTTCTCTTCAAATTCTTTAAGCTTTTCTGCAACTGCTACATGCTCTGTATAATCACCTTTGCCGTTGTCAGCAAGGTCACCTGCAATGAGGACAAATTGGATTGTTTCATCCTCTGCGCATTGGTTTAAGAATTCATCAATGATTAAACCGCTTTCATTTTCCATTGCGGCACGTCTGTTTGCATAGCCGTAAATTGGGTCTTCTGAAAACCATTCAAGCTTTTCATCAGGAAAATTGAAATGTAAATCAGAGGCAACTGCATAGGAAATGGCAGGACCATCCTCTTCAGCAGCACTTACACTTACAGCACAAAGGGAAAGCACAAGGGATAAGGTCAAAAGAATTGCAATAAATTTTTTCATAAAATTCCCACCTATAATTTATATATGGTAAAATATTAACACTATATGATGAATATGTCAAATAAAAATATTGACAATAAATTAACAATATGGTATTATTTAGGTGAAAGGAGAGCCTGTTAAATTGCAAAATTTAATTGGTTCTCTTTTTGATTTTTTTAGGAAAGGGTGTTATTATGAATATTACTATCGTTGGTCGCAAATGTAACCCCAGGGAAGATTTCCGCACACGTGCCGAGAAACGTCTTTCGAAAGTAGAAAAGCTTTTCGGTGAAGAGGCAAATGCCAAGGTAACGGCAACAGTTGAGAAAAACTGCCAGATTGTTGAAATCACCGTTACAAAAGGCGGCATGATTTACAGAGCGGAAGAGCGAGCAGATAATATGGTTGATGCCCTTGATGAGTGTGTTGATTCTCTTATAAGGCAGATAAGAAAAAACAAAACCCGTCTTGATAAAAAGCTCCATTCTGCAGTGCTTTATGATTTTATGGTTGATGTGGAAGAGGAAATCGATTTTGATGTTATAAGAGAGAAATCAGTTGCTCTCAAGCCTCAGAGCGTTGAAGAGGCAATTCTCCAGATGAATCTTTTAGGGCATCAGTTCTATATGTTCCTTAATGCAGAAACTGATAAAATCAATGTGGTTTATAAGAGAAATGCTAATGGCTATGGGTTGATTTCTCCTGATGCTGAATAAGTTTCAGATACAACACCTCACCGATAAAATCTCGATTTTATCGGTGAGGTGTTAATTTTGAACAAAAATATTTAGATTTTATTGTTAATTTCGTCTTTGTGTTCATTGTAATTAAAATGAAAATATTATAATATATAAGTGTGGTAAAGTAATATAAGTTGCCACATAGGTTTTTCTCGGTTTAATATTTTATTTTTATAAAGGAGTTTTTACAATGAGCAGAGTTTATAATTTTTCTGCAGGTCCCTCCATGCTTCCCGAGGAAGTATTAAAAAAAGCAGCGGCTGAAATGCTTGATTATGAAGGTAGCGGTCAGTCTGTTGCAGAAATGTCACACCGTTCAAAAGAGTTTGAAACAATTATAAAGGATGCCGAAGCACTTCTTCGTGAGCTTATGAACATCCCGGATAATTACAAGGTTCTTTTCCTTCAAGGCGGTGCATCAACACAGTTTGCTGCAATTCCCATGAACTTTATGAACGGTTCCGGAAAGGCAGATTTCATTATTACGGGTCAGTGGGCAAAAAAAGCTTATTCTGAAGCACAGAAATACGGCGATTGCAAGGTTGTTGCTTCTTCTGCAGACAAAACCTTCTCTTACATTCCCAAAACAACAAAAGAAGATTTCCGCCAGGATGCAGACTATGCTTATGTTTGTCTTAACAACACAATTTACGGAACAATTTTCAAAGAAATTCCCGATACAGGCGATGTAACACTTATTGCAGATATTTCAAGCTGCTTCCTTTCAGAGCCTCTTGATGTTACAAAGTTCGGTATGGTTTACGGTGGCGCACAGAAGAACGTTGCTCCCTCAGGTCTTACAATTGCAATTATCCGTGAAGATTTGCTTGGTAACGCTCGTGATTACTGCCCCACAATGCTTGATTATAAAGTTCACGCAGACAACGGTTCTCTTTACAACACACCACCTTGCTACACAATCTATATCTGCAAGCTTGTTCTTGAATGGATTAAATCTCTTGGTGGTCTTGAAGCAATGGCAGAAAGAAACCGCAAGAAAGCAGCAATTCTTTATAATTTCCTTGATAACAGCAAAATGTTCAAGGGTACAGTTGTTCCCGAAGACCGTTCACTTATGAACGTTCCTTTCGTTACAGACAGCGAAGAGCTTAACGCAAAATTCATCAAGGAAGCAAAGGAAGCCGGCTTTGTTAACCTTAAGGGTCACAGAACTGTTGGCGGTATGAGAGCTTCTATCTATAACGCTATGCCTATCGAAGGCGTTGAAAAGCTTGTTGAATTTATGACAAAATTCGAAAAAGAAAACTCCTGAAAGGTTGATTAGAATGTACGATATACTTACATTAAATAAAATTTCTCAAATCGGTCTTAAAGAGCTTGACAGCAAATATGCAATTTCTGATTGCTGCGAAAATCCCGATGGTATTATTGTTCGTTCTGCTGCTATGCACGATTTCGCTTTCAGCGATAAAACTGTTGCAGTTGCTCGTGCAGGTGCAGGTGTAAACAATATTCCCGTTGAGGATTGCACAAAAAAGGGTATTGTTGTTTTCAATACTCCCGGTGCTAATGCAAACGCTGTTAAGGAGCTTGTTGTTGCAGGTCTTATGCTTACATCAAGAAGAGTTGCAGCGGCTTATGACTGGTGCAAAACCCTTAAAGGTGAGGGTGAAAACGTAGGCAAGCTTGTTGAGAAAGGCAAATCTCAATTTGCCGGTCCCGAAATTCTCGGCAAAACTCTCGGTGTTGTTGGCCTTGGTGCTATCGGCAGACTCGTTGCAGTTGCAGCAAATAACCTTGGTATGAAAATTGTGGGCTATGACCCCTATTTCAATGATGCTTTCAAGAGCGAGCTTCCTGCAGATACAGAATATGTTGATTCTCTTGATGCGATTTATGAGAAGGCTGATTATATTACTCTTCACCTTCCTTGCACAAAGGATACAAAGGGTATGATTAACGCTGATACATTTGCAAAAATGAAAGACGGCGTAAGAATCCTTAACTTTGCTCGTGGTGAGCTTGTTGTTGGTGCTGATATGGCTGAGGCAGTTAAGGCTGGTAAGGTTGCGGCTTATGTAACAGACTTCCCCTCCGATGAGGTTATCGGTGTTGAAAATGTTACTGCTCTTCCTCACTTGGGTGCTTCAACTCCCGAAAGCGAAGAAAACTGCGCATATATGGCAGCAGTTGAAATCAGAGAATACCTTGAAAAAGGTAACATCAAAAATTCCGTTAACTTCCCCAATGTTGAGCTTTCCGCAGAGGGAGAAAGAGTTGGTGTTATTCATCACAATGCACTTAATGTTATGAACGATGTTCTCGGTGCATTTATGAGCAACGGCGTTGAAACAAAAGAGTTTGGTTCAAAGGCTAAAGGTGATTTCGCTTACACACTTGTTGTGGCAGATAAAATCCCCGATGCTGTTGTTAAAGCCCTCGAAGCTAACGAAGATGTTATTAAGGTTAGGAAAATATAACATAACAAATAAGAAATCCGTCTGACATTGAAGGTCAGGCGGATTTTTAGTTTTCGGTATTTAAAAGTTCTTCGTAAGATTTGTTCAAAACTTTTGAGATTGCAATAAGTTCTATATCAGTAACAAAACGCTGTCCTGATTCAATTCTCTGGATGGCGTTTTTGTCTATATCTAATCCATTTAGTTGCAATAAGTCAGCAAACTGTCTTTGGGAGATTTTTAATTCTTTGCGAAAAATGTAAATATTTTTTCCACAAACATTATTTGAACCGTCAGAAGCCTTGTTAATAAACATATAACTTTTCCTCTTGTATAATTTGACATTTAGTGCTTGTCATATTTCAAATTATATGTTATGATACAATTACTGTTGACATTCACTGAATGTCAATATTAAAAAGGAGGAAGAAAATATGGAAGAAAACAAAAATCCGGTTATTCAAGCTGAACAGGTTATAATTCAACAATCAGGCGAGAATAAACCCCAAAAAGCAAAATCCAAAAAGAAAATTTTAATAGTTGTAGCAGTTGTTGTGGCTCTTATTTTGGGAGTGAATATCATTTCAGGGTTGTCACCTGCAGCAAAAGCTGAAAAAGCTATTGAAAAAATCGGTGTTATAACATTAGATAGTGAAGCTGCTATTGTGGAAGCAGAAGAAAAATACAATGCTTTAAGTGAATCTGAGCAGGGAGAAGTAGCAAATGCTGAAAAATTAACCGAGGCAAGAACCAATTTTGATAAACTTAAAAAGGTTTATGATGCAATTGAAAATCTTGGTGAGGTAACATTAGATAATATGAGTGATGTAGAAAACGCAAGAAAATTATTTGATGATTGTGACGAAACCTTGCAAGAACAGATCACTAATAAAGATACTTTAGTTGCTGCAGAAAAAACAATGGAATCATTAGAAGCAAAAGAAGTAGAAAAAGCTATTTCTAAACTTGGAAAAATTACGTTTGAAAGTAAAGAGGAAATTGAAAAGGTTGAAAAGCTTTACAAAGGCCTTTCGGATAATGCAAAAAAAGAAGTGTCGAATTATGATGTTTTAAAAACCGCTCGTGCCGATTTTGATAAGATAGCTAAAACAGAAGGTGCAAAGAAGGCTAAAGCTGCTTTTTCTGTTCTTAAATCTGATTATGATAAAGTTCAGAATATAACATGGTATCAATCTTCAGCTCGTCCCTATTATGCTGATACACGTAGTTTCGTTTTGCCATATATAGGAATTCAAAATGGGAATGCTTGGATGCGATTAGAGTATTGGTACACTGGCGATAGTTGGATTTTCTGGGAAAATCTAACCATTATGGTAGATGGAAAGAAATACTACTATTTTGCAGGTAATTTCGGAACTGAACGTGATAATGATAGTGAAGTTTGGGAATATGTTGATAAAGAGGCAACTGAAAAAGATATTGAAATGTTACAAGCAATTGCAGATTCAGAAGAGACTATTGTACGTTTCCAAGGAGACAATTATCATTACGATTTAACAATTTCTGCTTCTGACAAGAAAGCAATTCAAAGTGTTTTAACAGCTTACGAATACGCTGATTATTTAGAATAATAAAAGAAAAAATGCAGTCCTTCGGGACTGCATTTTTTCTTTATTAAGATTGCTATACTTTTACAAAGGAAAGAGGAAACAGGGCGACCCACCACCATTCCGCCCGTACTTTATTAATACAATAGTACATAACCCGAAATGCACTCAATCGAAGATTTTAGCCATCGAAGGATGGTCCCCCTCCCTTTTTCCCAAACGAAAAAAGGGAGGATAGGCTTCGCATTACTTTTACTGATTGCTATTTGCTAACCGCTATCTGCTATACTGGTAGCTTAATTCCGACTCTGTACTCCGCATTCCACATTTCCCATTAGGGAATAACGTTCCCCGCACTTGAGAATATATCGTACCACTCCTGTCGGGTAAGTGTAATATCACTTGCAGCGGCACATTCAAGAAGTCTTTTAGGATTCATTGTACCTGTTAATGGCTGCATTTTTGCAGGGTGGCGGAGAATCCAGGCAATAACAATAGTTGATTTTGTAACACCGTATTTATCTGCTAATTCCTGTAATTTTGCGTTGATTTCGGGGAAATCGGGGTTATCAACATAAACGCCCTCGAAGAAGCCGTATTGAAAAGGTGACCAGGCTTGAATTGTTATATCTTCATAACGGCAATATTCAAGAATACCACCGTCACGGTCAATAGCATTATCTTCTCTCATATTAACATAAAGACCTTGCTTAACGATATGGCAGTCTGTAATGCTGAACTGAAGCTGGTCAATGCAGATAGGTTCATCAGCTAAATATTTCTGCAAAAGGCGAATTTGCATAGGATTCTGGTTGGAAACACCGAAATGCTTTACTTTTCCGCTGTCTTTAAGAATTGCAAAGGCTTCTGCAACCTCTTCGGGCTCATAAAGAGTATCGGGGCGGTGCAAAAGAAGAAAGTCAAGATAATCTGTATTAAGTCTTTTTAGGCAACCCTCGGTGGATTCAATAATATGCTCTTTAGAGAAATCAAACATAGTTTTACCGGGGCAGATACCACATTTTGATTGAAGAATGATTTTTTCTCTTATATCGTCATTCATACCGATAGCTTTTGAGAAAATTTCTTCACTTTTGCCACCACCGTATAAATCTGCGTGGTCGAAGAAATTAAGACCTGCACCCATAGCAGTATCAATTAGTGCTTTTGCTTCGTCAACGGATTTGTCCGCCATTCTCATACAGCCAACTGCAATTACGGGTACTTCTACACCGCTTTTGCCGAGTTTCATTGTACGCATAAAAATTACCTCTCTTTAAAATATATTAGATGTTCTTGTTTTGCTTTAGCAAAGCATATCGAATAAATTGTAAATTTATATATCGAATTGCGTAGCAATATATCGAGTTTATCCGTAAGATAAACATATCGACTGTCGATATGCCTGGCGGCTCGATATGTCGCCAACGACTCGATATGTGACAAGTCACTCGATATGTTTCACCTTACGGTGAAACGAGGCTTAAAATGTTTTTTGCCGAACTTATTAATAAATTTCACACAGAATTCTTGTTCTTCCTTTTCTCGTATCGCCTAAAATTTCTTTATAACGAAATCTGCCGTAGCCACGAACGGAAACAGTATCGCCTAATTCTATGTTTTTTGATGAGCTTGTTACAAGTTTGCCGTTTATAAAAACCTTTTCGACATCTACAAGGGCGGAGCTTTTGCTTCTTGAAATATTATAAATGCCGCTTATACCTACATCAAGCCTGAGAGAAGAAACAATAACAACCTCTTCCTTGGGTTTTGGGAGAGCATTTTCGGGGATATCGTCACAGAGTTCACAGCTTACACTTGTATGCTTAACCTTGAAAAGATTATCAATAATAAACTGTGAAATGCTTTCAAGGCAGAAAACATAGCCTACATTTTCGGTTATGATAATATCGCCTAAAGTTTCTCTTTTAATACCAAGACCGATTAAAGAACCGAGGAAATCTCTGTGGGTAAGGTCATCGGAGAATTTTTTTGAAAGTGGTTTTATACAAATTATTTTTATAGGTGGGTTCGGTTCATAGCCGAACTCATTTTCGTTTCCGAAACAAGCGATTTTTCTTTCTGCTTCAGGGAAACCACCGTAGAGAGTTACATCTCTTTTTATTTCGTCAAAAAGAACGGTCTGTTCATAGAGGTTTAAAAAATCACTGTAAAAATAAACTCCGCGGTTTTGTGAACGCATTGACAGCTCATTGAATCTTTTTTTGATTATGCTTATATCTTCTGTCAATTTGTTCACCGCTTTTCTTATTTTATTTTTGTGATTTTGTGACCCTTAACAAGATACGCATTTTGGCTGATTTCTATTAAAGGTAAATCATTAATGGAATCTGTATAAAAATTCTCGATTTTAGTATTTGGGTATTCTTCAAAATAAGCTTTAACCTTATTTTCTCTTATGCAAAGTCTTTTAACCTCACCTGTTTCGGTATCTATAAGAGAACCGATATAACGCTTTATTCCAAGCCTTTTGCAGATGATTTCGAGAGAAAATTCGGGGGAGCCCGAAATAATAAGGTCATCATCGCTTTGAATATCTTTATAAAATGGCTTTATTTTATTCATATGGCAGTCCCAGAAGGTCTTCATATCTTCGGGAATATCGGGATGCTTTCTGTAATAATCTGCAACAGCTTCACCGTATTTTGAAAGAGCCTGTTCAATGGTGACTTTACCTCTTTTATACTTGAAAAGGGCTGTGAAAACAGAGGGGATATAGCTTAAAAGCGATTTATCTTTTTTGCAGTAATAAAGAAAAAAGTCAACAACGCTTTCTCCGTCATATATGGTGTTATCAAAATCGTAAACATTCATTTTAATTATTCCTTAACTGTTGTGGATTCTTTAAATTTTTTCCATTTGCCCGATGCTGAAAGAGTAACAAGTAATGCAGCTACTGCTAAACCAATCCAAACGAAAATTGAACCGTTCCAACCAATTTTATCGGAGATTACACCGAAGCCGTAGGTAGCGGCGGCACAACCAACATAAGCAGTGGCATTCATAATGCCCGTAACTGTTGCGGTTCTTCCACAATAGGAGAAATGCATGGGGACGAGAGTAATTATCATATAGTTGAAGGAATGGAGCGAGGTTGTGATTATTGCAAGAAGTGCAACGCTTGCCACAACGGGAAGCTTTTCCATAAAGATAAGTAATGAAAGGGGTATAAGGGCAAAAAGGAGAATTGCCGCACCTGTTTTTAATTCGTCTTTTTTGAATATTTTGTTGTAAATGGGGGTGATTATATAAACACCTGTAATGTTGAATATTGGAAGTAAAATTGAAAGGAAAACAGAGAACGAGGGAGCAGTTGAATAAACCTCGGTTATCATTGTGGGAACCCAGGTGGTTATACCCTCTTTAATTGCACCGTGAATAGCGTCTGCAGGAAGAATTATAAAAATGCCCGCCATAAGAAGCAAGGGGAGTAGACCGCCCTTTGCTTTTTTCTTTTGGGGAATGCTTTCTGTAACAATTTCTCTTTCTGTAATATGGGGCTTTACAATAATTGATGAAACTGTAAAGAAAATGCAAATAATGAAAAGTATTGCTGCGGGTATGTAGAAAACAAATCTCCAGTTGAAGAATTTTATGGAGAATGAAGCGAAAAGATAGGCTAAAATTGTGCCGATGGGGAGCGTTACGGAAATATTAAGGCAAGCCTTTGACCTCATACCGTCATTGATTATATTGGCAAGGATTTTAAGTATTGATGCCCATAGAAGAGAAAGGGCAAAGCCGTTGAAGCCCCAGACGATTGCCATCTGAATATTTGTGGTGCAGAAGGTCATTGTAACATTGGCAACTGCAGAAAGAAATGTGCCTGCGGTTATCATTTTAAACGGTGAAATTTTATCACCTAAAAAACCATTTATAATCTGAAATGCACCATAAACTATAAAGAATGCTGAGCCTATGACACCTGCTTCGGTTTTTGTGAAGAAACCGTCATTGATAATTGCGGGAAGTGCTGCGGAAAAATTGATTCTGCCTATATATGACGCAGAGTATGCCGCAAAGCAGGCAATAAAAATTAATCTTGAATATTTTTCACTTTGTAAATATTGTTGGGTTTTCATTTTATCTCTTCTTTACTTATTAGTCGATACCATTGCAGCAGCAATAGCATTTGAGGATTGAGGGTAGTTGACAAAGCTGTTGAAAGCCTTGTAGTTTTCGTTACCGCAGGGCTTGACGATGTTTTCAACATCACTTAATTCTATGCATACTCCCGGTCGGTCAAAATGATGTCTGAACCAGTTTTCGAAGCCACCGCCATAGTCCTTTGCTTTTTTAGTGGGGTTTGTCATTAAAAGCCCGGAGGCAGTACAGATGTCTTCTGCAAAGGCTTTATAAACAGCGTTGTTCTGAGTTTTGTAGGTGTCACCCCAGAAAATGCAGTTACCTTTAATATGAACAGAAATCATAAAAGAAAAATCATTTTCAAAGCAAAGCTTCATAAGTGCCACGGTTTCTTTTGCACTACCGCTTTCGTAACCTTTGAAATAATAATCCGCAGGAGCTGTTACACCATTGTTTATGTACTCCCAGGCTAATGGGAAGTTTCTGTTTAAATCAACGCCCTTTTTGTTGGCTTTATATTCAGAAAGCTTGGAAACACGAACATTTTTTTCGGGAATATCATTTGAAAGTATGATTTCAAGCCCATCGGGGTTTATACAAGGAATAATATAAAGAGTATATTCGTTTAAAAGATTATAAATGTCATAGCTTCCGTAATGACCTGTTGCACTATAATAGGCATTGCAATAATCTTCCGTAACCTTTAAAAGATATTTTGTTGTTATGTGCTCTCTTGCATGAATTGCACCTGTTATAAGAGCCTTTTTATTACCGGTTCCTAAAGTGTACATTAAGATTTCTCTTCCACTTTCGGAATAGCCTGCGGTGTATATTTTAATGATGTCGGGAAACTGATTTTTGAGGGCGGTAACAGTACCCAATAAAGAGTCAAAGGTTTCGGGAGAGGAGGTATTCACTATGGGTGTTTGCTTTTTCTCTTTTTCAGCTTGGATTGTGCTTTCGGTTGGTGCTTGTTGCTTTTGGTTGTCCGTTGTAGTGAAGAATGTAAAAAGAACACCAACAGTTAAAACCAATGCTGAAAATATTGATAAAAAGGATAAAGAAAGTCTGAATGCTTTGTCTGACAAAATACCACCGCCACAAATTAAATATCGACTAATTATTATAATATTTTTTAAATTTAATGTCAACGAAAGGGGCGCAAGATAATGACAATGTTGTCATATTTTGTATTTTTTTGTCGTAGTGTGTTGTGATTTGAATTTAAATAAAGTATAATAAGAATATAAATAATTTTCCGTGGTGATAATATGAAAAAAACTCTTTCAGCAGTATTGATATTACTTGCAGTTGTAAATGTATTAGCAATTTGTGCAACAACGCTATCCTTTGCGGGCGATATAGAGGATGTTATACCCTCTGCACCGGAAAATTTTGTTGCGGTCAATTCTGCAACAGGTGTTAATATGAGCTGGTCTTCCGTTGAAGATACTGCAGGCTACAAGCTTTATCGTTGTGAAATTGGCGGTGAGTATGAAGAAATTGCGGATATCAGAGGCTTTGAAGAAAGCTCGTTTACAGATAAAACCGCAAAAAGCGGAACAGAATATAAATATCAGATAAGAGCTTATAACGCCTTTAATGAGGGCGATTTAAGTGAAGAAAGCTCAATAATATATCTTAAACAACCAACATTAACAAAAGCGGGCTCTGTTTATGGGGGCATTGAGCTTATATGGAATAAAAGTGAAGGTGCCGAGGGCTATACCGTTTACAGAAAAAACGGAAAAGATGATATAGTTATTGCTGAAGTTCAAGGTGATGAAACCACCTTGCTCTTAGATGAAGAAGTAAAAAATAATAAGAAATATCAATATACAGTTATTGCCCATAAAGGAATTTACAGAAGCTCCTTTGCTTATAAAACCTCTAAGGTTTATATAATTGCCCCCACTCTTAAAAAAGCAAGTGTTTATAACGGCTATGTAAAGGTGTATTGGGAGAAAACAAAAACTGCCGATAAATACAGAGTTTACAGAAAAACTTCCGATTCAGACTGGAAATACCTTGATACCGTAAGTAAAAAATACTCTTCCTTTAAAGACGATACAGTTAAAAACGGCGAAAAATATATTTATACAGTTCGTGCTATTGACGGAAAGCAGCATAGCGGTTATGACAGAACGGGTAAAACTGCAAAATATGTTACAACACCCCAAAAGGTTACTCTGAAGAACTATTTTTCAGATTCTGTAAGAGTTAAATGGAACAAAGTAAGCGGAGCTAAGGAATATCTTGTTTACAGAAAAGATACTAAAAATACAAAATGGGTTAAGCTGGATGAAGTGACTTCGACTCAATTCAGAGATTATGAAACTGTAAACGGCAGAACATACACTTATGCAGTCAGAGCAGTTGGTGAAAACGGCGGTAAGAGTGCATATTTAAAAGATGTAAAAATTACTGCTCTCAAGGCACCTGCAGAGGTAAAGCTTAATTCTGTATCAAACGGAGTTAAGGTTTCCTGGTCGAAAATGACCTCGGGTACAGGCTACAGAGTTTATAAAAAGCTTAAGGGTGAGTCTGATTGGAATTTGGTTGCTAAAATAAAAGGCAATTCAACTACTTCATACACAGACACAAATGTTAAAAACGGAAAAACATATATTTATACCGTAAGACAGGTTAAAGGTAGTACTTTGGGTAGCTATAGCTCAAAGGGCTACAGTATAAAATATGTTGTTCCACCAAAGATTTCTGCAGAGCACTCTCCAAAAGGTATTGTTCTCAGTTGGGAAAAGGCGGTTACAGGAAGCGGTTATAAGGTTCAGAGAAAGGCTGAGGGCGAAAAAAATTGGAAAACAATTTCAACCATTACAAGCCTTTCAAAGCGTACATATACAGACTCTAAGCCCGTTTATGGCAAAAAGAACAATTACAGGGTTCTTGTAAGTGATACGAAGCTCATTTCAAATACATATTCTCTTTACGGAATTAATCCTAAAAAGAAAATGGTAGCCCTCACTTATGATGACGGTCCGTATACCCCCGTAACAAATCAGATTCTTGATGTTCTCGAGGAATACAATGGCAGAGCAACATTCTTTGTTGTAGGCTCAAGAGTTTCAACATATAAGGATTGCATTAAGCGTGAAGCAAAGTTAGGCTGCGAAATAGGCAACCATACATATAATCATACAATTCTTACGTCCGTTGATGCTTCTACAATAAAATCTGAAATATCAAAGACCAACGCTGCAGTTAAAAAAATTACGGGACAAGCTCCGAAAATAGTCCGTACACCCGGTGGAGCGGTTAATTCAACAGTTAGGTCTAATATAGCTTACCCTATGTTTAACTGGTCTGTTGATACATTGGACTGGAAATACAGAAATTCAAGCTCTGTAGTTTCTTCAATTAAAAATAATGTTCGTGACGGCTCAATTATTCTTATGCATGACCTTTACGGCTCAACAGGAAACGCAACCGAGCAAATCGTTCCATGGCTTGTTAAAAACGGCTACCAGCTTGTAACAGTTTCCGAGCTTATGGCAGTTAAGGGGATTGAAACCAAAGACGGTCAACTTTATACAAAGGCGTATTAAGTGGCAAGTGGCAAATTTCGGGTGCTGCGCACGGCGATAATAAAAAATTTAGGATTCAAGACATTCTGTTGTCTTGAATCCTTTTTTGTGATGTTTAGTTAATTTAAAAGTGGAAAAGTTGTTGTCAGAATAAATAATATAATGTTCAGAAGCGAAGCTTACCGTTAACTTGCCACTTTCCATTTGCCGTTTTCAACTTGAAAAGTCAGTTGCTTTTTATAATTACTGCACTATTTGCAGGTATTTTTACATATTCTTTTGTATATGTGTTTCCGATTAACTCTTCTTTGTATTTAAACTCATCGGGTAGGTAATAATCAATTTCATGGTAGTTTCGATTGGCGATTACCATGATTTTTTCGTTTTCTGTTTCCCTCATATATGCAACGCAGGAGAGCATAGCGGAATAGGGCTTGAAAATGCCGTTTTTAAGGCATTTGAGGCTGTTTCGTATCTTGCCTAACCTCCTGTACCATTCGGTTAAATCTCCGTCCTCTGTGCCCCAGGGGAAGAAGGAACGGTTGAATGGGTCGCCTCCACCCTGCACACCTGCTTCATCTCCATAATAAATTGAAGGGAATCCGGGGAGAGTATATTGAAGAACAGTTGCACATTTCAAAAGTGTTTTAGCCTTTTCATATTCTTCATTTGTTAATTTGCAATCTACTTGAAGGTGACGAGGCTTATGCTCAATGGAATCATAAATAAGGCTTGTGAGAATCCTTGCAGTATCGTGAGTGCCGATATGGTTCATAAGGCAGTCGAGAGCAGTTTTAGGGTAGTTTTCACAAATTGTCACAACAGCTTCCATAAAGTTTTCTGCAACTCCATAACGCATAAAGGTGAGAATTGCACTTGCAAAGGGGTAGTTCATAACAGAGTCAAGCTGCTCACCCAAAAGATATTTTCTTCTTCCGCCATGGCTGATTTTATTGGTGGCATCCTCCCAAACTTCACCGATAACTACATAATCTTTATTGAGAGCTTTAACGCTTTTGCAGAATTCGTCAAGGAATTTATCCGGTAATTCATCAGCAACATCAAGACGGTAGCCGTAAGCACCGCATTTAAGCCATTTTTCAGCAATTCCGTTTTTGCCTGCAATATATTCTATAAAGCTTTCGTTTTCTTCATTAGTTTCGGGAAGAGTATCAATACCCCACCAGCTTTTATATTTGCCGTTTTCTTCAAAGGTAAACCAAGCTTTATAGGGACTTTCGGGGCTGTTGAATGCACCTAAAGAATTGTATCTGCCCTCTCTGTTGAAATAAATACTGTCTGAGCCTGTGTGGGAGAAAACCCCATCAAGAATAATTTTAATACCATATTTTTCTGCTTTTTTGCAAAGAGCCTTGAAATCTTTTTCGTCGCCTAAAAGGGAGTCAATTTTACTGTAATCAGCGGTATTATAGCGGTGGTTCGAATGGGCTTCAAAAATAGGATTAAGATAAATAACATTGACACTCAAAGAGGCAATATAAGGCAGCTTTTCTTCGATACCCTTTAAGTTACCGCCATAGTAATCGTTATTGAGAATTTTTCCTTCTTCGTTTGGTTTCCATATAGGTGTATCAGTTGTGTTCTCGTGGATTATTCTGTCCTCGGGAACATTTTTAATATTTCCCTTGCCTTTATAAAAGCGGTCGGGGAAAATCTGATACATTATTCCGCCTTTAATCCAATCGGGTGTTTTGCAATTTTTGTCATAAACAGTTAATTGCCATTCTTTACCATCGGGGGAAATTTCACCGCAGCCTGCGGAGTGAAGAAAAATATTACCTCTTCCGAAAGGCGTTTCATAGGTAAAATGATAAAAGTAAAGGCCTGTGTCAAAGGAAATATTAATATCCCACCATTCTTCACTGTCACCATTCATACCGCACCAGAAAAGGTCTTTGTATTGGCTTTCTTCTCCATCCTTGTGAATAACAAGGGTAACCTTTCGGCAGGAGAAAGAACGGGGCATAAGAACACAAAGCCTCAAATTTTCATTTGAGGCTATGCTACCGAATATTGATTTGTGTCTTATGTCTCGAGAGTTGTAGGGAATAAATTGCAAAAAATATCAGTCCTCGTAGCCGTTGGGGTTATTGTGCTGCCATCTGTAAGAATCGGCACACATTTCGTCAATGCCTTTTTCGGCTTTCCAACCAAGTTCTCTTTCTGCTTTGGAAGGGTCAGAATAGCAGGTTGCAAGGTCGCCGGGGCGACGGTCAACTATTTTATAAGGAACCTTAACACCCGATGCTTTTTCAAAAGCTTCAACAACCTGAAGAACGCTGTAGCCTGTGCCTGTACCGAGGTTGTAAACGAAAGTGTCGTTTTCCTTTTCTATTTTTTCGAGAGCTTTAAGGTGGCCTTTTGCAAGGTCGACAACGTGAATATAATCTCTCACACCTGTACCGTCAATAGTGTCATAATCGTTGCCGTAAACGCTTAAGAATTCACGTTTGCCTTCGGCAACCTGAGTTATATAAGGCATAAGGTTATTAGGGATTCCGTTGGGGCTTTCGCCTATTCTGCCGCTTTCGTGAGCACCGATAGGGTTAAAATATCTTAAAAGGCAAACACTCCAATCGCTATCTGCTTTTGCAGTATCTGTGAGAATCTGCTCAATAAAAAATTTTGTTGTGCCGTAGGGGTTTGTTGTTCCGCCTGTTTTCATTGTTTCGTTAAGCGGGGAAACATTATGCTCGCCGTAAACAGTTGCAGAAGAGCTGAAAACCATTTTTTTACAGCCGTATTCAGCCATTACTTGACAAAGTGTAACTGTACCGCTGATATTGTTTTCATAATAAAGCAAGGGCTTCTGGCAGGATTCACCAACAGCTTTAAGACCTGCAAAATGAATAACAGAATCAATATTATGTTTTTCAAAAACCTTTCTTAAACCATCAGCATCTCTGATGTCACATTCTTCAAAAGCAAAATCCTTGCCCGAAAGCTCTTTGATTCTGTCGAGAACCTTGGGACAACTGTTGTAAAAATTATCAAGAATAACAATTTCTTTTCCTGCATTAAGTAATTCAATGGCGGTGTGAGAGCCTATGTAACCTGCGCCGCCTGTAACAAGTACTGCCATTTCTATCTCTCCTCAAATTCAAATAAATAGTTTTTAAAATTCAACAATTTCCATTGTTTCTTTTTCGGTTGTGGGTTTGGGTTTCTTTGTTGTCTGTTCCTGCGTTGTTTGCTCCTGGGTTGTAACAGGTGCTGTATTGGGGTTAGGTGTGTAGTTAATAACAGGTCTGTTAGTGTCCGGAATGGGAGTGAGGTTAGAGGTTGAGGGCACATCAAAAATAGATGTTGAGCTTTCTTCCTCAGAAACCAATTCAGTTATTTCGGATTTTTTGGTAGTAGTTTCTTTTTCAGTCAACTCGGGGATTCTGCCTAAGGTTGTGGAAGGTGCTTTATTAGAAACAGTGTTTCCTGCTTGGACAGATTCTTTTTCCGGTTCATCAGAGGGAGTTACAAAATAACCGCCGAATTTGAAGCCTAAAATAACGCAGACGATAACAGCGATTGCCAAAGCAATAATTGCGGCAATAGTACCTTTTTTGCCGATTGAGGCAGTGGGTCTTTGCTCTGCTTCAAACTCTGCTTCAATGAGAGCCTGCTCATATTTTTCTTTTTCTTCTTTTGATGCTGTGCTTTTGAAGATTACTTCATCAGCGTATTTATCAATCATCGAATAAAGCTCGTTTGTTGCTTCGGTTATAAGGTTGTCAACATCTTCTCCCGCATTTGCAAATAGCTTTTTAACAACTATTTTTTCTGCGGTTGCAACGCTGATAAAGGAATAATAATTAACAACTGCATCGCCTTTTTTTTCACGGAAAATATTTGAAACAGTTGCACCCAAATCTGCGTTTCTTAAATCCATTGCACCTTTTGCAAGCTGAGCTGAATATTCCTTTGGGTCTTCCACACCCGAATCGTTAACATAGGGTGTAAAATAAACATTATTTTCGTAATTGGGACAGGCACGTATATCGTCTTTAAGAACTTTTGCTGCAGGCGTTGAGGGTATAGCAAGCTTCAAGTCGTTCTTTACAAGCTTAGCAACAATACTTTCAGCCTTTGGTGATGCTTTTGTCTCGCTTGCAATATCATCATAAATCTTAAATTTCCTTTCGGGTACCTTAAAGAAGGGCAATCCGGAATTAAGGAGAACATCGCCGATATTATCCTCAATCAAGGGGAATACAACTATGTATTGGTCTGCGGATTTAACATAGAATGAGCTGTAAAGTCCGTCGGCAGAAATAAGCTCGATACATTCGTTAGGAACGAGTGTATGTGCCCTAATGAGCTTTTCATCAATAATTGCACTACCGATTGCAGTTTCGATTTTTTCGCTGTAGGCAGGAGTGAAGTTGAAGGCCTTTATGAGAATGGGCTTGAATTTCAAATAAGAATCCTGCTCAACACCGATTAAAATTGCTTGTGTGTTTTCCAATGCCGCAGAAATTTCTTTGAAAAGCTCGTTTACATCGCTGAAGCCTTCAAAATATACTCCGCTTTCATTAAGCTTTGTTACAACCTCTTGCTTTGCGGTTGCAAGAGCATAACCGTTTTGTTCAAAGGAAAATGCTTTGATTTTCATATTTCACACCTCGTAGGGATTGGTTACTTAATTATTAATATAAATAGAATTTAGGGTCGTCTTTATATGGGTTGTTTTTCTGATCATCATAAAAAGACTCGGGATATTTGATGGGGGTATCTTTAAAGTCTGCAAGTTTTGTATTAACTTCTGCACTTTCGCCATCACGCACCATTCTTGCAATTACAATGAGCCTTGCATCATCAAATTCATAGGTGCAGGTGCAAAGTGTAATAAGCTTATCTGTGGGAAGTAAATCTACGCCTGTGTCATAAAGCTTTCTTTTATCTAATTCTTTAATATATTCCTCAAAACAAGTGTCGGAGCAATTATCAAACGTAAAGTCGAAGAAATAACCATCGTTGCTTTGAGTTGAACCATTTGTAAGAATAACTGCGTAAACCTTCCATTGATGTTTTTCAAAGATCGTATCAAACTGTATTACAGGATGCTTTTTAAAATAATCAATGCTTTTGTAGTTAGCAAGGGCAGCAAATCTTTCACCGTCAAACATATTGTGACCGTAAAGAAGAGTGTTTCGGTCAAAGGGCTTGAAGTTTGCCTTATAGGTTGCAAAAACTGCACCGTAGCTTGTGGAGTTTCCGTTAAAGTCGTGGCGCAGATAATATTTATCGTTATCTGCTTGAACAACAGGGGTATCGATTTTTGTTCCGTCGATTTTAAGGTAGCCTATGGTCTGAGGGTTTTTTGCATAATAGAGAGCATAGTCATAAAGAATTCCTGCAGGGAATTTAACATCTAAAAGCTCCGGGTATTTCTCGTAAAGATATGCCCATTTTTCTTCCTCGGAAAGACCCTCAAGGTCTTTTAAAACATCATCGGGAAGAAGAGCATCGCTATGAGCTTTTTCTTCCTGGCGAAGAACGAGAAATTTTTCTATGCCTTTTTTACCAACATAAAAGCCTGAAACAAGCACTGCAAAAGCAAGGACAAAGCTTATAATGCTTAAAGCCTGCTTTTTCATTTTGCGTTTCTTTAAACGCTTGAAAATTTCTTGCTTCTGGGTTTCGTTTGTTCTGTAAACGGATTCTTCTGATTTTGTGAAATACACATAAGGAGAAGAAGCTTCTTTTTTGTTTTTTTTCATTATATATCACCCAAAAGATTCAGTGCGGTTTTTACCGCAGAAAATCTGTTTTGTAATCTTATATTCTCTGTGAAATTATTTCTTAATTCGGTGCAAATAGATTTATTGCCGTCTGCAATGCAAACATAAATAAGTCCAACGGGTTTTGCAGTGTTATCGGAAAGAGGACCCGCAATTCCTGTGATGCCTATACCAATGTCGCTGTTAAGTGCTTTTCTTACACCCTCTGCCATTTGTACCGCAACCTGCTCGCTTACAGCACCGAAGGTAGCAAGTGTTTCTTCTTTTACACCTAAAATGCTCATTTTCACTTCATTTGAATATGAACAAACACCACCTTGATAAACAGCAGAAGCACCGCTGACATCGGTTATAATTTTACTTACCCAGCCGCCTGTGCAGGATTCTGCAAGAGCGAGGTTTTTCTCTTTTTCTTTTAATTTTGCTACTGCCTTTTCAGCAAGTTTAATTAAATCAAGTTCAGTCATTTTGAACACCATCGGAGGTAATTGCAATTCTTTGAATACCGTCAACAGCTCTTTGGCAAAGTGCCTCGATATCCAATACCTTTTCCGCTTCTTCAACATCTTTAAGCTGGGGGCGGGTTTTAGGATGCTTGGGAGTAAAAACCGTGCAGCAATCCTCAAAGGGCTGAATGGAAATATCAAAGGTTTCGATTTTTCTTGAAATTGTAATAATTTCTTCTTTATCCATACCGATACAGGGACGAAAAACGGGCTGAGTTGCAACTGCATCTGTGCATCCGAGAGCAAGAGTTGTCTGACTTGCAACCTGAGCAACGCTTTCACCTGTGATAAGAGCATGACAATCTGTTTTTTCTGCCAACATACAAGCAATTCTCATCATAAAGCGGCGCATAATAATTGTGAAATATTCCTCGGGGCATTTTTCACGTATAAGCTCCTGGATTTCTGTGAAAGGAACTGTATGAAGCCAGATTCTTCCGCTGTAACGAGCAACCTTTGAAAGCAAATCGTGAACCTTTTGCTCGGAACGTGGAGAGGTGTAAGGGGGAGATGCAAAATGAATTCCCACAAGCTCAAGACCACGCTTCGCCATCATATATGCAGCAACGGGGCTGTCTATACCACCGGAAATAAGAAGCATTGCTCTGCCGGAAGAACCAACGGGCATACCGCCTGCACCTTTAAGCTGGTTGCCTCTTATATATGCTTGGTCACGAATTTCAACGGTAACCTTGATATCGGGGTTTTTAACATCAACTCTGAGATGAGGAAAGCTTTCAAGAAGCTTTCCTCCCACCATTGCAGAAATTTCAGGAGAATTATAGGGGAAGCTTTTATCGGAACGCTTCGCTTCAACCTTAAAAGTTCTTACCTCTTCTAATTGGTCTTTCAGATATTCGGGTGCGATTTCAAGAATTTTATCCATATCCTTTTCGGAAACTGCGGCTCTTGAATATGCTGAGATACCGAAAACTCTTGAAATTTCATCTGCAGCGGCATCCAAATCTGCGTTTTCGTCAAGGGGAGTTACAGTAATTGTTGACTGGGAATTCTTCAACTGAAATGCACCGAACTGATGTATTCTTCTTTTTATATTTTTCATAAGCATTGACTCAAAGGAAGAACGGTTAAGTCCTTTAAGAGCAAGCTCGCCATCTTTTATAAGAATGATTTCTTTCATTTTATCTGTCCTTTTTGCCGTATTTTTCGGCTGCTTCTTTTATTGCGTTTATTAAATAATCAATTTCTTCTTCCGTATTAAAACGAGAGAGGCTTATTCTTACGGCACTGTCAATTCTTTCGGGTGAAAGTCCCATTGCAGTTAGAACAGGGCTTCTGTGACCCATTTTGCAAGCAGAGCCTGCGGAAATTGATATGCCCTTTTCGCTCATAAAGTTAACTATAGGTTGGCTTGGTAAGCCGAGAATTGAAATGTTTAGAATATATGGAATTGCATCCTCGGGAGAGTTGATTTTCACACAAGGAATATCAGCTATACCGTCAACTAAACGAGTCTTAAGAGCTTTGACATATTCGCTGTGAGCATTAACATTAGCAGCTTCTTCTGCTGCCGCACCGAAAGACATGATTGCAGGGGTTGCTTCCGTTCCGGAGTGAATGCTCTGTTCTTGACCACCACCGAGAATATAGGGCTTTATTATTCCTTTGTTTTTTAGATATATACCGCCAACACCTTTTAAAGCGTGGATCTTATGACCGCTTACTGTAATAATATCTGCATCAATGCTTTTGGGTGTTACAGCAATTTTTGAAAGTGCCTGAACGCAGTCGGAATGAATAACAGCAGGTGCACCTGCTCGTTTAACTGCAGTTCTTATGCGGTTAACGGGGAGAACAGAACCAACCTCATTATTAACGGCCATACAGGAAACGAGAATTGTATTTTTATTTATGCTTTCAAAAAGGTCATCTTCTTTTATTTTACCGTTTTCATCGGGATTAAGACGGATAATCTCAAATCCCATTGCTTCAAGACGTTTTATCGGCTCAAGAACGCTTGGGTGCTCAATAGCGGTAGTAACAATTCTGTTACCCTCTCTTTTGAGCTTTTCAACGGCACCGAAAATTGCGGTGTTGTTGGCAGTTGTACCAGAAGAGGTAAAAAAGAAATTACTTTCGTTTACGCCTAAAAGGCGTGAAACCTGCTTTCTTGCTTTTTTTAACTCATCGGAAGCCTCGAGACCTAATTGGTGGAGTGAAGAGGGATTGCCCCAGCATTCTTCTATAGCTTTTTTTGCAGCATCTGCAGCCTCTTTACAAGGCTTGGTTGTTGCACTGTTATCAAAATAAGCAGTCAAAAGCAATCCTTCCTTTCAATAATTACCCATAATAATTATATAATCGTCTTATTATACAATATAAACAGCGTTTTTGTAAATGCTTTTGAATGAACTTTTATTGTAAAATTCTTGAATAATTTATTAACTTTCGAGAAAAATGTGAATGACTATTTAAAAGGAGTAAAGCTATGATTAAAAAAAGACGAACTTTAGTAAGAATTGTCAGCTTTCTTACAGCGATTGTTGTTGCCCTGGGTGTCTGGGGCGGTATGAATATGTATAAGCTTGCGGTTATAAAAAGAGAGGTTCAAGCTTCTCGAGAAAGAGCGTTGACACAGCTTGGGACATATATGGACGATATAGATATTAATTTGCAAAAATGCTTGTATTCTTCAAGCTCTGCAATGCTTTCAGATGTAGCTTCGAAGCTTTGGCGTTCAAGCTCTTCAGCCAAGGAAAGCCTTTCGGAAATTACCGATGGTAATACAGAAATATCGGGAGTTTATAAATTTTTGTCGCAGGTTGGGGAATACACTCTTTCTCTTAACGAAAAACTTGCTTCAGGTGAAAAATTAACTAAAAAGGAAACAGAAAATCTGAAAAAACTAAAGAATTATTCTCAAAAGCTTTCACAAACAATTAATTATCTTATTGAGGAGGAAGAAAACGGAGGCCTTAATTTTGAGGAAGTGAAATCTACTCTTCAAAGTGAAGGGGAGGAAAAGCTTTATCTTGCAACAGAATTGAACGATGCAAGTCAAGCTTTAGAGGATTACCCCACGCTTATTTACGACGGACCGTTTTCTGACCATATTAATTCAAAAAAATCCGAGCTTGTTGCAAATCTTGAGGAAATAACACAAGATAAAGCTCAAGAAAAGGCAGCAAAGTTCCTTGGGGAAAGAATCGAAGATATCTATTTTTTAAATAAAACAGACAGCAATTTAAGCACCTACACCTTTTATAATACTAACGCAACAATTTCGGTTACACAAAAAGGCGGCTTGGTTTCTTATATGCTTAAATCACGATATGCAGGTGAGAGCAAAATAAGTGCTGAAGATGCCGTAAGAAAAGCAACAGCTTTTTTAAATGAAAAAGGCTATTCAAAGGTTAAGGAAAGCTATTATGCAACTGTTGACGGAGTTTGTACAATAAACTATTCCTACTACGAGGATGGTATAACTTATTATACCGACCTTATAAAAGTAAGCGTTGCCCTTGATAATGGTGAAATTTTAGGCTTTGATGCAACAGGCTATATTATGAACCACAAAATAAGAACGGTGCCTGAAAATCCCCAATACGATTTAAGATCTGCACGGAAGCTTTTAAAGGATGAGTTGAAGGTTTTAGCCAATAAAAAAGCATTTATTCCCACAGATTACGAAACGGAAAACTATGTTTATGAATATCATTGCAAAGCAGAGGATTCCCAGGAAATTCTTGTTTATATTGACCCTGTAACAGGTGAAGAAAAAGATATTCTTATTCTTTTATATACCGATGGCGGAGTTCTTACAAAATAAGAATATTAACAGTTTTTCGTGGAATAATTATAGAGGAGTATTTGTATTTATCTCCGGAAAGGGAGTGAATATATGAAGAAGATTATTGCCGTTGTTGCAGTTGTTTTGCTTGTGGGTGCTATGGTTCTTGTTTTCAGCGGTTGCGGTGAAGAAGATAATACTACTACAACTACAACCACCTCAACAACAGCTCCGGGAACATCTGAAGTTACAACAACTAAAAATCCCGGTGTAGTAACAGACGAGTCCGAAGAGGGCGAAAACGGTGTTTTAGGTGACATTGTTACAGATATGTCAGAAGGTATGTCTGATATGGTAACTGATATGTCGGAAGGTGCATCAAGAATGATGCAATAAGATTGTTTACTTTAGCGCAGACCAAATGAAATGAATTTCATTTTAGATGATTTATCCCTCTCGAAGTATCCATATACATTATCGAGGAATAAATCGTCTTCTGCATCTAAATTAAACAATCTTAAAATTACTGTAATTTATAGCGCAGACCAAATGAAATAAAATTTATAAAAAAACAAGGATTGCGAAAAGCAATCCTTGTTTAACTTAGAAGCTGATTTTCTGTCCTGCAATTTTTTGACCGTTTGAATCTAAAAGCTCAAATTCAACGGTATAATTTTTATACTGAGTTGCAGGGTAGGACATAACTGCAACATTATCACTTTCAGACAGAATAACTGTTTTTCTTTGAGTGTAGCCGAATGCAGTTGTGTATTTTAAGGTGAGTGTTTTTCCGTACAGAGCTTTATCGCCAACAACAGCATGGAAATAAATTGACCTTGTATTATCAAGCTCTGTGAGAGAGGTTTCAAGGTCTGTTGAGCTATAGTTTACAAAGGCTTTTATGCCATCGGGCATAACCTCTGCAGAGCCTAAAAGCTCCTTTCTTAAATCTGCACTGTTACGATAATTCTCTTTCGTAAGCTCGTTAAGATATTTAACGGTAGTTTTATTTTTCTTGTCAAAATTATCTGTTACAAACATATATTTTGCTTCAAGAATTTTATCTTTTGAATCGGAATATTTTCTTATAGCAGTAAGAATTTCAATAGCACTTTTATATTCTTTATTTTCAATTAAAGAAAGGGCGTTTTGGTAAGAGCATTCCTTAATCATTTCTTTGCTATCGCCATAGTCGCCTAATTCCATAAAGATTTTAGAAGCAACCTTGAAATTTTTGTTTTCAAGAGCGTGTTTAGCTTCGCTGTATGCACAAGCCTGAGCCTTTGTTGATGAATCACTATAATCTCCGAGATTTTCGAAAATAAGCTTTGCTTCTGCAAATTTGCCCTCCGCTTCGAGCTTTAAAGCGTGATTATACTCACATTCAAGGGCTTTTTCCCGGCTGTCCGAGTACTCGCCAAGGTCTTTGAACGCTGTTATTGCTTCGGAGTAGTTTTCTGCTTCTGCAAGGGCAACAGCTTTATCATATTTGTAATCCTTTATTAAACCGGGAACATATTTGTAACCTGCAAATATACCTGCAAGAACAATAACAAGAACGAAAAGAATGAGTCCTTTGTGGCTTTTTCCCTTTTTAGTGTTCACAATAGCATTTTTTTGGTCATCGCCATTGATAACAGCTTCGTTTGCCTCAATTTTCTCAACATTTTCCAAGGAAACTTCTTCAATGGCGGTTTCCTCTTGTGCAGACTCCTCTGTTTGTGTTGCTTCAACAGGAATTTCAATGATAGATTCTTCTTCAACAGTTTCTTTGGAAGCTTCTTCAACAGTTTCTTCAGTTGTTTCTTCAGCTGTTTCTTCAATTTCAAGTGTAGAAGATATATCAATAACTTCTGACTCTGCTTCCTCTGAAGCTTCCGGAACTTCAATTTCAATTATGTCTTCTGCAGGTGCAACATTTTCTTCTGAAATATCTTCTTCGGTTTCAGCCTCAACGGCTTCATCTGAAATATCTTCAGCTTTCTCTGCAGCAGCTTCTTCCTCTGTTTCTTCTGCTTCAGCAATTTCTTCAGTAGCTTCTGCAACAGTTTCTGCTTCTTCGATTGCATCTTCTGAAGCTTCTTCAACTATTTCTTCAACCGCTACAGGCTCTTCAACTATTTCCGGTTCGATAATAACAACAGTTTCAGTCTGCATATCTATTTGCTCATCAAAGTGCTCTTTATAGCTTTCTTGAAGGAATTCATAGGATATGCTTTTAAGCTTGTCCGCAACTGAAGCGGTACCTCTAATGGTGTTATATTGACCCAATTCAAGCATTTCTGCAAGCTTTGTAAATTTTTCAGATTGTTCTAAAAGAAATTTGTATTTGTCATAACTCTTCTGGAAGAACATAACAATACAACGATAATATATTTCAAGATTTTTGATATCATTAGTGAGAATGCCTGTGAAAACTGTGTGAGAAGCTACATTATCACAGATTTTCTGATATTTAATTTCGCCAACCTCTGCAGCTATATCACTTTCAACAAAGAAGCATTCGGAGAAATTTGCAGAAATCTTGCGAGGGGAACGCTGGTTAAAATCTGCAACAAGGGCAGAAAGAGCAGTTCTGAAGGTTTTAGCTTCGCTTTGAATATTGAGAATAATCTCAACCTGCTTCTTGATTTTCTCCGCATCTGCATCTGCAAAAAGTCTTGTTTGACTTTCTGAAAGAAGCTTTTCTATTTTTTCTGCTTCATCATTGGCAAGAGCGATGAATTTTGGGAAATCTTCATCAGAAACATCATCGAAAACATGAATTATTTTTTTGTATGTATCTTGAAGAGAAACGGTGTCCTCGTCAAAATTTCTTGCATCGCAAAGAGCTTTATAGAAAATTGAAAGAGGCTCAAGACTATTCTTCACGATATATTTCATAAAGCAGTTATCTGCCTCGGTATAATTTTCCTCATTATAATATTGCACGCCTAAAAGAAGATTTTCTTTCTCCTGGGGATAAGTTGCTTCACAAGAGGGACAAATTAAATTTCCGTCTTTATTCTGGAGATAAGCGTTTTTACATTCTGTACAAATGATTCTTATCATACATCCACCTTAACCTTGTTAGGTATTTTAGTAAGAGAGTGTGAATTTGCTGACCTTAGAGCAAATTTCCACTCATACAAATTTCATAATACCATAAAACGACCGTTCTTTGCAACATTTTATTACAAAAACATTGCAAAAACGGTCGAAAAAGGTAACAAATTTGTTATTTTATAGAGTTTTGGGATAGTTAAAGGGGTTTAATCCATAATTCGCAGAGCTTGAAACCATCAATATCTTCTTTGATTTCCAATTCTAAAGTGCCGTTAACAAAAACATCCTTCGGTAATATATAGTCTGCACTTTCAAAGCCCTCAACCAACATAATTTTGTCAAATTCCGGATCTTTTTTACCGCCAAATTGAGCACCCTCATAAATTATTTTGCCGTTTGCAATAATGCGGTGGTCATTTATTTCGGGGTTAATATCGGTTTTATATGCGATTTTGAGGACGTAATCGGTGTTAGCTTTAAACCCACCGAATTTGGCTTTAAAAGAGAAATGGTCATAAACCTTCGTCATTGCCATAGGCATTGAACGCTCTTTTGCAAAGGGTTTATCTGCATAAACATCCATATAGAATTCACCCTCTTGACGAACACCCAGTGTGTTAAGTCCGTGTAGAGCAACTGAATAATAAATTTCATTCTCGTTGCAGACTCTGTATGAAATAAGGCGGTCTATAAAGGCCTTTCTTTCATTTTCGCTAAGAGTTAGACTGTACTCGATTTTTTTCAATAAAAATGCACGGTCTGTCACATTATTATCAATGGTTTCGAGGGTTGCACCTCTTTCCCAGCTGTCTGCACAATAATGCTCAACATCAAGCTGTAAGCCGATAAGCTCAAAAAGCTTTTCTGCCAGAGTATCAATTTCGCTTCTTATGAGCGAATATTGAAAGCTGAATGGTGTGTTAAGAATTTCCAATGCACTTGAATAGTTGTGATTTTTAAGCTCCTCTGTTGCATCTTTTATTAGCTTTAATTCAAAAGCTCTTCTCATTTTAACAATTTTATCGCAGCAGGCACGGAAATAAAGCTGGAGAAAACGCCAGTTTTCAGAAAGCTTAGGGTAATCCTTTAATAACTCACAGAACATTCTGTAGGCTGTATCAATGCAAGGATTTTCTTCGGGGGCACCCTGCCAGTTTTTTTCTAAAAGGAAAATACAGTCTGCAATTTTTTCTTCATCTGCACCGTACATAAAGTAACGGGCATAATCCAGGATAACTTCTCTTAAATCTGCATTGCAGTCCCATTCAAATGCAGACCATACGGCTTTATTAAGGTCATCGTGAACACCTTCGGAATAGCTGACAGAGCCGATGGTATAGGGGGCGAAAATGCGATAAAGGGTGCGAAGTTCTGTGGGGCGTGGGTTTACGCTTTCTCTTGAAAGCGTAGCAGCTAAGGCATAATGCCAGTCATCCTCAAGGAAATTTACGGGGTATTCACAACGGACGTTATGAGTAATATCGGGGTAAAAACGCATAGGGAATTTTTCGGGTATGCGTTTTCTGAGTTCATGAATGGGGAAAGCGTGATTAGGACCCATAATAACCGCATCAATTTCATCGGGTTCATTTTCAAGATTTTCGCAGAAAACCTTGCCCCAATCTTTTATGGAATGAGGAGCTTGTGCAGAGGGGTGCATTTTTGCTTCGGGGTGATGTTTTGTCAATACTTTTTGTATTTTACGGCATCGGTCAATGAAAACATCTGCAGGAAGCTCACCGGGATCGCCACCGGGTGGGAAAACAATGTTAAGTCGAGGCATACTTGAATAAAGCTTTTCTCTTATTTCGAGGGCTTCCTCCTCAGTTTCATAATCATTATTTGCGTGCCAGAGAGAAACATCCATATCTACAATATCTGCAAGACGTGATGCTTCAACCAAAAATTCCTCCTGGTCGTATTTCATAAGAGCATTTCTGAAGTTGTCCTTAGGCTTTGTGCCGTTGTGCTCAACAGTATTAGAGCCGAAAGCCATCATATCAAGATAATACTGAAAATACTGCTCATAGCTCCAGGCATCATAGGTGTTGGGGGGGGTTCTGTAGCCTGCTTGATGGCCACGTATTTTCTTTTGGGGAGCATAATCACCCGATATATTTTTTATGAGGGTAATAACACCGTTTTCAAAGGTGCATTTTCTCAAAAACAGAGAGTAACCGAATATTAAACCTCGAATAGTTTTTGCTGTAATTTTGATTTCGCCTTCAGACTGAAGAATATTGAAAAAATCCTTGCTTTCAATAGCTTCATCGGTTTTAAAAATAATTTTAGGGAAGGCGGGTGCCTTTTCAAAAACAGGCAAGGACTTACCCGTTCTTTTCTTTATTTCTTTTGCAAAATAAGTTGCCGCTTTAACAGCATCCTTGCTCTTTGCTTCAATATTTAAGCTTGTGAAATTATATTTCATAAGTCACACCTACCTATTACAATATATGAGTTATATTAGCATACCTTTTATTCAGCTTCAAGAAAAAACTGCTTTTTTCTCTTTTACACTTGAATTTTTATTGTTGTGTGATAAAATGAAAAAGCTAATAATATTAAGGAGATTCAGTTATGAATGCATTTACAGTTAAGTGGTACATAAAGTTTATAACATCGCTTTTAGGTTATACCCCCGAGCTCAGAAAAGCTCTTAAAATGAAAAAAACTCAAACTTGGAAGGAATATAAGCCCTTTGTTGATAAGCACGTAAGAGAATGGCTTGTTCCTTTGATTGATATGGCAGATGTAAATTTTGTGGTTAAGGGTAAGGAGCTTGTTCCCGAAAATGAGCCTATTATTTATACACCCAATCATGCAAGTATGTTCGATATTCCTGCGGTTTTCCTCAATGCACCTACAATGCCTATGTTTATTGCAAAAAAAGAATTGAGTATGTTCCCTTTCTTAAAGCATTGGATGGGCGTTCTTGACTGCGTTTTTGTTGACAGAAAAAAGAAAAACGGCTCTCGTTCTTCTCTTCATGAAGCGATTGAGATGGTTAAATCCGGTCGAAGCCTTGTTATTTTCCCCGAGGGCACTCGTAGTAAGGATGGTAAATTAGGCGAATTTAAGGGCGGTGCAATGAAAATTGCAATGGAGAGTGGTGCAAAGGTTGTTCCCGTGCTTATTGAAGGCTCAAGAGCAAGACTCGAAGAAACAGGCAATATAACACCCGGAACGGTTTATGTAACCTTCTTGCCTCCTATTGAAACAAAGGGCCTCGAAAAAGAAGCTTTCTTTAAAATGCCCCAGCAGATAAGAGAAATGTTACAAAATGAAAGAGATAAACAAAATAGTTAAATGATTTTAGGTCGGTGTAGTAAAAAACACCGACTTTTTTTAATAAATTTGACAAACTGTAAACATTGTGGTATAATTTTTCTCGTTTTCGATTACTTTTATTACAAAATGTAACTTTTAGGAGAAAAAATATGACAAAACGTTTACTTTCTTTAGCGTTTGCTCTGCTTTTTGCGGTGGGAATTATTCCCTTCGGAAGCATCAATTCCGTTGCAGCTAAAGATGAAACCTACAGTGTTACAAAAGCTCTTAAATATGCTAAGAAAAACTGGGACAACGGCATTGGCTTGTGTGCAGATTTTGCATCCAAATGCTTGCAGGCAGGCGGCCTTGATGTTTATAGTGCAAGCTGTATTGATTTATATAAACAGCTTAAAGGCGAATATGGTGAAGCTTATAAATTAAAGCTTACCGGTGGTACAAGCGGAAGAATCAGTATGTCAGCAAATGACGGCAAATTAAAAAAAGGCGACCCGATTTTCTATAAATGTAATTACTGCGGTGAGTTTGAGCACGTTGTTATATGTAATGGTGCTAATAGCGAAGGCTATTCTCAGGACTATGCTCATAATAATGCCCATAACGGCAAAAAGACTACGTATACTTATGACCATTGCGGCGGTGACAGCTGGACAATGTATTCTATCAGAATGTACGAAGGTCCTAAGCTTTACGGCAAGAAGACAAATGTTGGCGTACCCGAAATCACCTCTATTGAAAATGGTGCGGACGGCGTTGTTGTTAAATGGTCAACTGTTAAAGGTGCAGATAAGTATTATTTATACCGAAAAACCGATAAATCCTCTTGGAAGAAAATTAAAACAACAAAGAAAGCTAAAAACTTTACTGACGAAACAGCTAAAAACGGTACAAAATACACCTATACGGTGAAAGCGGTTGACGGTAAAAAGGTCAGTCAGTATTATGCAGGCGAGAAAATCACCTGTTTGGGAGCTCCCAAGCTTTCCTCTGTTAAAAACTATACATCAAGCGTTAAACTCAACTGGAAAAAGGTTTCTTCTGCAGACGGCTATTATGTTTACAGAAAAGGCGAAACAGGCTCCTGGAAGCAGATAGCCAAGGTTAAGGGCGGAAGCAAGGTAAGCTACACAGATAAGACTGTTTCTTGCTCTGAAACATATAAATATACTGTAAGAGCTTATGACGGTAAGGTTAAAGGCTGTTATAACAACAGTGGTCTTAAAACAATTTTCCTTAAAAATCCTGCAGAGCTCAATGTTGAAAAGAACGATTTAGGTCTGGTTATTAATTTCAACAAAATAGATGCTGCTGAAGCTTATGAAATTTATCGTAAGACTTTTGATGGTGAATGGGAAAAAATTTCAAGTGTAGTTGGTGCAGATGCAACATCATTTATTGACTTGGATGTTGAAAACGGCGAAACATATACCTACAGCGTTAAAGCACTCAATGGTAAATATTCAAGCTATTTCAATAAAGTCGGTGTAGAAATCCAATATACAGAGCCTGTTGCTGAAGAAACAGAAATTCCCGGAACAACAGAAACAACTGAAGTAACAGAAAATGAAGAAGTAGTTGCATAAGTAACTGCTTCTTCTTTTTGTTTTTATTTAAACTCCCATTTGAATAATAAAATACCGCCTATTGAAATTATAACACCGATGAGCTTCTGCCACTGAAAATCAACCTTTTCCACTCCAAAAAGACCGAAAAGCTCAATAAGATATGCCACAACAAGCTGTGCGGTAACAATTATCATAACTGCTTGAGCAGGACCAAGACCCGACATACTGCGAATAACGGTGTAGGTTATAAGAGCACCGATAATACCGCCTAAAAGCATATATTTGTTATCTATTTTAAATAAAGAGCTGACCGAGCTTTCTCTGCCTGTAAAAAACCAGGCGGCAATGCAGAAGAGAAAGGCGGTTAATTGGACGAATGAGGCGGACATCCATATAGATGTCTGTTTAGTCACACCCTCGTTAAAAACCCCTTGTATGCTCATCAGAGCGCCCGAAACGATAGCAGTAATAACAGCAATCATAAAATCACCTTAAATATTTTGATTTATACTGCTATTTTTACCAACAATATAAAAAATAACACAGTTATTCAGAAAAGATCTGAATAACTGTGTTTTGCTTTTTTGAAATTTATCGTTCTTCTCGGAAATAGTTAAGACCGAGATTTTGTGGTGGCTGATTTTCTTTTTTGTTCATCATGCTGGTAACAATTAAAACGATAATTGTAATCACATAGGGTAACATTTTCAAGACTTCTCTTTCTGAGAATGAAATGTTTCCGAAAACAAAGGCTGCGATATATAATGCACCGAAAAGATAGGAACCGATTATTGAGATATTTGGCTTCCACAATGTGAAGATAACAAGAGCTATAGCGAGCCAACCGAATGCCTCAATAGTTGATGCATTTTCCCAGCTGCCCTTAACATAGTCCATAATGTAGAAAACTCCGCCAAAGCCTGCAATGCCGCTGCCTGCTAAAATGGCAACATATTTGTATAATGTTATATTTACCCCCATTGCATCTGCAGTTGCAGTGTTTTCACCGATCGCACGAAGATTAAGACCAACCTTTGTTCTGTTAAAGATAAATGTGGCAATCAATGCAATAAATATTGCAAAATATACGTAAAATCCGTGACCAAACAATACTTTTACTACACCATCAGAGTTTTCGGCGAAAGGCACGCTTTGAGCAATAATTTTACCTGCAGTGGAAAAATTACTTTTATCAACATATGAGTGCATTAAAAACTGTGTCAGACCGTTACCGAAAATTGTAATTGCAAGACCTGTAATATTCTGATTACAACGGAAAGTAATTGTAATAACGGCATAGATCGCACCTGTGAGAGATGCAAAGAGGAATGCACCAAAAAGTGATGAGAGTATCAGCAAAATCCATGATGCACTTTCGGGATTTTCAAGGCTGCTCATATAAAGACTGACAAAAAGACAACCGCCGACAGTACCCGTACACATAATTCCCGGAATACCAAGGTTTAAGTGACCGGCTTTTTCTGTAATTGTTTCACCGATACAGCCGAAAAGAAGAACTGTGCCGATTGCAATGGCACTCATTAAGAAAGTAACAATCATTTCTTAATTTCCTCCTTTTCTTTTTTTCTGAAAACAAGCTTATAGTTAATAAAGAATGAGCAGACAATAACCGCAAAATAAACAATACCTACAACTATATTTGATATTGAATCATTTGTAAACATAAAGGTTTTTCTGACCTCAACCATACCTTTGGAAATAAAGGTGATGAAAAAGCTGGTAAGCATAATCAGCAACGGATTAAATGTAGCAAGCCAGGTTGCCATAATACCTGTAAAGCCCATATTATTTGCTGAAGCTGTACTGATAGTATGGTTAATTGAGCCTGCAAGAATAAAGCCTACAAGACCTGCAATAGCACCTGAAAGAATCATTGTTCTGATAATAACCTTATCAACCTTAATACCCACATATTTTGCAGTATTGATACTTTCGCCCACAACGGAAATTTCATAACCGTGCTTAGCTGAACGAAGATATATATGCATTAAAATTGTAATTAATACAAACAAAATGATAGGTAATAAATATTTGTTACCTATTTCGGGAATATTACCGTAAGAGATAGGTGCCAAAACACCTGAGCCTGATTTTACCCATATTGTGATACACAAGGAAACAAGACCTGTAGCAATATAGTTCATCATAAGAGTAAACAAAGATTCGTTTGTGTTGAATTTTGCCTTGAAAATAGCAGGAATAACAGCCCATACAGCACCTGCAGCCACACTTGCGAAAAGCATAAGAGGAATAATAACAGAATCGCTTACCTTACCACCAAGGTAGAACATACAGGCGATTGCTGAAAGGCAGCTTATAAGAATCTGTCCGTTACCGCCAAGGTTCCAGAACTTCATTTTAAATGCAGGTAGCAAGGCCATTGAAGTACCGAGTAGGAGAGAGGTATCTTGAAGTAAAAGCCAGAATTTGCGTTCGCTTCCGAATGCTCCTGTGAATAATGATTGGAAGAAATCAACCATGCCTTTTTCAGAAAACAAAACAGAAATCAATCCGCTTAAAAGTAAGCCTCCAACAATAGCGATGGAATAAATCAGAATGATTTTCGGTAATTTAATATTATCCCGTTTAACAATTCTGACAAAGGGTTCTTTTAAATTGTTTTTATTCTTTTTCATTCCGTCACCTCATTTTTATCGGATTTTACCATAAGAAGACCAATTTCGTCCTTAGTGGTTGTTCTGGCATCAACAATGCCTGAAATTTTACCACCACTTAAAACAAGTATTCTGTCACTGAGTGCCATCAATACATCCAAATCTTCTCCTACAAAAATAACCGAAACACCTTTTTGTTTTTGCTCATTCAGGAGATTGTAAATGGTATAGGATGAGTTAATATCAAGTCCGCGAACAGGATAAGCAGTCATTAAAATTGCAGGTGAGGCAGCAATTTCTCGACCAACAAGAATTTTTTGAACATTACCACCCGAGAGCTTTCTGACTGCTGTGTGTGAGTCGGGGGTGTTAACCTCTAATTCACTGATGATTCTGTCGGCAAGGTCGGAGGGAATCTTTCTGTCAAGGAATAAGGATTTGCCTTTTCGATAACTGCGCAGCATCATATTATCCACAATATCCATACTGCCTACAAGACCCATTCCCAGTCTGTCTTCGGGCACGAAGGAGAGTCTGATACCGAGCTCACGGATTTCTCTCGGCGATTTATCCTTTAAGTCGATGACCTCATCTTCCTTGAACAGTATCTTTTCATCGTTAACAAGGCTTTTGATTTCTTTTTTAGATAATTTTTTAAAGTCAATATCGTTTCCGTCGATGTCCTTGAAGGCGTTTTCGTGGGCAAGCTCCATAACGCGCTTGTAGGTTTTGTGATAGAAGGAAACAGGCTTGTCTTTTTTAGGATGATAATAAGTCAATGTGCCCGAATCATAGTTGTTGAGTCCTGCAATAGCTTCAAGCAATTCCTTTTGACCACTACCGGCAATACCTGCAATACCGAGAATTTCACCGCCGAATGCTTCAAAAGTAACATTGTCAATTACCTTGTAGCCGTCAGGGTTTTTTACGGTAAGCTCTGAAACTGAAAGTCTTAATTTACTGTCAACAGGCTCTGTACGGTTGATGTTAAGGTCGATTTTTTCGCCAACCATCATTTCTGTAAGCTCTTTTTCAGAGGTTTGAGCAGTGTTTACGGTAGCGATGTGTTCACCTTTACGCAAAACGGTAACTCTGTCGGAAATTTCCATAACCTCATTTAATTTGTGTGTAATGATGATGATTGACTTTCCGTCATCCTTCATTGCCTTTAATACATTGAATAAGCTTCTGATTTCTTGTGGAGTCAAAACTGCTGTGGGTTCATCCAATATGAGAATATCGGCACCTCTGTATAAAACCTTTAAGATTTCAACAGTCTGCTTTTCAGAAACTGACATCTCATAGATTTTTTTATCAAGATTTATATTGAATCCGTATTTTTCAGCCATTTCTTTAATACGGTTATTTACTGATTTAAGATTATATTTTTCGTTTTCAATACCTAATGCAACATTTTGTGCTGCAGTAAAAATATCAATCAACTTAAAATGTTGATGAATCATACCGATTTTATGCTCGAAGGCATCACGAGGGGAGCGAATAATAACCTCTTCGCCGTTAATAAGAATTTTGCCGGAATCGGGATAGTAAATGCCGGCTATCATATTCATAAGGGTTGTTTTACCACAACCGTGTTCACCGAGAATTGAGAGTATTTCTCCTTTATAAACGTCTAAGCTCACATTGTTGTTTGCAAGGACCTTGGAACCGAACCTTTTAGTAATATTTTTTAATTGTAAAATTACAGTCTTCTCCATAAGAAACTCCTTAATCATTTAAGAAAGGCGAAGTTGTTGCCTTCGCCTTTCCCTTTAATTAAATGAGAATAACTTTTAAATCAAATTATTCAGTAACAGCTGTAATACCGTCAATGATTATGTTGAAGTAAGGAGCTGAACGCTTTGCACTTTCGTTAATGAAAGTAATGTCGTTTGCTGTTTCAACAACCTCTGTTTCGGGCTTGTAGTCACCTGCATCGTCAACGTCAGCAATAAATGATGTTAATTCTTTGCCTTCAACTGTGAATGTAGAACAGTCAAATACCTTGATTGTACCATCCTGAAGACCCTTCTTTACTTCATCAAGCTTGTCCTGTGTGCCCTTTGCAGCAGCACTACCGAGAGCAGTGATTTCAACAGAGCCTGTAGCGAGTGTACCTGTCCAGTCGGTATCGATAGCCTTGTCGTTCTGAACACAATCAATGATGTATTCGAAATAGGGAGCCCAGTTGATTCTTGAAGCGATGATAAATGTGTTAGGACATTTTTCTTCAGTTGAACCGTTGTAAGAAACGTTGGGAATATTTTTCTCTTCGCAAGCAGTGGGAGCACCCCAAGAGTCAGCGTGCTGTGAAATCAATTTGCAGCCTGCATCAATAAGAGCAAGAGCTGTTGTCTTTTCAGCTGTTTCATCGTACCAGGAGTTTGTATAACGAACTTCCATAGTAGCATTTTCTACGATTGACTTAGCGCCAAGATAGAATGATGTGTAGCCGGAAATAACTTCTGCGTAGGGGAAAGCACCAACATAACCGATTTTTGCGTTTTCGTCAGAAACCTTACCTTCGTCATCACCATAGAGCTCAACAAGCTTCATACCTGCTGCAACACCTGCAAGGTATCTGCCTTCGTAGATAGAAGCAAAAGCATTGTGGAAGTTGGGAAGGTTCTCTGTGTGAGCCTTTGTACCTGTTGCATGACAGAATTCAACCTCGGGGAATTCCTTTGCTGCCTTAATCATGTGACTTTCGTGACCGAAGGAGTCAGCAAAAATGAGGTCATAAGATTCTGCCAAGTCAGCTGCCTGGTCATAGCAAGCTGTGTCCTCGGGGATGTCAGTAACGATTGTGTAATCGTCAGCTGTAAGGCCCTTGTTTTCACAAGCAAGCTTGAAAGCATCGATGAAGTTCTTATCATAAGTTGAAGAATCACCGTGCAAACAAATAAGAGCAACCTTAATGTTTTCTGCTTTGGGCTCGTCGTTGGTTGTATTCTCGCCGCAAGCTGCGAAGCAGCCAACTACCATTACAAGAGCAAGGCAGAGAGCGAGAACTTTGCTGAATTTTTTCATTGTCATTACCTCCATATAGGATTTTTTATTGTCAGCAGTCGTTATCGGGTCTGAATGTGATTTTGCCGTCACACATACTGTCAACGATTGCTAATGACCTTACTTTATAACCTTTTTTGCGGAGCTCTTGTCCGCCGGGCTGGAAGCCCTTTTCGATGGCGATGCCTATACCAACAACCTCAGCACCTGCTTGTCCGATAATATCAATCAGAGCATTACAAGCGTTACCGCCTGCCATGAAATCGTCTATAATAAGCACCTTATCGTTTTCATTAAGGTATTTTTTGGAGATTTTCATTTGATATTCTTTAGCATGAGTAAAGGAATAGCATTTTGCAGAATAAACATCATTGCCCACATTTTTATGGTCGCCCTTTTTAGCGAAAAGGGCAGGGATACCGAATTGGAGGGCAGCTGCAACCGCCATAGAAATACCCGAAGATTCAATCGTAACAACCTTTGTTGCACCGCAGTCTTTAAAAAGGCGATAAAATTCCTTACCCATTTCCATAATGAGAGCAGGGTCTATCTGATGGTTGAGGAACATATCAACCTTTAAAATATCTGTACCGATAGCGGTACCGTCCTTTGCAATTTTCTCTTCCAAAAGCTTCATTCGAAAATCTCCCGTTTGTTCAAAGAATATTCACAGATTAATTATACATATTATAGGAACTCTTTTCAATAGGAAAATGTGAATAAAAATAAAAGGGGTTTTTTGACAGATTTGGTATTCTTAAAAAGCAAAAATTAAGGTCTGCAACCTGTTCAGCGGATAAATCTGCGTCGTCGATGCTATCCCATGTAACTTCACTCTTAACAAGAGCAGCGTTACCGATAACAGACATACAGCTAAACGCCATAATGAGAGCAAGAACCAAGCTCAACAATTT
>JAZQJD010000016.1:0-20412 GCA_045541435.1 Acutalibacteraceae bacterium
CTGATGAAACCGCAAGAGCTTCTTATCCCCCTGCTCGCAGGCTGTTTTGCCATTGTCGCCGGTATTTGCGGATTGTGGCAAAACAGGAAGCGAAAAAGAGATCCATTTGAACAATCGGCCAGATTGCTTTTACAGGGCAAAGACATCCTCCCAGCAGGCCGCCCCCTTGAAGTATCTTTTTCTTCCACCTCAATGATGCTCCCGGCAGACACGCAAGGCAGCAAATGTGTACCATATTCCAATTTTGAATGTATGATTGAAACCGCTGATATTTTTCTCATGGTGTACGATACTCGCGTTACAGTCCTGCAAAAGAAGGATTTAGCAACCGGAAGAATTGATGATTTCCGCAGCCTCATGTCACAGAGCATTTCCAAGTACCATTCTCTTATGTAATAGATCATTGCAAATGAAATAAATATCCACCCGCTCAGCGGGTTGTTTTTCATATGCGGGCATAGCCCTATGTTCTTCGCGTATGCGTAAACGCATAAGTACGGTCTGCCAGTTGCGTAAGATTGTTACTTGCTACCCGTAAACGGGCCGTATCCACTCATTGTCAACTGATCACCCATTTGGTCTTCTTTCAGTTGGTTCTGTATATACTCTGCAATTCGGCTTTCATTCTTTCGTACTGTATCTACATAGTACCCTTTACACCAAAATTCTCTATTTCGATATTTGTATTTCAATTCGCCGAATTGCTCATACAGCATTGTACTACTCTTTCCTTTGAGGTAACCCATAAAACTTGATACAGCCATTTTCGGTGGTATCTCAACCAACATATGTATATGGTCTGGACATACTTCCGCCTCTAATATTTTGACGCCTTTCCACTCGCAAAGTTGTCGCAATATTTTACCTATCTCTCTTTTCTTTTGACTGTAAAACACTTTTCGCCTATACTTTGGTGCAAACACTATATGATATTTGCAATTCCATTTTGTATGTGATAAACTGTTTATGTCATTCAATCCCATTTTGAATGCACACTCCTTCGTACCTTTTTGTTGCAGTTGGCAGACCGCAACTTCATTATATCACGAAGGAGTTTTCTTTTTAGCTTTGTTTCATATATGTAATTTCACCGAACCACGCGTCTAACGCGTGGTTTTACTATACAATAAAAACTCACTCAACCGAAATAGTTGAGTGAGTAATTTTTTTACGCTTTTAAAGCTCTTTCAAGCCAGATTGAAGCGATTTCTATTGCCGCATACATTCCGTTTCTATCGGAACTTTTTTCAATAGCAGCGAGAGGGTTAGCCTCTTGAGTATTAACGAGCTGGACCTTAACCTTGTCAGCAATTTTAACGCCGTGAACCTCATGGGATTCAACAACTGAAAGCATTGTAACATAAGGGTCGTTAATATCACCGTAGTAAATTGTATTGCCTTTGCGAACAAGGGGCTTTCCCTTGTAGGTTAAAAAGCTTTTATTATCAGCCAAAATAAACACTCCTTAGTGTAAGTATGCCTTAAGAAGAGCTTGAAGAAGCTCATCTCTGTCAATCTTACGAATAAGACTTCTTGCATTGTTGTGAGTTGTGATGTAGGTGGGGTCTTCGGACAAGATATAACCTACAAGCTGACTTGTGGGGTTGTAACCCTTTTCAACCAAAGCGTTATAAACGGTCACAAGAATCTCACGCATCTCTCTTTCGTGGTCGTCACTGATTGTGAACTGTATTGTTTTATCTGTCATATAAACACCTCCTATGAACTATGTTTAATATTATAAACGATAACTTTGAAAATTACAACTATTATTTGTTAAGAAAAATCAAACATTCGTTTAAAGTTCTTTAAATAGTGCCTTATGCTCTCATTTCAATGCCGATTTCTTTAAGATTTGTGAGAATTTCATCAATCCAAGCTTGAACCTCATCCATTTCAAGAGTTTTCTCCTTGGAGGAGAAGATAAGGCGAATTGTAAGACTCTTAACACCGTCTTTTTCATAGGTGTCAATAACCTTAACATTGTTGAGCTCGGAAAGACCAAGCTTATTCCAGCATTCTGAAAGGTCAGCGAAGGTAACGCCCTCTTTCATTATAAGTGACAGGTCATAATAAGTTGACTGCTGAGTTGAGGGTTCAACAAAGGAGATGTTTTCTCCAGCGATTGTTATGAAATCATCAACATCAATTTCTATACAAACTGCAACGCCGTTTTTATCAAGCTTCTGAGCATTTGCAGGGTGAAGAGTGTTGATAGCACCAACATTTACGCCGTCACAAGTGATGCTGGCTGTGTTCTTTGGATGCTGCCAAGCGTGATAGGGTGCAACTTTTGTAAGAGTGGGAGCTTTATGCTTGATTTGTAAGAAGATTTCATTAACCATTGAAACAGCCTTAAAGAATAAGTCTTTTTCGGAAATTGTTTTATCAAAGAGAACGACGCCAAGTCTTCTGCGTTCATTGGCTGTGCCGTCTTCCTTTATACCTGCTGCAACACGTCCGATTTCAAAAATTCCGTAGTTGTCGGCATAGTCCTTATTGTCAGAAACTGCTGAAAGGAGAGTGGGAATCATTGAGTTACGGATGGTTCCGTTGTCGGAGCTTTCAATGTTAAGAACCTTAACATTCTCTTCAATCTCAATGCCAAGCTTCTTATATTTTCTCACATCACACCAGATATATGAGTGAACCTCATGGAGATTATAATGCTTAACAAGAATATCCTTCATTTCGTTGCTCTGAGAGCGAACAGGGGAGCTTTTAACGGGCTTTAAAGGACTCTTGGTTGTGATAATGCTGAAGTTATCATAACCGTAAATACGAGTGATTTCCTCAATTATATCGGCCTTAATTGTAACATCCTTTGTTGCACGGAATGAGGGAACCTTAACCTTGAATTCTTCTCCGTCTTTTTCAACGTCAAAGCCGAGTGCGGTAAGAGTCTTGAGAATTCTCTCTTCGGAAATATCAATACCTGTGTATTTGTCAACATAAGCCTTATTGAAGCTGATATTGATTTCGGGGTACTTTCTTACATATTCATCTGTAAGCTGGGAAGCTACTCTTGCACCCTCATCGATGCTCTGAAGAAGATATGCAAAACGCTTTGCGGCTGTAACAGTCATTTCGGGGTCAAGCATTTTTTCATATCTTGCGGAAGCGTCGGTACGAAGACCAAGTCTTGAAGAAGATTTTCTTACGCTTACACCGTCAAAGTTTGCACACTCGAGAACAACTGCATTTGTATCGCCAACGATTTCTGAATCAAGACCACCCATAATACCCGCAATAGCAACAGGAGTTGAGCCGTTCTGAATAAGAAGAGTATCAGTTGTAATATCTCTTTCGGTGTTATCAAGAGTTGTGAATTTGCAATCCTCTTTTGGAGTATCAACAATTATTTCATCAATCTTGTTAGCATCGAAAGCGTGGGTAGGTTGACCCATTTCAAGCATAATGTAGTTTGTAAGGTCAGCAAGAAGATTGATACCACGCATACCGCAATAGTAAAGGCGAATCTGCATTGCAAAGGGACTTACATTCTTTGTGATATTGTCCATTTTAACGCAGGAATATCTGTAAACAAGGTCATCTCTTCCAACAGTAACCCTAATCTTTTCGTCACCGTCATAAGCGAGGTCGGAAAGGGGAAGGGGTTTTAGCTCTCTGTCGGTAAGCGCTGCAAATTCTCTTGCAATACCATAGTGACCCCAAAGGTCAGGACGGTTTGTGAGAGATTTGTTATCAACCTCGAAAATAATATCATCAATGGGATAGATATCCTTAAGATTTGTGCCGTTGGGAGCATCTACATCAATTTCCATAAGACCCGATTTATCATCGGAAAGACCAAGCTCGAATGCTGAACAGCACATACCCTCGGATTCAAAGCCTGCAACAGTTGCCTTTGTGATTTCGCCTGCGGGAACTCTGCCGCCTGCTTTAACGAAAGCGATTTTCATATTCTCGCGAACATTGGGTGCACCGCAAACAACATCATATATTCTGTCGCCGCCGTCAACCTTAAGAAGATGAAGCTTCTTTGAATTGGGGTGGTTTTCTATTGAAAGAATTTCACCAACAACAACATCTCTTAAATCTTCACCTTTTACGATGATGTCTTCTACCTCTGCGGTTGCAAGAGTGAAGGAGTTAATAAGCTTTTTAATGTCAAGACCTTCGAGGTCAACATATTCTTTTATCCAGTTGATTGAAACAAACATTTATTTGACCTCCTTTTCAGAATCAGTGAAAGTAGCATTTTCGAACTGCGAAAGTGCTTTAAGGTTACAGGAGTTGAATACACGGATGTCTTTTATTCCGTATCTCATCATTGCAAGTCTTGTAAGACCGAGACCAAAAGCAAAGCCTGTGTATTTTTCAGGGTCAAGACCTGCAGCAGAAAGAACATTAGGATGAATCATACCGCAGGGACAAAGCTCGAGCCAACCGGAATCCTTACAAGAGGGGCAACCCTCACCGCCACAGATAAGGCATTGAATATCAAGCTCAAATCCTGGCTCAACAAAGGGGAAGAAGCCGGGACGAAGTCTTACAGTAATATCTCTTTGGAAGACCTCGGAGAGCATTGTTTTCATAAAATAAATAAGGTTGGAAATTGAAATATCTTTGTCAACCATAACGCCTTCCATCTGGAAGAAGGTGTTTTCGTGACAAGCGTCAATTTTCTCGTTTCTGAAGCATCTGCCGGGGAAAATAACACGAATGGGACGGTCTGCCTCAAGCTCTTTTGTGTATTTAATAAGAATAGCATTTTGAGCAGCAGAGGTATGAGTTTTAAGTAATTGATTAGTACTTAAATAATATGTGTCCTGCATATCACGGGCAGGGTGATGCTTGGGAATATTAAGTGCCTCGAAGCAATGATAATCGTCAACGATTTCGTCATAGTCTTCGATAGAGAAGCCCATACCTGCGAAAATATCCTCAACCTCACGCTGAACGAGGGTGATGGGGTGATATGAGCCTGTATCTTCTGAAATGGGGAATGTAACGTCATAATCTTCAGCACTGTTAATAAGACGCTCTTCCTCTAATTTCATAAGCTCGATTCTTTTTTCGTTAATGGTGCTTTCAATGAACTGCTTAACATCATTAATAATCTGACCTGCTTCCTTTTTCTGCTCGTTAGGAATGTTACGAAGCTCTCCCATAAGAGAAGAAATCGGACCTTTTTTGCCTAAAAATTCAATTCTGAGTTGTTCAAGCTCTGCAGGAACCGTTGCTGCTGCAACTTTTTCGCTGAATTGCTCTTTCAACTGCTGTGCCTTTTGAAGCATTTTTTTCATCCTTTCGAAATATATTACTAAATAATTAAAAACACTGAAAATAATGGGTTTAATTGTAGGGGACAGATTTATCCGTTCCAAAACAAAATTGCAACCTTGGCGGTACGCATAAATGCGTACCATACGTTATTATGAACGCAAAAAAATAAAGCCTTCCATCCCAAAAGGGACGAAGACAATCTCCGCGGTACCACCCTTAATTTTTGCATCAGAGCAAACACTCGTCTGTAATATAACGGTTACACCCGTTGCGACCTACTTAGTTTCAACCGCACTGCTAACAAGTGAACTTCAAAGAAAACATCCGTAATGTGCTTTCAGCCGGGGCACATCTCTCTGAAACATCAATTAACTTCTACTCTCTTGCTCAACGCATTTGAAAGAATAATAGCACACTTTAATAAAAATTTCAATAGTTTTTACTAAAGTGTGCTATATAATTTATTTAACTTGACCGCCTTTCATTTTAATAAGCTCTCTGTAGCTTATTAATTCAACGCCGTGGTCTTTGAGGTATTTATGTACATAAGGATCCTTCATAAGCTGATATTCCCAGACTCTGTCCTTCCATCTGCCGGTAATACCCTTAAGCTCATCATTTTCAACAGAGGGGTGAACGAAGGTTTCTGTTACACCGTCGGGAATGTCTGTCCAGATTTTGAGGATGGTGTCACGATAAACCTCGTAGCTTACTCTCATATCGTCATTCCAATCGGGGAAAAGAAGATAATCGGGGATTATAACATTATATTTTTTACCCCAAAGCTTTGAAAGAATCGTAACTGCAGCATAAAGAGGGTAAGGAGTACCGTTAGGGCAGATTCTTTTATCAGCCTTTGTATAAAGGCGATAAGCGTAGCCATAGCTGCCACAAATTTTAAGTGCAAGCTTTGAAAGACCTAATCTGCCTGTGTAGTGACCGTAAAGAGAACCCATATGGTTATCAACATGGCTTGGCTTCATACCCATTTTGTGAGCAAGATCAATCTGAGCACGTACCTCTTTTTCAATATCTTCATAAGAAGCATTCTTTTCAACTTGGTCGCTTTCGTGCCACATAAAGCCTTCTTCATCAAGAAGAGATTTGCCGTCTGTTAAAGGCTTCCAACGATATTTACCCCATTCACTTGTGAGAGTGGTGTGAATACCGATTGCATACTCAGGATGGTCAATAGAGAACTGAACAGCGTGCTCTGCACCGGGGCAGGGCATCATAATAGTTGCTGATTTCAACCAACCACCAAGGAAAAGCTCTTCGACTGCTTCATTAGCTGCTGTGCACATTCCGTAGTCATCAGCATTTACAATAAGATATTTTGCCATAATTTCGCCTTCTTATAAGAAATTTCATTTTCTTTCCATACATATTTCATTTTAAACATTTTTCAAAAAAAATCAAGAGATTTTATAAATAATTTGCACAATATTATTCTTTTTTATTATAAAAAAATCTTTACTTTGGCAAATTGTGTGATAAAATGTATATATAAATACAGAAGCAGGTGGTTTTATGAGCGATATTAAGCTTGGTGTTCAGTTATATACTTTAAGAGATAAGTGTCAAAATGCAGAGGATTTTGAAACAACTCTTAAATTTCTTCAAAGTATAGGTTGCGATGTTATTCAAATTTCAGCAATAGGTGATATCCATCCCGAAATTGTTGCTGAGCTTGTTGACAAATATAAAATGGATGTTTGTGTAACCCACAAGCCTTATGACAGAATGAAAAATGATTTAGATGCTCTTATTCACGAGCATAATTTAATTCATTGTGATAACATCGGTATCGGTGCAATGCCCGGTAATATTCACGAATCCTTTGAGGGCGTAAGCGGATTTATTCAGAAATGTAATGAAGTCGGCACAAAAATGAAAGCAAAGGGTAAACAGCTTTGCTATCATAACCACGCCTTTGAGTTTGAGGTTTATGACGGTAAACGTACCTTTGAAAGACTTATTGAAGAAACGACTGCTGATACACTTAATTTTATTCCCGATACATATTGGATGCAGGTTGGTGGTGTCAATCCTGCAGAATATCTCAAAAAGCTTAAGGGCAGAGTAGAGGTCTGCCATTTCAAAGATATGAGAATAGTTAATAATACTCAAAGATTTGCTGAATGCGGAACAGGAAACATTGATTTGGGTGCTTGCTACCGTGCTTGTAAAGAAATTGGTGTTCAATATATTGTAATTGAGCAGGATTTATGTTATGATATGGATGTTTTTGATTCCGTAAAAATCGGTTTCGAAGGTCTTAAGCGCATAGCGAAGGAAAATCAATAAACGGAGGTATTTGTTATGAATCCCATTTTAAAGAAGATATTATTTGTTGTTGGCTTTATTTTAGTAACTCTTATTTTACCCGCTGTTGTTTTATTGCTTTTTGTTGATGCATCAGCGAATTTTTCTGTTTATGTAATTGCATTTGGTGTTATTATTTTTGCAATTTTAGGTTATATCGTTTCTTCTATCAGAGAAATTGAGAAAAAAATCGAGTCAACAATGGAAGAAATCAAAATGCAAAATGCTGCGATTGCCTATAAGATTTCTAATAATATTGATGAATTCAACGTTACAGCGCCTCAAGGTGTTGCATCCCAGGTTGCAGAACCCGTTCAAGAATCTGCAAGTGCTGTAGAAAACATTCCGCTTAATCCGGCTGAACCCTTGGTAATGCCTAAAGTTAATAAAGTGCCTAAAGCTGCTGATGACGGCTTTGATGATTTTAAATAAGCTATCATATAAATTTTGAGAGTATTCGGAAAACTGTGTTTTCTGAATACTCTCTTTTCAGTTTATGATTAAAGTCAAGTTACTCATAGGATAAGAACAACAGGGATGAATTATACCATGGCTTGAATCAGCAAGCCTTCTTGAGTCTATTCCGTTTGGTATAAAAACATTTCCTTTTATGAGTCTTGCTCTGCAAAAACCGCACTCACCTGAGCGGCAGGATGAGGGTGCCTTAATTCCTTCTCGTTCTAAGCTGACTAAAAGGGTTTCTTCAGTTGAGCAGGGGATTGTTGCAACTAATTCACCACTCTTAATTACCTTGCATAAATATGTTTTTCCTATTTCGTCTTTCGGAAAGTCCGGCAAGCTTGATGGATTGACAATCTGACCGCTTAAACCAAAACGAATGTATTTTTTCTCTAATTTAAGTTCTGCAATTTGCGGTGTAATCCTGTTATAAAGCGAGATTGAACCGCAAACAAAGATACTGTATTTAGATGCAGGTGCATATTTTTCAATCAAAGTTTTGGTAACAAAACCTCTTTCGCATTTATCGGCTCTTTCATCACTGAAAACATAAACAACTCTGAATCTGTTTGTCATTTCAGAAAGCTCTGACAATCGCTCTGTCATTATTGTTTCATTTCTTTTTCTTGCAGAGTATAACAGCGTTAAATCAACATCAAGTGTGCCGTCGGCTATAGCCTCTGCCATTGATAAAAATGATGAAATTCCGTTACTGTCACAAACGGCAATAATGTTTTTTGAATCTCTTAATTTTTGGTAATAAAATGTGCCTTGAGGTGCTGAAGAAACAATTTGTGTGCCTTTTGTCCAAGTATTAAAAATATGGGTTGAAGCAAATCCGTGGGGGATTTTTTTAACTATAATAACATATTCATCATCGACTGAAAGCATAGGCGAAGAACAGATGGTGTAAGGTCTTGTAACAACTGCTGAGCCTATATTTAATGTAATGCTTAAATACTGACCCGGTCTGAAAAAAGCAAGCTTTGCAGTACCGTGTGAAGCATCGGGCTCCAGCACATAAGCCCGAACATCTTTTGAAATCTCAGCAACCTGCTTAACCCTAAGATATTGTGTATTAGGATGAAGAAAGTTAGCGGCAGAGTTAACCGCAAAGTTTGCATTTATTGGAGCTTCAGGTGCTTCTTCCATAACTCCTTTTCTGTATGATGGAATGTTAATAAATTTCTTTATATCTCTTAAGGAGGATTCAACCTTGACTTTATTATTCATCGTTTTTTTCCTCCTTGCTTGTTTCTGTCTGTATATCATCAATGGTAGTAAAAGCTGTATTTCTGCCTGAGGCAATAGCAGAGCTCATACCGGAAAGCTGAGCACCCCAACCACCGCAGAAACGAAGACCTTTAGTGTCGCAATCATATGCTTCTGTCATGATTCTGGGAATAATTCCATCCCAATCATCACCATAATAACCGTAAATTGTGCCTTGGGGAGTGTAAGTATAACGAGCAAAGGTAACAGGAGTTGCAACCTCGAGTTCTTCTATATTGTTATGAATTGTGATACCTGTTGCATTTTCAAAATTGGCAATCAATCGTGCTGCAAGCATATCTTTCTCATCGAAATAGTTTTCGGGGTTTATGTTTGCCCAACAGTTATCGCTATATAGAGTGGTTAAGCAAAGAATGGTTGTTCCTGCAGGTGAGCAGTCGGGTTCAGCAATATTAAGGCAAACCGCTGCTTGCGCATTATTGGAATCAATGGTTTTCATTAATTGAAATTGATTAACGGAATTTGCAGTATCGGTAATAAAATACGAATGCTCAGTTATACCTAAATCCTTTGGTGAACGGTTTAATCCGAGATAAACACAAGCACCACGCATACCAAAGGAACGTGCATTTGTGCGTTTTAATGCACTGACCGGAACATCCTTTGATTTTATCATTTTTCCGTATGCTGTAGTAGGTGAGCAGTTAGCAATTATATGTTTACACATAATTTTTTCACCGCTTTTAAGAATAACGCCGGATGCTTGTCCGTCTTTAAACAGAATTCTTGAAACATGAGAATTATAGCGGATTTCACCGCCATTATCTTCAACTGCACCTGCAAGAGCCATACTCATTTCATGACTTCTCATTTTAGGTGTAACCGCACCATAATTAAGATACATATACACCATAGAAATATAATGAATAAAGCTTAATCTCTCACAATCAACACCGAGATAAAGCCAATAAGCAGTGAAGATCTCTTGAGCTTTTTTAGGGATTTTTAAAGCATCTAAAACTTTATTTACAGAATAGGGTGCAGTCCTAATAAAGTTACCGTGGTCCTTTAAAACCTTTCTTAAAGCAGAAAAGCCTTTTTTAAAATCATATTCAGCAAAAAAATCACTTGATTTAATAATTTCTTCAGCTAAGTTGAATAATTTTATCATTGATGGTTTGCTGCCGGGAACATATTTTTCCATAGCTTCAATGTAATTTTCAATACCAAAAGGCATTATTACATCAATAGGTGAACCATCAGAAGCTTTTGTAATAAGCCTGTAAGCTTCGGGGATTTTTGCCCATTTAATTTTTTCACTTATATCAAGGTAATCAAAAATTTGACGTACATCACCTGACCCTGCAGTGTTCCCGAAACCGCAGAGTTGATGAAGACTTACATCAAATTCAAATCTACCCCTTATAAAGCTTGAAGCAAAGCCACCGGGGGTATTGTGGCGTTCAAGTAAGAGGACTTTTTTACCCTCTTTGGCAGCGCAAGCAGCGGCGGTTAACCCGCCCCAACCTGCACCTATAACTATAATATCATAGTTCTTGTCTGACATTTTTATTTAATCTCCGAGAGTTTTACGGGTCTGCACTCGTTAGCTGATTTTTCAGCAGCGAGAGCAATCTTAACTGACTGAAGACCTGCATGAATACCAACGGGTGTTTCCTTGTTGTTTATACAGCAGTCAACAAACTGTCTTACCTCTTCTGAGAAAGATCCCATATATCTTTCAAGGAAGAAGTAGAGGGGCTTTTCGCCTGTAACACCGTTAGCATCGGAAACAACAGCCGTTGAAAGTGTATCGTTTGTAGTGGCAACCATACCCTTTGAACCAAAAAGCTCAGCTCTCTGGTCGTAGCCGTACATTGCTTGACGGGAGTTGTCGATAACTGCAAGTGCGCCGTTTTTCATTTTCATTGAAATTATAGCTGTGTCGAAGTCACCATATTCACGGATGCCGGGATTAATAAGCGCATCAGCGTAAACATAAAGCTCTTCAACATCACTGTTTGTAAGGAAGCAAGCCATATCAAAATCGTGAATTGTCATATCAAGGAATATGCTTGCTGCACAGTAGCCAACAGGTGGAGCCTGTGGGTCACGAGATGTGATTTTAAGAATCTGAGCATCACCGATTTTACCTTCGTCATAGGCTTTTCTGACTGCAGCAAAATTGTGGTCAAAACGGCGATTAAAGCCAACCTGGAATTTAACCTCGGGATGCTCCTTAAGAGCTTCTGCAATTTCAAGAATTTTGTCAACTGTGTTAGCAAGGGGCTTTTCACAGAAAACATGCTTACCTGCATTTATAGCTTCGATTGAAATTGGAGCATGAGTATCAGTTGAAGAGCAAACAAGAACTGCATCGATTGTTTCATCTTCAATGATTTTTTTGTAATCAGTATAGATTTTTTCAACTCCGAAGCCCTCGCAGAATGCCTTTGTTTCATCATTCATAAAGGGGTCAGCAATAGCAGTTACAACTGCATTTTTTACGTGATATGAAATTGATTCAAGATGAACCTTGCCGATGCGTCCTGCACCGATAATACCAATATTAAGCATAGTTATTATGTCCTTTCAATGTGATTTTAGCATAATTAAATTGTGCCGTCCCAGGTTGAAACTTCTGTTTTCTTGATTTCGTCTTCATCAAACCAACGGGTTGTTATACATTTGCTTTCAGTAAAGAAGCGGTAAGCATCTTTGCCGAGACAGTGAAGATCACCAAAGAATGAATCCTTATGACCTGAGAAGGGGAAGAAGCCAATCGGAACAGGAATGCCAACATTAACGCCGACCATACCGCCATGAGTGTGACGGGCAAATTCTCTTGCATAGTGACCATTCTGAGTGAAGATAACAGAACCATTTGCATAGGGGTTAGCATTCATAACCTTGAGACCCTCGTGGAAGTCTTTAACTCTCTTAACACAAAGAACGGGGCCGAAAACTTCATCTCTTCCGATTGTCATATCTTCTGTAACATTATCGAAGATTGTAGGACCAACAAAGTAACCATTTTTGATTTCTTCGGGTAATTCGGGGTTTCTGCCGTCAAGAACAAGGGTTGCGCCCTCTTTAACACCTTTTTCAATGTCTGCCACAACCTCATCATAGTGCTTCTTATATGTAATCGGGCCAAGCTTTGACGTTTTATCAATGGATTTACCAACCTTAATATTCATTGCCTGCTTTTTAAGCTCAGCAACAAATTTATCTGCAATCGATTCTTGAACAACACAGCATGAAAGAGCCATACAACGCTGACCTGCACAACCGTATGCAGAGTTAATAACACCTGCAACTGTTCTCTCGATAGGAGCATCCTCGAGAACAAGAGCATGGTTTTTAGCCTGGCAGAGAGCTTGAACACGTTTGCCTGCTTTTGCAGCTCTTTCGTAAATAAGCTTACCAACGGGAGTCGAACCAACGAATGTGATACCTTTAATATCGGGATGATCAAGAAGAGTGTTGATTTCGTTTCTTGAGCAAGTAACGATATTAACTACACCATCGGGCATACCTGCTTCCTTGTAAAGTGCGGCAATTCTTAAAGCAGTCTTGGGAGTAAGAGAAGCGGCTTTAAGAACGATTGTATTACCGCAGGCAACGCAGGTGGGAACCATCCAACCGAAAGGAATCATAGCGGGGAAGTTAACAGGAACAATACCTGCAAAAACACCCATTGATTCACGATAGAGAGTTGTATCAAAGCCTGTGGAAGCATCCATAAGACTTTCTCCCATCATAAGAGAGGGAACCTGGGTTGCAAGCTCTGTGCCTTCCTTTGCTTTAAGAACATCACCCTCTGCTTCGCTCCATACCTTGCCATTTTCCTCTGCAACAAGAGTTGTGAGCTCTTCCATATGTTTGATAAGAAGGTCACGTACATTATAAAGAATCTGAGCTCTTTTTATAGCAGGAGTAGCACTCCAACCGGGGTAAGCTGCTTTTGCTGCTTCAACAGCTTCAAGAACTTCTTCATTTGTGCAGCAGGGAGCGTGACCTGTTATTTCCCCTGTGCTGGGATTGTAAAGGTCATACCAAACGTCAGTTTTTGATTCCTTGAACTGACCGTTACAAAAATATTTGATTTTTTCAGCCATTTTTATGTACCTCTCAATTATTATAATCCTGCTTTTTCAGCGATATATTTTCTTGCTTTAAGAGCGTATTCAAAGGGATTTGCGATTGCAGGATCCTGCTCTGCTTCAACAAGAACATAGCCCTCGTAATTGTTTTCTGCAAGAACCTCAAATATGGGAGCAAAGTCAATTACACCATCACCGGGAACCGTGAAAGTACCCTTGCGAACACCTTGAAGGAAGCTTTCGCCTTTAGCCTTAACATCTGCAATAACATCGGGACGAATATCTTTAAGGTGAACGTGTTTGATGCGGTTGATATGCTTTTTGAGAATATACATATAATCCTCACCGCAGTATGCAAGGTGACCTGAGTCAAAAAGAAGATTGAAAAGCTCCGGGTCTGTATTATCCATCATTCTGTCAATTTCAGCAGCAGTCTGAACAACTGTACCCATATGGTGATGGAATGTGAGAGTGATACCCATATCCTTTGCAACCTTACCAAGCTTGTTAAGACCTGTGCAGAGCATATCCCATTCTTCATCGTTCATAACATATTTATCATCAAAGATAGAAAGGTCTGTACCTTGAATTGAGTGACCCTGTTCGGAAACACCAACAACCTTAGCACCCATTTCTTTAAGGAATGTTATATGCTTAATAAATTCCTTTTCTGTTTCTTCATAGGGCTTCGTTGTTAAAAATGTTGAAAACCATGCATTACAAATCTGCATACCTCGTAGGTCAAGGGCTTTTTTGAGAACAGCAGTGTCCTTAGGGTATTTGTTACCTACCTCACAACCTGTAAAGCCTGCAAGTGCCATTTCGGAAATGCACTGTTCGAATGTGTTTTCTGCTCCAAGGTCCGGCATATCATCGTTTGTCCACGCGATAGGAGCAATACCGAGTTTTACTTTGTTTTTATCAAGCATCAGAATTTCCTCGCTTTTCTAAGATTTTCGTCTTTATTTTTAAAAGCAGCGTTAACTGCTTCTTTTGTTGATGTGGATGCGATACCAACATGCCACCAAGCACCGTAACCATCAGTCATAGACTTGGGTAGAACCTTGATATCAATAAGAGTTGAAACTGACTGTTTCTTTGAGTCAATAAGCGCTGCTTCAAGCTCTTCGAGAGTTTTGGCTGTATAAGTTTTAACACCATAACCTGCAGCACTCATTGCAAAGTCAATAGGAATAAGTTCACCAAGAAGCTTACCGTTCTCATCACGCTTACGGAACTCAGTTGCAAGGTTTCCTATTCCGTTTGACATCTGCAGATTATTGATACAACCGAAGCCTGAGTTGTCAAAGAGGAGAACATTGATTTTTTTGTTTTCTTGGATTGATGTAACAAGCTCACTATGAAGCATTAAATAGCTACCATCACCGCAGAATGCATAAACTTCCTTATCCGGCTCAGCCATTTTTGAACCGAGAGCACCTGCAATTTCATAGCCCATACAGGAATAGCCGTATTCCATGTTATAGGAATTGGGGGCATCAGTTGTCCACATTCTTTGCATACAGCCGGGGAGAGAGCCTGCCGCAGCAACTGCAATAGCATCATCGTCAATTACTTTTCTGATAAGTGCGAGTGCAGATGTCTGTGTTACAGTGCCACCAATTTTTTCAACAAACTCAGGGATTGTTTCTTCGTATCTTGCTTTGATAATGGGTTCAAAGTTTTCTGAATATGTATAAGCAGAAAGCTTTTCCATTTCTTCTGCCCATGCCTTTTTTGCATCCCGGATTTCTGTTGTGTAAGCAGTTTTATAATCACCAATAGCTTTATCGAGTGCCTCAATGCCAAGCTTTGCATCGCAAACTGCTTTAATTGATGAGAGCTTGTATGCGTCAAATCTGTCTGTGTTAATAGTTATAAACTTCGCATCTGCCTTGAAGAGTGATTTTGAAGCAGTTGTGAAGTCGGAGAAACGAGTGCCGATACCCAAAATAACGTCAGCATCTTTAGCAATAACATTAGCAGAAAGATTACCTGTAACACCAACACCACCAAGGTTAAGAGCGTGGGAGGAAAAAACTGCAGATTTTCCGTTCTGAGTTTCTGCAAAAGGAATATTATGCTTTTCGCAGAATGCTTCAACAGTTCTGCCGGCTTCAGAATACCTTACACCGCCGCCTGCAATAACAAGAGGTCTTTTTGCTGCTTTAAGAATTTCTGCGATGTCAGAAATTTCATCATCAGCAGGAGCAATTCTTGTAATTTTATGTACTCTTTTTTTAAAGAAATAATCGGGATAATCATAGCTTTCGCCCTCAACATCTTGACAAAGAGCGATGCAAACTGCACCTGTGTTAGCAGTATCTGTAAGAACACGCATTGCATTTGTCATAGCTGACATTAATTGTTCCGGGCGGACGATTCTGTCCCAATATCTGCAAACCGGCTTGTAAGCATCGTTTGTTGTAACAGAAAGGGAATAGGGTTGCTCAAACTGTTGAAGAACAGGGTCGGGCTGACGGCAGGCGAATGTGTCCGCAGGGAAGAGCAACAAGGGAATGTTGTTAACTGTTGCAGTGGCAGCCGCAGTAATCATATTAGCAGCACCGGGACCGATAGAAGAAGAACAAGCAATAATTTTTCTTCTGTTGTTCTGTTTTGCAAAGCTTGCGGCAGCATGAGCCATACCTTGCTCGTTTTTGCCTTGATACACTTTAAGAGAACCGGGGTTTTCATCAAGTGCCTGACCAAGACCGCATACAATTCCGTGACCAAAAACAGTAAAAATACCGTCAACAAATTTTGTTTCTTTACCATCGAAAGAAACGTATTGGTTATCAAGGAATTTTACAAGGGCTTGACCCATTGTCATAATAGCCATTTATATATCACTCCTTAAGGAATAATTTCCAAAATTTATTTTGTAAGCCATAAATGCTCATCTGAAACAAAGCGAGTTGTTTTGTACCAAGGGTCATCCGGAAGATGTCGAATCATCCAAATATAGCACATTTCATAACCGGGAGCAACAGCTTGCTGATGGTCGTTGCCATCAGTAATATAAACTGCACTGCCTTGAACACTCTTATAAACATTGTCACCAACAAATGCTGCACCAAAGCCTTGAGGCTTATCAAATTGATAATAATAGACTTCGGGTTGAGGATGGTGATGTGGGGGATAGCTTGACCAACGTCCCGGTTGGTTATATACCTCACCTAAAACCATATTTGAATATGGTGCATTGTCGGGATCAAAAACGGTAGACACAATTCTATAGCCTGTTCCGTCCCACTGGTCCTTGCCGAAGTGCTGATATAAAATCATATCGGGTGTATAGAAAACAGGGGAAAAAACGATATCGTTATCAGTTTGTTGAATAAGAATTTCAGAAACCTTATTAGCCTTAATTGTGACTTCTGTGCCTTTCGGCACATGTAAGCAATAAGAAGCTTTAACAAAAGGATTTTCTCTTAACATATTCTTTGTTTCTCCATCCCAGGTGATTTCAACATCACCGTAAAGGATTAAAAAAGCAGTTTCACAATCTTCGTCGTATACTGAGAATGTTTCGTTTTCAGTAAACCTCTTTACTTTAATTGTCATAAGCATATCAGAATGCTTACCATTCATTTCGCATATAGTTTTTATGCCTTTTTCATTAAAAGATAATTGTTCAAACATAATTAATCACCTTATTTGTCATCAGTTAATACACCGCTTGAGCTGATTGGAATTGCTTCTCCCAAATAAGTGGGCTCGGGCTTGAAAATGCACCATATAAAGTCTTTGCAGCGTGCAATAGATTCTCTTGTGTTATTATAGGTTCTTACAGGAAGTGAGTAGTTGTATTGACCGTCTGCAACAACGCCATAGGCATCAATACCTAATTTCCTTGCATTATAAACTGCTCTGTATAAATGATACTTTTGCGTAACAATTACAACTTTTTCAACTTTAAACACTTCTTTTGCACGGTACATCGATTCATAGGTTGAAAAGCCTGCATGGTCCATAAATACTTCTTCAGCAACAGCCCCTTTTTCAATAGCAAAGTTTTTCATAACGTTAACTTCGTCGTATTCTTCTCTGCCATGGTCACCGGTCATAAGAATTCTGTCAGTACAGCCTGTGTTGTAAACCTCAATCCCTTTATTTAGTCTTTCTTCAAGCATATGTGACGGGGAATCGCCCCAAACGCCTGCACCAAGAACGAGTACACAATCAAAACTTTCGTTTGATGCTTCTTCAACAGTTAAAAAGTATTTTGAAGAAAATTCGTATATGTAAGCATTAATTAAGAGAGGGATTTGAGCAAAAATCAGAGCCAAGAGTAAAAATAAACTGACTAATTTTTTGAATTTATTTATAAAATCCTTAATCACGTGCAATCATCTCACCAAATTCTTCTTTTTTTTTATCTTTATATGGACGAAAATTCTATTGAATATGTACCGGGAGCATCAACACTCCAAGCCATACATCCTGTGCCTTGTTCACCAATGCTAAGCATACCCGCACTTGTGCTTGTGCTTCTGACAACATTTCCGTTTGAATCCTTGATTGTCATTTGAACAGCAGATGCCTTTTCTTCATTTATACCGTCATCGCAACGTTTAACTGTTATGTTTATATCAAATAAATAGGTGTCCTCATTATACCAATAGCCGTCACTGATATAAGCCTTTATAACCTCGAATTCCGCACTGAATGCAGTTACTTTAACAGGAAGGCTTTGAGTGAAAATAAATTTTGGTGTTGCCTTTTGAGGCTTGGCTTCAGTTGTCTTTGCTTCAGTGGGCTTCGCCTGTGTCGGTTTAGTTTTTGCTTCAGTTGATTTCACCTGAGTGGGCTTTTCTTGTGTAGTTTCGGTCTTACCTGATTTTGTAGTTGTCTGAGTAGCTTCTGTTTCGATAACTCCAGTTGTTGAAATAGAAGTTGTTGTGGTTGAAGCCTCAGTTGTTTTTTCAGGAGCCTTGGTGGTTGTGATTGTTGTGCTTTCTGTTGTGGTTGTGTTGTTATCTGTAGCAGTATCATCCCCACATGATGCAAAGGTTAATATTATTGAAGCAGTTAATAAAACTGCGCACAATCTTTTAAAATTATTTATCATATCCATTCATCTCCACATTTAAAATAAGTGTCTAATAATTTATGCTCTGGCAATCATCTCACCGTATTCTTCTTTTTCTTTTTTGATAAATTCTTTTACTGCCTCTACTGAGGGCATATCCTGTGAGCAAGCGTGACTTGCAACAAGCATAGCAGCAGAAGCTGAGCCGAATTCAAGTGCATCAATTATTTCCCAACCCTCAAAAAGACCGTAAAGGAATGCAGATGCATAACCATCTCCACCGCCAAAGGATTTGAGAAGCTTAACCGGGAAGGGCTTGATATTGTAACTTTCACCGTCGTTTGTGTAAGCTGTTGAACCTTCCTTGCCGTGCTTGATAATGACAATTTTAGCACCCTGGGAATGCCAATGGGTTGCACTTGTTTTATCAGTGCCGTCAAGACCTATGAGCTTTTCTGTTAAATCAAATTCTTCTCTTGAACCGAGAATGATATCAGCTTTTGATGCAAGAGTTGAATAGTAAATAGCGATTTCGTCTTTGCTTTTCCAGTTGTATGCGCGATAGTCAATATCAAAAATAACAGGAATATTGTTTTTCTTTGCAAGAAGAGTTGCTTTAAGAGCAGCTTCTCTTGAGGGGCTTTCGCAAAGAGCAGTGCCTGAAATGAGAAGTGCTTTTGTTTTCTTTATGTACTCCTCGTCAATATCTTCAACAGAGAGCTTAAGGTCTGCTGCATCGTTACGATACATAAGAATTGAGCTTTCGGTTTCGGAAAGAATCTCAGTAAATGTAAGACCGATTTTTTCACCGTTTGTGCAACGTGTAATGTGTGAGCAGTCTATGCCCTCATTTTTAAAGAATTCTTCAACAAATGTTCCTAATTCATCATCGGAAACTCTTGCAAAGAAACCGCATTTTTTTCCAAGCCTTGAAAGACCAACCGCAATATTAGCAGGGGAGCCACCAAGATATTTTTTGAAGGTTGTACTCTGAGAAAGAGGGCAATAATAGTCAGTTGGGTTGAAGTCAACTGCTACACGACCTAAAAGGATTAAATCAAACTCTTTGTTGTTATCAAATTCTATGTATTTCATAAATAATAACTCCTTATTTTAATTTCTCCATGTTGAAAATTTTGATGTGTTTCTTAACATTTTCATATACGGCATCTGCCATACTTTGTGACATTGTAAAGTAATTGGGTTTATCAACTGCAGTTGCCTCTTTAGCTGCTTTTGCTGTTGCATCAAAGCTTGCAGTTGCTATATTAATTTTTCTTACACCGTTTTTTATGCATTCCTGGAAAGCTTCGGGAGTAATACCCGTACCACCATGCAGAACCAAAGGCGTATCGCAATTTTTATCAATTTCACTTAAAACATCAAATCTTAACTCAGGTGCAACAGGGTAGTTACCGTGAGCATTTCCTATAGCTACTGCTAAAGCATCTATTCCTGTTCTTTTACAAAAGTTTTCAGCAAGCATAGGGTCGGTGCATTGTATTTTGTGGGCTTCTCCCATACCTTCATTACCGCCAACAACACCTAACTCTGCTTCGACTGAAGCTCCGTATTCCCTTGCAGCATCAACAACCTTTTTCGTTAGTGCTATATTATCTTCGTAAGAAAGAAGAGAGCCGTCAAGCATTACGGAAGTGAATCCCAAATCAAGTGCCTGCAAGACTGTTTCGTAATTCAGACCGTGATCAAAATGAACGCAGACTTCAACATTACTGTTTTCTGCAGCTGCAACAAGCATTGGACCGAATATATTAAGAGGAGAGGTGGGAAGACGCACCTCTGCAATTTGCAGAATTATCGGAGTATCAAGTTCTTCAGCGGCTCTTATTGCACCTAAAACCATTTCCAAGTTGCCAACGGAAAAAGCACCAACCGCAACACCGATTTTATCTGCTTTGGTTATTATTTCTTTTAGTGTTACGAGGGACATAAAAATACCTCTTTTCGAAATCACAAAAATTCACATTAATTTTACAACAAATT
>JAZQJD010000017.1:0-151952 GCA_045541435.1 Acutalibacteraceae bacterium
AAATTGTTGAGCTTGGTTCTTGCTCTCATTATGGCGTTTAGCTGTATGTCTGTTATCGGTAACGCTGCTCTTGTTAAGAGTGAAGTTACATGGGATAGCATCGACGACGCAGATTTATCCGCTGAACAGGTTGCAGACCTTGCACTCGACTTGGTCGATAACGACCTCCTTGCAGGTATGGATACTATCGACCTTTCAATTCTTGGTGAGCTTCGTCTCAACAAGATAGACTACATTTGTGAAGATATCGATAGTCTTTACAATGGTTTTGTTTGGACTATTGGTCATGGCCTTCTTGGCGACCTCGGCGATTTGAAGTTTGATGCTATTGCAGGTAAATCAAGAAGCCAGGGCGACTTAAATATGATCATGAATGTTCTTGATCTTCTTGGTAATGACAACAACTCTAATGTTATTTCCAAGATAGCTTACGGTATCGGTACCAGCGATGGTATCAGCCTTGGTCTTGTCGGTAACTTCCTTGACCTTGGTTCTATAGGCGATCTCCTTGGCGATATTCCTATGCTCCTTAAATCACTGCTTTATGATATGCTTATCTATGGCTCATACGGCTATGAGCAGGATTTCGAGGAAATGGGTAATACCCTTCCTGCTGCTGTTGACACACTTGATGAAATGGCAATGCAGGCTATCGGCGGACTTCTTGTTAATCCCCAGGATTTCGAGTATGTAAACGACGAAAAGGTTTGGGATCCGGACTCTCTCGTTATGCCTACAATAGCAGCCTTTGGCTTGGATACAGTTAAAGATTACTTTAACATCTTTGGCTCTTCTACTGACTATGACGGCGATGGCGTGAATGACCAGAACAACTTCTTCCAGATTCTTGACAAATTAGCTCCCTTCGCTATTTATGACCTTGGTATCGGCGCTCTTAACAACAACCTTAAGAAATCTCTTCTTGAAGCAGTTGAGGTTGAGTTCGTTGAAATCGACAAAGCAGCTCTTCCCGAAGAAGCAGCAGCAGATTTCGAGGTTGATAAAGAAGACGGTAAAGAAAGCTATGTTAAATACATTGCTTATGACAAAATTTATCAGGATGGCGAAGATTTCTATTACACAACATTAGAAACAGAAACTGTTATGCAGAATGGCCAGCCTGTTCTTGATGAAGACGGTAACGAAGTTACTGAAAGAGTTCGTAAATTCTTCAAGGCTAATGCAGCAACTGCAAACGATTTCTATGACCTTATTGACTTTGGCTGGAATTTCGTTGCTCCCAAGCCCTTCTCAGGCGAAGAGGAAGCAGCTGAATTTGCTTTAGATAACCTTTCAGCTATCAACTATAAGGCTCTTATCGCTGAATACGGCTCAATTATGGAATCTCTTAACCACCTTCTTTATGTTGTTTTCGAAACAGCAGTTAAGCAGGATGTTAAGGATTACTTCGCAGAAATGACAGGTGACTATTGGGTAGACGGTGCTACAACCGAAAGATATGCTGACGGTACTTCCGTCTTTATGGATAACGCTTCTCGTCTTCTTAAATATCTCCTTGCAGAGCATGCAGATAAGATTTTCGGTTCTGATTCTCCCTATGTTGCATGGGAATATGAAGACATTGAAAATTATGAGCTTCTTGACATTGTTGCAATTATCGGACCGGTTCTCTTTGAAGATGTAATGCCCCAGCTTATTATGCCTAAGAATGCTGACGGAACTTATGCTTTCCATGAAGGCGTTCAGGTTCTTGAGTTTGGTGCACTTATTCTTCGTGAATTTATCACAGAAATTGCTCCTCAGGTTAACTATGATGCATATATCTTCGCAGAAGGTAATGTTAAATCCGCTAACGACAGACAGTTTAAGGTTCAGAATGCTGAAACCTGGTTCAACATCATTCTCAATATGGGTGTTGACGTTGGTTACACATATCTTAACAACATTACAAACTTCAACACTGCAACACCTGCAGTAGGCATTACAGAAGCTCGTTGGAAGGATATGCTTGGTGCAGCAGTTGACTGGGCAGCAGGCTATGTAAGCGACGGAACAAGCAGTGTTATTCACGGCTTAGAGCCCGCAAAGATTAATGCATACAACGATCCTCTTGACAAGCTCAGCTATGTACTTAACACAATTCTTCCTCTCGGATTTATCTGCGGTTGTACAACTGACAGCTTTGCTTTTGATATCAGCGTTGTATTTGATAAGCTTAAATCACTTCTTACAACCTTCGATCTTACAGAGGTTGCTTCTCTCTTCGGTAGAAACGACCAGGCTTACAACATGCTTGCTGACGATACTCTCGTAGATATGGTTCTCAAGCTTGTTAACAGAATTGTTAACCTTGTTCTTCCCATCAGCGAAAACGGTGATGGCTACACAGATCTTCTTCAAGGCGTTGGTGCTAAGAGCCTTGATACTGTTATTACACAGGCTAACCTTAAAATAACTGTTCAGCAGCTTCTCAGAGCTCTCTATACTCAAGGTAGAGACCTTCTTACCTGCGCACTTCCCGTTGTTGGTAAGTTTATCAAGGGTTGGGGTACAGAACAGAACTTCAATCCCCCTGAAATTTCTCTTGAGAGATCAATCGACCTTACAAACGGTGCAACAACTGAAGCTGTTACAGTTTCAGTTCGTAACGCTTCCGACGGTGTTTGGAGACATTACAGAGATGCAGCAGGTAATGAATATACTGATAACCAATATCAGATTATTCTTAAATCAGTTAACGTTTATGACCAGTTCGGTGAAGACGGTAGCTCCCAGTACGTTACAGTTTCTGCATCTGAGCAGACAATTCCTTACGGTGTAGCAGGCAGCTTTACTTACACAGCAGCAAATGTTCCCACAGGCGGTGCTCTCATAAGATTCAAGGTTGGTTACCAGGTTCTTGACGAATCCGGTGCAGCTATGTCAAACGGCAAGATCTTCTATACAGAGGCTTGGGCATGGCTTAACTACAATCCCACTAATGAAGGACAGGAAACATTCTTCAATAATGATGGTTCGCTTTCTTATGCAGCTATTTACAGTCCTCATTATGTTCCGATTTCAACAGCTATGGATTACATCCCCGGAATTGTAACAGGTAAAATCGGCCGTGATTATAAGTGGTTGTCTTCAAGTCAGAAAGCTGCTATTACCGCTTCTACAGCAACAGTTGACGGTCTCACTTTCGGTAACGTTTCAATGGATTTCTCCAACGTGGATAAAGGCCGTTACTTCAATGACCTTACTCAGTTTAAGACATATACTGTTCAAGCAACTAATGAAGACGGTGAAGTACAGTCCGGCTCCGGTAATGCTCTTACAGTTAACGGTTCTGTTAACGAAGCAACATGGAAAGCAGCTAATAAGACCTCAGGTTCAAACTCAACCTGGTCAATTACATTGACAGCTAAGGGTAAGACTAACGGACCTCACAACTTTACTCTTTACTACTACGATGATATTCACTATAATAAGTTAGTATCTCTTGCAGCTTCTGAAATGGAAGCTCTCAGACTTGGCTCTAACCATAACCTTTCAGGTAAGGTTTATGCAGGCTCTCTTCTTGAAGCAGCTGATACAACTGATGAAAACGGTGAAAAGGTTCTTCGTGAAACTGCCTTCACAGAAACAGCTTGGGTTGCTAATGCTGATGCAGGTAAATGGGCAGGCTCTTACACAGGTAAGGACGGCACAGTTTACAATGAAACAGTTACAACTTATGCTGAATCCGCAGTTACAATTACTGACGAAGAAGGCGAAAACGGTTATGTAACAGTTGACGGTGAGAAAATCAACGTTAAGAAGGTTACTGTAATCGATTGTGCTACTGCAATTAACAGCTATGTTCCCGCATTCGTTAACGGTGTTCAGGGCGGTATGCAGGCATTCAACGCTAACACAGTTTATGACTTCCAGGCTCGTTATGAAGCTCTTGAAGTTGCATCCAACGACGTTTCTTATTGTAGAAAATCTGCTATTCAGACAGTTAGAGAGGGTGCCGGCGATAACATCGACGCAGCAATTGACTCTCTTAAAGCACAGCTTAATGCTTCTGAAGCAGCTTACAGCGATACAAAAGACTATACAGATTATAAGATGTATAGATGGAACCGTTATAATGACGCTCGTGACGATGCTAAGTACTACATCAACCTTAAGAACGATGCATCTAACGCAACAGTTGATGAAATCGACCAGATCTTCCCCTACACAGGAATCAATGAGGATGACCTCAGAGCTCTTGTTGCAGGCGACAAATATGAAGACTTCATCATTGCTCTTCTTGAAGATATGAGCAAGGAAGATAAAGAAGCAACAGCTCAGTGGCTCAAGGATAAGAAGAATGAGTATCAGACAACTTCTCTTCTTGACGTTGAAATGGCAGCCGGTTATCTTGATAAGATGGGTCCCCGTCTTCTTGCTCGTGACCATGGCGTAGTTACAACATATCTTGCAGACGAAATCGCTTCTGCAGATGCAATGGTTAAGGCAGAAAGCAACTATACTGCTCGTAGCTGGGCTAAGTATAAAGCAGCTTATGACAATGCTAAGGCTGTTCTTGCTAACCCCACTCAGATGACAGTATTTGATGCTAAATGGGAACTCCTCTGCTGCCGTAACGAGCTCGTTCTTGTTGAAGCTGAAGCTGACTATTCTGAGCTTGAAGAGCTTATTGCTCAGGCAACTCAGGCACTTGCTAACGCAAACCTTTATGACAACACAAATAAAGAGCTTGGTCAGGTTCTCGCAGAGCTTGGTTACAATGACTTTACAAACGCTGACGGCGATAAGGTTCAGCTCTTCCCCGGTTCAGCTCTCTATGTAAATACAGAGCCCTACGCTGAAGACGAGCAGGATGCTATCGACCAGGCAGCAAGAGAGCTTAAGGAAGCTCTTGCAAGACTTAAATTCAAAGGCCTCAACATTACAGGTGCTAATGTAGCAACTGAGGTTGTTGTTCCCGGTGACGAGGAAGCAGGTATTGCAGATATTACTGCATCCGTTGCAAGAATCGCTCCCGAGCTTGATGCAGACGCTGTTAAGGCTCTCCTTGCTGCAACTGCAACAAATGCAAACGTAACAAAAGACCTTATCACAGTTGCTAACGACGCTAACTACACAATCGAAACCACAGCTGATGGCTTCGCAGGTACAAACTCTGTTGTTACCTTCTATACAGTTGTTGGTGGCGTTAAGGTTCCTGTTGCAACAATTAAGATTGTTGTTGAAGCTGATGTTAACGGTGACGGTGTTGCTGACGTTATTGACGCAGCTTACACAGCACTCGTTGCTCAAGAAAAGGCTGAGCTTGAAGGCTGCTACTTCCTTGCAGGTAATCTTAATGTAGATTCAGAAGAAATCGTTGCAGCGGACTTCAGTGCAGTTGTTAACAAGGTTCTTAACAAGGATGTTGCTTAATTGAGCAAATAAATAATTAATTAATTCACGCAAGTGATTTAATAAAAATCCTTTGATTGAAAAACTCTCTCGCTGAGAAATCGGCGGGAGGGGAAAGAGGAAATCATATACTATTATATATATATGCATTGCATTTATATGAGCTTGGTTTCTGATTAATCAATCATAAGGTGCAGTCCTCGGACTGCTTTTGGAGAGAATTTGAAAAAATTATCAAATGGAGGCAAAAATATGTCTAAGAAAATCCTTAGTGTAGTTCTTGCACTCGTATTCATCCTTTCCACTTTTGCTGTTTCCGCTTTTGCGATTGAAGGCACTCGTGGCGAATATGAGGCTGATAAAGAATTATACCATCAGACATGGGCTCTTGAAAATGACGGCGACGAAGATGGCGACGGCTTATGGAAAGTTTCCGTTAAGCTTACAACTGACTATAAGGTTGGTGCTATTCAGTTCGTTGTTAACAATCCCAATGATAATGTTAAATTAACAGACGTAGCTCTCGTTGTAGATAATGATAACGGTATAACCGAAGATTACGGTGCTGTTATTGACGCTAATAAGGATACAGGTAAGGTTGTTATCGTTCCTTATCCCGTAAATGGCGCTGAAGCTGTAGTATTAACAGATGCAGTTATTGCTGAGCTTACTTACAGCGTTCCCGAAGGTGAATCTGCAACTCTTACTATCGACGCTGACGAAGCTAAAACAGATGCTAAACCCGAAGGTACTCTTATTGCTCTTCGTATGGCAGATGAATATCTCGAAACAGGCGATATGATCTACGGCCAGAATGTTAACGCAGACGCTGCTACAACAACTCTTGGTGATGCAGCAGCAGAGCTTGTTCTTACAAGTGTTGGTACTACTAATGGTGTTGTTATCGATACACACAAAACATTTGGTGGTAAATTTACTGGTGTTGTTTACGGTTTCAAACAGATAGCAAATAACACTTTTAAAAATCAGAATTTCTTGTATGGTAGTGACACGTTATCAAATCTTACCGCTACAAATGGTGGTTCACTTAAAATCACTAAAACATCAGGTGGATTTGGTACAGGTACAACTGTTGAAGTTTTAAATTCAGATGGAACATCAACAGGAAAAGTATTTGTAGTAGTTATTTTTGGTGATGTTAATGGTGATGGTCTTATGAATGCAACCGATTCTGGTAACATTTATAATTCTATTTCAGGTAAATACACATTTGTTAGTGATAGCGTAGAAGCATTAGCAGCAAACTGTCATGCAACTAACAAAACACTTGCTCACAGAATTAATGCAAACGATGCTCTCGCAGTATATAATCATGTTGCTGGTACAAAGATTGATGCAGCGGCGTTAGCTAAAACTCATAATGGCTATAATGATAATTATCAATAATTTAATAGGAGGATAAAATCCAATGAAAATTTCTAAAAGAATTCTTGGTGTGGCTCTTGCCATCATCATGATTTTCAATGTTTTCGCTATTGGAACATTTGCTGCTTACACAGGCGATGCAGCAGCTAAGTTGCTTATTAAAACAGATAAAGACACTTATGCTCCAGGCGAAGAAGTTACAATTTCTTTTGGTGTACATTCGAAAGAGGCTGCTGGTAAATTTAGTGCAAGCGGCGGTTGGGCATATGGTTATAACACAAAAGTCCTTGAATTCTGCTCAACTTCTGACTACAACCTTTCAACTGGTGCAGCAGCTCATGGCTTTAATATTGACGCTTCACAGACAGGTTTTGTAGGCCCCATGTCTCAGATTGTTCCTAATGCAACAGTAGTAGGCGAAAGCATTACTGCAGGTTACGATTGGGATGCTATTGGCTTTGTTTCTATCGCTGGTTCCGATGGCTTTGTTGATACAATATCTAATGAGTTCTACTTTTTCTCATTCAAAATGAAGGTTAAAGAAGATGCTGCTGATGGCACATATACAATCGGTTACAACCCCGATTGTTATGGCACATGGTATGCTTATAACTCATCTGATGTTGCAGGTGAAGGTTCTTATGGTGACAATGGTACAGGTACTGACTATGATTTCGGTACAGCAACATTCAAAGTTTCTTCCGGTCCTTCTGTAAAGGTTAACCACGAAGGTACACAGTCCAAGTGGGCAAACGGCACACCTGTTATCGAAGACTACTTGTTCGGCTTTGTAGGTAGCTTCACAGGTCTTGAAGTTTTAACAGAAAAAGATGACGCAACAGGTAAGAACGAAGTTACTAACATCGCATCTATCGTTGCAGTTGCAACATTAGCAAGTGGCGGCAACGCATCTTCAACAGTTAACACAATCTGGAAATCCGGCGACAAATATATGTTCCGTGCTGCATTTGAAGGCTTCGATCCCACAGGTGATGAAGTTGTTTCTGTAGAATTTACAGTTACTATGAAAGACGGTGCAACATATAAGACAGATGCTGCTTCTACTAAGGCTGTTAAGGACATCTATGCAGCTTCTGTAGCTTTGAATCCCGGTCTTACACCCCTTGCATAATTAAATGATTTCGAAAGCTTACGAAAAAGCCGATTTTACTGTTGTTGAATTTGAGCTTGAGGATGTTCTTACAGCTTCAAAGGTTGTTCATACAACAGTGCCGAGCACAACTCTGCCGGCTACAACGGAATCCGATATTGTTATCGGTAAGCCCGGCGAAGGCGGAATTGAGTTCCATTATTCAGACTTTTTCCAGTGATTCAATAATACTAAGACATATTGAAAGGAGTATTTTTTAAATGAAAAAATACACAGCACCTGAGCTCGAAATCATGGAGTTCGAGCTCGAGGATGTACTCACACTTTCTTATACAGATAACGACAACGATACAGGCTGGTATTAATTACCGCTTTTAAGGTTGTTAAATCTTATTGCTCTTGCCCGCATCGGCGGGCGAGAGTGTGAGGAAACCTCAAAAAATGATTATTATAAGCAAGCCGGGGCAACCCGGCTTGTGTTATGAAACAACGTAGGGAACGGATTCATCCGTTCCGCAGAAAATGAGAATAATTGCGGTACGCATAAATGCGTACCCTACGGTAGAAATCGTGGGGTATGGATTTATCCGTATCAAGAAACAATGTAGGGAACGGATTTTGCTCTAAAAAAGGATGTGATTTTATGCCAAAGCTTAATATGGAAACCTTGCTGACCTTTATTGAGGAGGCATTTAATCGTGGGTTGGATTTTCAGATTCCGATAACCGGAACAAGCATGAACCCGCTTCTTTATCAAAACAGAGATTATGTAAAAATTGTTAAACCTGTTTTACCGCTTAAAATCGGCGATATGCCTCTTTACCGCAGAACTGACGGTGCTTTTGTTTTGCATAGAGTTGTTGATATTAATGAAAACGGCGAATATGTTATGTGCGGTGATAACCAATTTATTTTAGAGCACGGTATAACAGACTCTAATATAATAGGTATAGCAAAAATTCTTGTAATTGACGGAAAAGAAATTGATGTTGATACTGATACTGAATATCTTAAGCATAAGGAAAAATATCTTAAAAATATTAAAACAAGATATCCTGTCAGACGGTTAAGATATAAGCTGCATTTTGTAAAAGAAAAAGCTTTAAAAAGCGAAAAGCGGAAAGCGGAATGTGGCAATGAAAACGTAGTAGGGAACGGATTCATCCGTTCCGCAGAAGCACAAGCTGTAATCGACATAGGCTCGATTCTTATAGATGCAATTAAAGCGCAAATCACGGGGAGCGAGTTTCAATTCCCCGAGAATACTGATTTTGAAAAGCTTTACAGGCTTTCCCAAAACCATCGTGTTACCTCAATGGTTGCACCTTTGGTAATGAAATGCAGCTTCGCAGATTCAAAGATTAAAGGAGCTTTCAGCAAAGAGCTTTTTAAATGTGCCGCAAGATACACAGCTCAGAATAAAGAACAGGAAGAGCTTTCTGTTGAATTATCAAAGGCTGAAATCAAGCATTGCTTTTTAAAGGGCGCAAAGGTAAGTGCCTTTTACGATAACCCGGATGCAAGATTCATGCTTGATATGGATTTATACGTTGAAAAGGAAAAATTCAGTAAGGCTGAAAAAATTCTTATTGACCGTGGTTACCAATGCAATTCAAATGCTGATGATAAGGATGTCGGTTATATCAAAAAGCCTTTTCTTATTGTTGAGCTCCATCAAGAGCTTAAATATGACTATGATAAGGGCTATGATTATTACAAGGGTGCTTTCGACAGATTGATTTCCTCTGACGGCTTTAATATGAAAATGACCAACGAGGATTTTTATGTTTATATTCTTTCTCATACCGCCCACCATTTTGAAACCGCAGGCACCGGCATTAAAAGTATAATCGACCACTATTATCTTAAAAATAAGCTTAAGCCCCAATGTAACCGCCAGCTTCTTGATAAAGCTCTTTCGGAAATTGGTTTAACTAAATTTAATGAAAAGATTGAAAACCTTTGCGATTTTTGGTTCGGTGCAGGGGAGTGCAGTGATATTATTAAGCAAATGAGCGATTTTATAATCCTCAGCGGTGTTTTCGGCAATGAAACCAATAACTATCTCAGTGGTGTTGCTCAAGGCAGATTGGATGATAATTCAAGCTCATATTTCTTAAAAAGACTTTTTCCACCATTAAAAACAATGTCATTCAGATACAAAATTCTTAAAAAGCTCCCGGTTCTTTTACCTGCTTTTTGGGGTATAAGAATCATATCTTCTGTTTTTAATAAAAGAAAAATCGATAACGAAAGAAAAATGGTTTCTTCAGTCAACGCTTCACAAAAAGAAAACCAAAAAAACTTTTTAAATGATATGGGACTATAAAATTTTAAAAAACTATTGTAGTATATTTTTTTTTGTGATAGAATATACAAGATAGAGTATTGCGGTCTTTTGCAATACTGCCAAATAAATCAAAGGAGATTATAAAATGGCTTACGAAGAAAAAAAATCATCTTATGATGAAGAAAACAGCCTTGAGCCCATAATTAAGCTTATCAGACAGGTTCTTAACAAATGGTGGCTTATCGTTGCTTTCGTTCTTGCTTTTTCTGTTGCAGGTTTTGGTATTGCTAAAATCACTTATACAGAAGAGTACACTTCCGGAATTATTTTCAATGTTTCTAACAAGGATAAGGAGATTACAGGTTCTGCCGGTTTATATACAACGGCCAGTGACGCCCAAGCTTCAACAACCCTTGCTAACAACTTTAAAACTCTTATTCAAACAGGTAATGACTTTATAACAAAGGTTCAGACTATTGTTGAATCAACAACGGGGCAGGAGTATTCCAAAGAGGCCCTCAGAGGTGCAATTTCTGTTGAAGTTGTTCCGGATACAACTCTTATTCGTGTAACAGTTAAATCCGGTGACGATAAGTTTACATACGCTGTTGCTTCTGCAATTCAGAGTATTTACCCCGAAATTGCTAAGGATGTATTCCCCACTGCTGAAATCAGTGTTGCGGATAATGCTACAAAAGCAAAGCTTGCTTCTGACTCTTCAACTCTCATTTATACCGCACTTGGTCTTCTTATGGGTGCAGGTCTTGCTGTTGTTATCATCCTTATTACAGCAAAAATTCAGAACAAGCTTCTTTCTCCCGATGATATCAAGAGCAATTTCAATATCAACATTCTTGCAACTGTTTCTGATATTAAGAGTAAAGGTAAAAATAAAAATGACCGTACAAGACTTCTTATTACAGATAAGAACGTTGGTCTTCCTTTCATTGAAACCTTCAAGCTTATAAGAACAAAAATTGAAAATGTTAAGCTTAAAAAAGGTTATTCCGTTTTCTGTATCACAAGTTCTACTGAAAGTGAAGGTAAAACTACTTGCTCAACCAATACAGCTCTTTCTCTTGCAAAGAGTGGTAAATCAGTTCTTCTTATTGACGCTGACTTGAGAAAGCCTGCTGTTTGCAAAACCCTCGGTATTTCAGTTGAAGGCGAAAAAGGTATTTATGATATCGTTACAGGTAAGAAGACCTTCGAAGAGTCTGTAAAATATATCGAAAAGCTTAACCTCTATTTACTTGTTGCTTCTGCAGCAGTTCAAGACCCTTCTGAAACACTTGCTTCTGAAGCAATGGCTAACATCATCAAGCAGGCAAGAGAAAACTTCGATTATGTTATCGTTGACTGTCCTCCTGCAGGTGTTGTTGCTGACGCAGCGATTGTTGCTAACTATACAGACTCAGTTATTTTCGTTACTTCCGAAAACAGAGTTGCTATTCCTCAGATTGAATATGCTCTCAGTGACCTTACTACTGCTAAAGCAGAAATCCTTGGCTGCATTTATAACCGTGCAGGTAGCGGTAATGTTAACTTCGGCGGTAAGAGTGGCTATGGCTACGGCGGTTATTTCTCAAATCGTTACGGCGGATATTACGGCTCTTCATATTACTATGGCAGCCGCGGTTCTTCCTACTACTACGGAAGCCGTTCAAACAGCAGTAGAGGCAGACATCACCGCAGACACCATTCCTCATCATCAAAATAATATGATAAATGCTCCCGAAAGCAACGCTTTCGGGAGTTTTTTGCTTTTCGTCAATTTGAATAAATTTTTCCAAAAAAGTTTTAAGGGGTTTAGGCGGCTTTTTTTCAACAGATTGGTGAAAAAGTATTGATTATTTGGGGTGTTTGTAGTATTATATCTAATGTGATATAGTCTATTTTAGGGCATTTTGCGCCCTATAGCGAGGTTTTTGGCACTTTAGCACAAAAATGTCGCTTGGCTTTGCATTTTTTAGGTAATTATATACTTTGGTTTGGAGGCTTTTTTATGGCACTTGAATTACCCAAATTCGGAAAGAAAGAAAAAACGGCAGGTGTAGCTAAGGAGAAGAGTAGCGTTGTTCTTAAGCTCTCTCAATTCTTTGAGAAAAATCCTTGGATGAAAATTGTTATTCCGGTAATTCTTTTCCTTATCCTTGTTGCGATATTCCTTTTGGTAATATTCGGCGATGGTATTTTATCAGGTGAGGATAACGGAGAAAATCTTGACACCTCAACTCAATCAAACGAGGTTCAGGTTATTCCGGGAAACAATATTATTAAGGATAAAGAGCTTGTTGAGCTTATTGATAATGATCCGCTTTCACCCGACATCCTTGCAAACGCTTCTTATACCGGTTCTGTTGTTGGTTCAAGCGGTCTTAAGACAGCTCTTATTCAAGTCGGTTCAAACGGTGATGTTTTAGTTCTTTCAACCGGTGAAACAATAGGCGATTCTAATTGGGAGCTTATTGAAATTGCTTCTGATTATGTTATATTCAAAGCGGGCGAAATGACAAAGAAGCTCAGCTTATCTTAATTAGTTAATAATTTATTAATATATATAAATTAGGGGGATTATCCAATGAAAACAAGTAAACGCAAAATGAGATCCGTAGGCATCTTTGCACTTGTTCTTGTTATGCTTATGAGTGCTATATTGCCTCTTTCAGCAGCAGGTAGTGCAATCGACGAGGCTATGGGAACTTACATCGTAAAACAGGGCGATACACTTTCTTCTATCGCTGCCGCTCACGGTACAACTGTTTCTGACATCGTTACAACTAACGGCATTTCAGCTTCAGCTGAGCTCTATGTTGGTCAGAAGCTCGATATTCCCGGTGCAATGGCAGTTGAAGATGACTCAACTACTGTTTACGGTTCATCAAGCACAATTTCTGTAAACTTCAAAGATGCTGACCTTATTGGTGCTCTTGAAACTGTCCTTGCTCACACAGGTTACACAATGATTTTCAAAGGTTCAACTACAACTGTTCCTGCGATTTCTCTTGATAATGTAACTCCTCTTACAGCTATTGACTACATTCTTCGTATGGTTGATATGACTTATATCAAAAATGACGACATCATTTATGTAGGTACAGCTTCAACTCTTAACTCAAGCTTTGTTGACAGCCAGGCTCTCACAAAGTTTGCTCTTAAATACATATCTACAGATACTCTTACTTCTCAGCTTTCAACTCTCGGTGTTTCCGTTAAGCTTGTAAAAGTTGATATAAACCTCAGAGAATTCTGGATTACCGGCACTCCTATGGAGCTTGCAAAGGTTAATCAGCTTATCAAAATTCTCGATAACAAAAAGAATACAACAGTTGGTAGCGCAAGCATCAGCACAAGCCTTTCCGCTATCGAACTTAAACATATTTCTGCAAGTGAATTCAGCAGCTTGCTTGGTTCACTCGGTCTTCACACAGGTATCGTAATGTCTGCTCACCCCATGACACTTTATGTTTATGCTTCCGGTGATGCATATCAAGATATTATGAATGTTAAGAAGCTTGTTGACTTTGAAGATGTTAACGTTCAAGAAGGTACTGACGGTACAACTGACGGTACAGAGGATTCCAACGGCGATAACACTGCAAATGATGATACAACAAATAACAATCAGAACAATAATCAGAACAACAATCAAGACAACACAAGCAATGATACTGTAATTACCGATGGCGAAACATCTCTTGTTAAGGTTGACCTTCAGTACATCACTAAGGAAAATGCAAGCGATATTATCGATACATTCGGTTATGATGTTGAAATTCTTGGTCTTGATCTCTATGAAAAGAGAATCTGGATTAAGGGTGCTGCTGATGAAGTTGATGAAGCTGTTGAGCGTATTAAAGAAAACGATACTGCTGACAACGATGCTACAAGAACCTTCTTCACATACGAGCTTCAGAATATCGTTGCATCCGAGCTTCAGAGCAAAATCGGTTTTGTAGATATCGAAGGTGTTGAATTCTACTTCGGTTCATATCCCGAACTCACAACTTCAATTATGGTATATTGTAACCAGAACAAAGTTGAAGAAATCAAAGAGCTTATTGCTTCTCTTGATAACAACCTTGGTGATATGTATTATCCCATTGCAACAATTACCGATGCTGCTGAACTTGAAGTTCTCAATACAAAGATTGCTCTTGTTGCAAAGCTTATCAACAAGCCTGATGTAGCAAATTCATTTGAGCTTTCAGAAGACCTCGATCCTTCAGATGAAGGCGTAAAACAAGTTCTTTATGTTCTTGAATCACCCGAAAATATTGACCTTATCCTTAATATGTGGGGTCAGATTTAATCTGAATTAAAATAAATTATTCACATTTGGAGTGACTGTTGTGGAGTATCTTAATCAACAAACTAATTATCCTGTAAGCCTTGAGCAGCTGCTCAGGCTTACAGTAGAAAAAAAAGGTTCCGACCTTCATATTGTTGTTGGTATGCCACCTTGCATTCGTATAGATGGCGACATCGTAAAGCAGGATTTTCCCCCAATGATGCCAGCTGATGTTGAAACCTTGCTTATGCAGGTATTAAATGAGAAAAATAAAAGAGATTTGCAAGAAAATCTTGAGTTGGATATTTCCTATGCGGTTCCTAAATGTGCTCGATTCAGAGGTAATGTTATTGTCCAAAGAGGTACTTTAGCAGCGGTTTTCAGAGCAATTCCCTTTGAAATCCCGTCTCTTGATAACTTGGGTTTACCTGCTGATGTAAGAAGACTTTGTTCTCTTCCCCGTGGTCTTATTCTTGTTACAGGACCAACAGGTAGCGGTAAGTCGACAACTCTTGCGGCAATGCTTAATTATATGAATATTAACTATGAATACAACATAGTTACAATCGAAGACCCAATCGAGTTCTTACATTCTCATAAGCGTTCTATAATCAGACAGCGTGAGCTCGGTGGAGATACACATAGCTTTAATAATGCATTGAGAACAGTTCTTCGTCACGACCCCGATGTTATTATGGTCGGTGAAATGCGTGACCCCGAAAGTATCAGTATCGCTCTTACTGCTGCTGAAACAGGTCACCTCGTTCTTTCAACATTACATACTCAGACTGCTCCTCTTACGATAGCTCGTATTATCGACTCATTCCCAAGTGAGCAGCAAAACCAGGTCAGAAGTCAGCTTAGTAATACTCTTCGTGCGGTTATTTCCCAACAGCTTCTTCCCCGTCTTGGCGGTGGTCGAGTTTCTGCTGTTGAATATATGGTTGATAGTCCTGCAATTCGAAATATGATTCGTGAGGGCAAGGACCATCAGATTTACAGTACCATGCAAACCGCTCAAAAAGAAGGCATGCAGACTATGGACCAGGCTCTTCTTAAATTACTCAGAGAACAAAAAATTAACCGAGAATCAGTTTTGGAAAACTGCGTAGAAAGAGCAGAAATTTTAAGACAGATTCAGATGTATTGATATTCATTATATAAGGGGGCAGACTCTTGGAATTTACGTATGAAGCGTTAAACCGACAAGGTCAGTCAATAACCGGTAAGGTTGTTGCTAGCAATACCGGCGAGGCGTATGAAAAACTTCGTGAAGCAGGCGTTGTTGTTACAAACCTTTCCGAAACAAAAAGTAAAGGCGTAAAGAAAACAAGAAGTAAGAAAGTTTCACTTGCAGATATGTCAATGTTTGCTCGTCAGCTTTCCGCTATGATTAGTGCCGGTATTCCGGTAACTCAGTCTATGCAGACTCTTGTTGGACAGACAACAAATCAGACACTTGCAACTGCAATTAAAAATATAGCAGATGATGTTGAGGGCGGTTCTGCTCTTTCTGAAGCGTTCCTTGCTCAGCGTCCTGTTTTCTCCGACCTTTTCTGTTCGATGATTGCGGCCGGTGAAATGGGTGGTATGCTTGATAAAACCTTGCTTGCCATGTCCAACCAGTTACATAAGGATAAACAGCTTAAGGACTCTGTTAAATCAGCAACCTCATATCCAAAAATGGTTGGTGCATTTGCTATCATAATCCTTATTGTTATGCTTATTTTCATGGTTCCCACTTTCCAGGGCATGACCGCTTCTGTTGAAGATTTGAACCCGATTACTGAGTTCGTTTATTTCCTTTCAGAGTCATTACGTGCATATTGGTATGCAATTTTCCCTGCAATCGGTGTTATAATTTTCTTGATAATAAGAATTATTAAGTCACCCCCGATTCAGCATTTCTGGGAAAACCATAAAATGCAATGTCCCATTATTGGTGAACTTATTACTAAAACAATTCTTGCTCGTTTCTGCCGAATTTTTGCTACTCTTATCGGTGGCGGTGTTACAGCGGTTAAGGCCCTTGAAACAGCAGGACCTACATCGGGTTCAAAGCTTGTTGAAGCGGCAGTTACAAAAGCAATCGAAGACGTTGAAAATGGTGGTACAATTCACGAAGCACTTGATGTATCAGGCTTGTTCCCACCAATGCTTATTGGTATGATAGCAATCGGTGAAGAAGCAGGTACGCTTCCTACCATGCTTGATAAAGTTGCAGAATTCTATGAAGAAGACGTTGATACGCTTGCAAAGAGCTTAGGTTCGACTCTTGAGCCCATTATGCTTGTTGGTCTTGCAAGTATCGTTGGTTTCCTTATCATCGCTCTTTATCTTCCTGTTTTCCAGGCAACAACAGCAACACCCACATAATTATAAATAATTCAAATCCTTTGCAAGGGAGTAGATACAATGGCAAAAGTGAATAGTGCTATAGGCATTGAATATAATTCACATGATATTTATGCAGTAGAGCTTACAAAAGTTTCAGATGGCAAATATGAAGTAACCGCGTTTGAACAAGAAGATTTTGAGTCCGGTGTTATATCAAACGGTATGATATCTGACCCGCCTCTTTTCAATGCAGCGCTTACAGATTTATTAAATCGCGGCAAATTTAATACTAATGCACCTATTGTTGTTGGCGTTAATAATGAAAACGTTATTATGCGTTATGCAACATTTCCGAAGGTACCCGATGAAAAGCTTAGAGGTGTTATAACAATGCAGGCCCAGGATTTCATCCCTGTTCCTGTGTCAGAATTAGGTCTTGATTTCGTTGTAATTGATGAAACAACTGATGATGATGACCAGCCTGCATTGAACGTTCTTCTTGTTGGTGCAAGAAACCTTATGCTTCAGAACCTCATTCAGAATTTTGAAGAAGCAAAGCTTCAAGTTGTTGATATTGATAGCTCATTCCTTGCATGGACACGAGTTATTATTGATAAATTGCAGCCGGAGGATGTTGTTGGCTTCCTTTGTGTTACAGATGATGTTATCGATTTCGTTGCGATTGCAGATAAAGAAATCAAAATGGTTCGTTCTATCAACGTTCCCGACAGAGCAGTTGTTGAAATCAAAAAGCTTTTCAATGATCCTCATGAGCTTGTAACCTTTGAAATGGACACGATTGTTGATTTGCTTTATTCAGAGCTTTCATCTTCAATCAACTATTTCCAGATGCAAACAGGCTATATGATGAATAAGATTTTCTTCTCAGCAGCAACCGAGCTTCAGAAGGATGTCCTTGATAAGCTTTCTGAAAAAAGTTATGTACCTCTTGAAATTCCTCAGTTATACCAGGAGTATTCAACAGCATCATTCGATGCAAGTAAGTATGCAGGTTGCATCAGTCTTGCAAAGGTAGCATTGGAGGGTTAATCGTGAAATATAGAGTTAGTTTGCTTCCGGAGAGCGTCAGGAAGCGTTTAGACGGCAGAAAAAAACTTGAAAGAATACAGATTTATGCACTTGTTGTTCTTGTTATTTTAGCTTTATTCCTTATGGTTGTTTCTTTTACCCGTATGCACGCTAATAACAAGCTTGAGCAGGTTCGTATGCTTGATAATGAATATGCTCAGAAGGTAGCAGAGCTTGAGCAGTTCCGTGAAATTAATGCAACTCTTCAAGAGAAGGTAAAGCTTATCGAAGACATTCAAGTTGATGAGCCCCAGCTTGTTAATTTCCTTGCAAAGATTTCAAATCTTAAGGCACCCGGTATTTCGATTGATAATATTGAATGTACAGATTGGAAAATTTCTCGTAACTGTGTCCTTACAGGTACTTGCGATAATCGTGAACAGTACCTCGCATTTGAGAAAACTCTCAGCGAGATGGAAGATATTTCGGGTGTTGCTTGCGTAAATTATTCTGTAAATGTAGGCGAACGTGTTCAGTTTACAATCAGCATAAATTGCAAGGGTGGCGCAGCTCCCGTTGTTACAACAACAGAACCTGTTACTAATGAAAATGGCGAAGTTGTTGAAACAACAGGTGAAGAAACCACTGCAGAAGCAACAGATGTTGCAGTAGAATAAGGAAAGGAGAGTTTTAATATGAAAGGCAAAAATATTGATTTAAAAGATATAAAAAATTCTCCTTATACAATAGCGGTTATTTTGGTTCTTATTATACTTTTAGTTATTGCGGGAATTGCATTCCTTATTTACGATATAGTTCAGACCAAAAAGGAAATCGTAGAAGTTCGTGCTTCATATCAAGAGAATTTAAAAGAAATTGCTATTCTTGAAGAGCTTCGTGCTCAGAGTGAAAAGGCAGAGCAGCAGCTTGAAGTTTATAAAGGTATTCTTCCGGATGAATTGGGGGATGTTTATATTCTTCAAGAGGAAGTTATTGCTACATGTGAAAACTTTGGCCTTGAGCTTTCAACTATAGAAGTAACACAGGTTCCTCAGCAGACCCAAGAAACAATTTTTGTTTTCAATGTAAAAGGAACCTTCGAAAATATTCACAGTTATATGTCTTACATATCAACCCTTGAGCAGATTCACAGATTTGATGCAATATCACTTGTGAAATCCGGGGATGAGTATGAAGCAACAATTTCCCTTGCAATTCTTTCTCAGAATGGTGCAGAGGGAGTTCTTAGTGCGGTTATAGATACTGAAACCGCAGCATAATTAAAATATTACTTGGCAAAGTCGAACAATTTGTTAAAATTAGTTCGACTTATAGCCTATTTTATAGATTATTCAAAGGGGAAGTTCGTTTTGGCAGATATTAATGTAATTGTTCCCGGTAGCGTAGGTTTTTTCCTTGTTAAAACAGGAGCTGCAACAGAGGAGCAGATTTTTGAAGCATTAAACATACAGAAAGAAACCAAAGCAGTGCTTGGTTCAATTCTTGTTGATTTAGGTTATTGCACAGAGGTGCAGGTTGCACGAGCAATCGAAATGAAAACTAATTGCAAATATGTATCAATCGAGGAGGTTGGTATTAACTTTGCATTGGCAAATACAATTCCTGCAGATTTAATTTCAAGAAAAGGTATACTTCCTCTTTACCAAGAAGATAAAAAGCTTTTCGTTGTAATGCGTAACCCTAATGATATTGTTACCCGTGATAACCTTTCTGTTATTACAGGCGGACTTGAGATTGTACCTCTTGTTTCAACTGATACAGAGCTAAATGCGGCTATCAATACAATCGTTAACAACGCTTCATCTATTGATACTTATGATGAGGATGAGGCAATAGAAGAGGAGCTTGCAGCTCTTGATGATCTTGCAGCAGATGAAAAACCTGCAGTTCAGCTCGTTAACCAGGTTATTACAAATGCAGTTAAAGCAGGTGCATCTGATATTCACGTTGACCCTCTTGAGAAAACATTGCGTGTTCGTTACAGAATTGACGGTGTTTTGCATGAGGTTCTTCAGCAGCCCGTTAAGCTCCATCCTGCAGTAAGCTCTCGTATTAAGGTTATTGGCGGTATGGATATTGCTGAAAGACGTATTCCTCAAGACGGTCGTACAACTGTTAAGGTTGATGACCATACATACGATATCCGTATTGCAGTTCTTCCCTCAGTTTATGGTGAGAAAATAGTTCTTCGTCTTTTGGAGCGTGGCGGAAACTCTATCACTCTTGATGATATTAAATTCTCCGGCGAGCAGATGGAGAGATTTATGAAAACCATCCGTATGCCTTACGGATTCCTTCTTGTTACCGGTCCTACAGGTTCCGGTAAATCAACAACTCTTTATGCAACTCTTGAGCAGGTTAGCGATGTTACAAAGCACGTTATTACTCTTGAAGACCCTGTTGAAAGACGTATGTCCGGTATTTGCCAGGTTCAGATGAATACCAAAGCAGGTATGACCTTTGCAACAGCTCTTCGTTCAGTTCTCCGTGCTGACCCCGATATTGTCATGGTCGGTGAAATTCGTGATACCGAAACTGCAAAAATCGCAGTTGAATCAGCTCTTACAGGTCATATGGTTTTCTCAACACTTCATACAAATGATGCACCCAGTGCAATTACTCGTCTTGATGAAATGGGTGTTGAGCCCTTCCTTACAGCGTCATCACTTGTTGGTGTTCTTGCACAGCGTCTTGTTCGTGTGCTTTGCCCTCGTTGTAAAGAAGCAGTTGAAGTTACATATCGTGAGCTTCGCAACAGTATGGAGGATTTCCCCATTCCCGAAGGCAAAACTCTCGACGATACTGTTACAATTTATCAGCCTAAGGGCTGTATTTCCTGTAGTAATACAGGCTATAAGGGTCGTCAAGGTGTATTTGAATTCTTGCAGATTACACCTGAGATGAAATCTCTTATTCTTAAACGTTCAGGCGTTCAAGAGGTTAAAGACCTTGCAATTAGTCAAGGTATGCATACTCTTCGCCAGGAGGGTATTGATAAAATCCTTGAAGGTTCAACTTCCGTTGAAGAAGTTCTTCGTGTTATTGTATAAAAAATTAAAAATTACGAATGAGGAATTAGAAATTTTAGGGCTTACGCCGATTATAATTCATATTAATTCAACATTGGTTCAAGTGTATTTATGAGCAATATTGTATTAGAGAAAAGTAAAGATTTTGCTATAAGGATAGTAAATCTTTATAAATATTTGAATGAAGAAAAAAAAGAACATATTTTATCTAAACAAGTTTTGCGTTCAGGAACAAGTATAGGAGCTAATATTACTGAAGCAGAATGTGGTTTTTCTGAAAAAGATTTCCTTTTTAAAATGCAAATTGCCTACAAAGAGTGTTCAGAAACTCTTTACTGGTTAGAACTTCTTTGTAAAACTAACTATTTAACACAAGAGCAATTTGATTCAATTAAAGTTGATTGTGAGGATATCAAGTATTTATTAACATCAATCACTAAAACAACAAAAAGAAAATTAGAGCAATAAGATGATACTATGATAATTTTATAATTGCTGTGCGCAGCACCCATAATTTCTCATTTTTAATTTTTAAATATTAATTTCAAAAGAAAGGTTTTGAGCGTATGAAGATTTTAACAAACAGAAACGGCATAGCTTTGGTAGCTGTGTTAACGCTTTTGCTTGTATTAACATTGCTTCTTCCGGCTATGTTCACTATGTCTGAAAGTGCAACAAGGTCAGCTATGAGGGGAAAAGATGAATTAAAGGCTTCATACCTTGCCAGAACTATGCTTGAAATATCTGTTGCTGCCTTTGAAGATTTTTACGATATGGCAGAGGAAAAGCAAATGATTCCGAATAGCGGAAGAACCTACGAGCAGGCGATGAATGATTTTACCAATGAAGATCCTGATGCTCGTAAGCCAATTACTGTTGAGCCTCTTTATATGTATCGAAATACGGAGATTCCTTTCCCGGAGGAGCCTCAAAAGATAGATTATGCAACAGATGATGAATATAAAAATGCTCTTACCGAGTATGAAGCTGAATTCAAGGAATATGAAAAGGACGGTATAGTTTACACAACATCTTCCGAGGCACCTTCAGCTAAACATGTTTTATTAGGTACAGCTAATTGCTCTGTTACCTATGATGATGGTGTTAAATATTATGAGATAGACGGTGCGGGAAACTCCAGACTTCTCACAGAAAAAGAATATAAAGATAATAAAGCAAAAATTGAGGCAGCCATAATAAACGGCACCGATATTGATGATGTAAAGTATACCAAGGTTGAAAACAGAAGCGTTTCCTTTATCGCTTCAGCAAAGGTTAACGGAAAAAATGAAATCAGAAGATGCGTTATGGTTCTTCCTGCAAAGCCCTCCGAGGAGCAATGGATTTCTCCCACGAACCTTGAAAGCAATCAGATTTTCCCCGATACCTCAAAAGCATCGGGTATCGCTAAAATTGAATATGATAAATCTGCAACTATCGGTGGCGGTGCAGATGGCGGCGGTGCAGTTATGCAGCCACTCTATATATTCTCATGCATCGGTAACATGGTTATTTCCGATGAAAATCTAATGTATAACGGTAAGCCTATTGCAGAGGCAATGCGTGAGGATAATAAATTCTATGATAGGACTAAAATGTCCTTCGGTCTTCACCCTGTAACAGGAACCCGTGAGCCGGATAATGACCCTCAGTTTAATTGTCTGAGAACCTATAATATGGATGAATGGGCGAAGGATGCTCAGCTTGATAACTATGTTGCATTTACCGCGACCAATGCAATTCAAGTTGATTTGCCCGTTAACCTTCTCATTAACCCCTGCCGAGCAAACAGAATCGGCGACGGTCTTTCGAAAAATGCCTCTCTTTATAAGGTTCTTATTTTCCAGGCACCAACAATAGTTTTCAACAGAAGTGTTAACAGCTTTGTTTCGCTTTATATGACAGATGATGCTTATCGTATGACAACGGTTATGCTTTCTGCTCCTAAAAATACACCCTACAGTTACCTTCATGGTGAGAGAAAAATAGATGGTACTATATGTAAAGACGGAGAACCGGGCGAACAGACTGTAAGAGCAGGTAGAGTTTTCTTTGCTGAAGACGCTTATGTTTGGATAGTTCCCTATGGTGAAAACGGCTCAAACTATAAAACTCAAACAGTTTATTACAAAGGTAAGGATATCATTCTTTATAAGGTTGCTAATGCCGGCGATATTTTCTATTTCAATGCAGAGGTACCGACTACCGTAACTACCTCAGCGGGAGATGAGAAAAAAGAGGCGGGCTTCTCTTTAACAGGCTATTTTATGGATGTTTATTATGAAGATATTGCAGGCGATATAGAATCAGCTCCTTGGTGGGATGTCTGGGGCAATATCAAAGAAGAGATATTCAATGAAGGCCTTAAATATTTCGATAAAAAAACATATACCAAAGATGATTTGAAATGGATTGGTAATGTATATACAGGTGCAGGCGAAAAAGCTCCCGTTGTTGACGATTTCTATGTTGTTTGGGAAAGTTAATTAAACCTTCTAAAAAAATATCGGATATGTTATATATCTATAAATCTACAGAGAAAGGATTGATTCAATGAAAAAGCGTAGCGCAAAAAAGGGAATTAAATTCAGACGCCTTTTCAACAAAATTGGTATGACCTATGTTGAGCTTATTTGCGCCCTTGCATTGCTCAGTCTTGTTGTTGTAATGTTTACTCCTATGCTTCTTTCCTCTTATGAACAGCTTTATGCCGCAGGAGAAAAGGTTGAAGAGGTTTATGATTCAAAGGTGGAAATCGAGGGCGGTCTTGCCTCAAGAAGCTCCATAAGCATTGCAAATATTGGTATGACCTTTAAGATGAACAGCGAAAAGCTGTTTGAAAATATGAATATAGCAGGCAGGAGAATTACCTCCCATTTCCAGAGTGAGCTGGAAACAGTTTTCCACGGTGCAAGAGCCCGAGTTGACCTGCTTACTCCCGATGTTGTTTATGACGATACCTCCTGGCATGATATTGTTTTGCAGACAACGGGTATTGATTGGGAAAGCGGAGAAGTTATATTAAGAAATCTTAAGGAATATCGAGATTTATCATATGATGATCTTATAGGCAAGATTACAGAAGGTAAAGCTAAGATTATTATCGACGTTGTAAGGCCTAATAAGCAAACAGGTTCAGCAGGAACCTCAACGGATCCTTTGGTTTATGATAATGGTCACCGCGTTGAGATTATAAAAAATGATGCGCAGGAGCTTCTTAGCGTTGATTCTGTTAAGAAAAGAATAAGCTTCCGTTTTTCCGGTGCGGATTTTACCTTTTCACCTCTTAAAATCTGCGTTTATTATGTAAACGAAAGAGGCGTTTTAAAAACTCTTTCAGACTATTTATATATTAAGCCTGCTCATATTATTTTTGCAGGTAAAGGTACTGCAGATTATTTCACATCTGCCGGTATCGAGCAGGTAGATATGTCCACAGGTAATGCGGAAAACTCAGAGCATAAAACTCAATATCAATTCAGCATTGAAGGTAGAGCAATGCAGCTTACTAATAGTAAATTGCTCAGCAACGGTCCTCAGAGCAGTGGCGTTACCATCAATACTATTCAATGGATCAGTAATGATGCGCAAAAGGGCTTTGACCCATATTATGTTATGGCAGGCTCAAACGGTTCGGTTTACCGTATGTATAATATGAATACCGAAGCAGGTCTTAAGGATTTGCTGGGCACTCAAAATGATGTTGATCCTACATACGATAACAGATATAATATTGATACAGGCGAAACCATTTTCCCATCCTTCTGGAGCGGTGAAATCAGCGACCAGTATTATTTCAGAACAGAAGATAATGCAGCTGGTTATGGCGATGCACCAGATAATACTATCGATTGTTCAAGAGAAACCTTATATAACACATTTGATACAAAATTCAGATATATGATGGTTTTCAGCGGAGGAAGAACCGGTTATAACTATCGTTCGCAGGCTTCCCGCCGTATGTCCTATGTTCTTACGGAAGCAGGTGCTTATTCCTTCCGCTTTGCTGGCAAAAAATCTGACGAAAATGATTTTAAGGGTTACACAGCAGTTTGGGAACCAAGGACAGAGTGTTATGTAGGTAAGGGCGAGACTCATACACCATCGTTAAGGCAAGAGTGGGATGTATATGACGGTATTCTTGAAAAAAGAAACCAAAGAATTACAGCAGGTACAGTAGATAATCCGTATCCAAAGCCAATTTATTTTACAAACTATAGTGGTAAGTTGTTTTTTGATAGCTCAGAAAATGAGCATTTTGAAACAAATCTTGCATTTATAAGTGCGTTTTCATATACCTCCATACCTGTTCATGATTTGGCATTTAATAGCGATCAAAACTGTTTGTTTAATAGGTTCTATGGCGTTGGTGAGAACTCAGGTGAAAAAGGCGGCTTTTTCTGGGGCAATAAAGGTGAAGACGGTCAGATGCAAGGTAATGGCGGAACTATAGAAAAAGACCTTGTATGGCCATATTCAACCAATATAAATATTGAATCAGCTGTTTATCTTCCCGGTTCAAGTAGTAGCGGTGAAGGGCAGGTTATTTATTTAGGTACTGTTCCTGCTTATACGCTTGTTCGCCAATCTTCGGATATCGGTAAAAATGACAGATATATGTATAACGGTAAAAATATTCATAATAGCCGATGCACACTTTTCTATATTATGTCTAATGGTGCAGATGGAGCTTATGTTGCAAAGCTTGCCTCAAAAGATATAAACTTTATTGGTCCGACAAGTGATAATTTTAAATGGCAATTATGGAATATTTTTCACCAGGATGTTATGAATAGGTCGGATGTTATATCGGAACAGGGCGGCTCTAGCAGAGGTATGGTAGCGGGGCTTGGGTCAGCAGCTGAAGTGTATACAAGAGGAAATGTTGATGAACAGTCAGTTTTCTATCATGACCCTGATTTACAATTCACCTTTGGTTATTGCTCCCGTTGGCGTATGGCTCAAGGCTCTGTAACCTCAAACGGTACAACCGAAGCAACAAAATCCTACGAAAGCTTTTATACTGATAGCCATTACACTGCAAAAGGCTTAGATTATTTGGATTATTATGACAGAGTTCCCAGTGCAGGTATTAATAATGGTTCAGTAGATAATATGTACTATAATGTATGGTTCCCCGGTGAGCACTATACTCTCACTAAAACTGCTACATTGGATGAAGTTACAGTTGCAGTTGGCTATGCTGTTTCAGGCTCCTCCTTTATGGAGCAGTCCAGTGCGGCATCTTCTGGCTTTATGGGTACTGCATTAGGCAGCGTTTATAATGACGGTGTTCTTGCAGCCTATACAAGCGCAGATAAATATAGTTATGAGCTTGATGCCTCTGAGGGCGGAAAAACAAATATTTTCGATAACCTGCTTTATTATAAGTCACCAACCTTTACAAATGCTTGGACTCATTCTCGAGAAAATGTGCGTTTTACAACTGTTGGCTTGAGTGCTGAAACCTCTGAGCAAAACAGCTCTAATAAAGGTACTAAACAGTATTATGCATATTACGGAGACAGCAACGGTAAGGTTTACCGTTCCCTTGTTGCAACCGCAAATGTTACCTTCCAGGCAGTTCCCGGTAAGGATGAAGACGATATTATAACAGAATCAGTTGAATTGGTTGGTGCAATTCCCGATACAAAGAGAGAAACACCTATAACATCAACTGCAAACAATGGCGTCCAGGAAATAAAGCTTACAGGTCAGTATGACGGAACTCCAATAGACAAATTGTTTGAGGAAATTACCGCCATTGAATGCTATGATGACCTTATTATTATATCAGGTAAACCGCAATCGAACATAGAGTATAATGCTTTTAAAAATCCATTCAACGGTTTTGTTGTTGGTGTGAGAGATTCTTCCGGAAATTGGGAGTGGAAGGTTCATGCTATGCAGGCATCACAAGCTCCCGGCGGACTTTTGCAGTCAAGTACCCTTGACTGCGCACGAATCATTGGTAATTATCTTTATATGAGTGGTTACGGTAACATCAGAAGCAACGGCGACGAATGTTGGGTTGCAGGTATAAATCTTGATGTTTTCAGAAATCTTCCTAATGGTCAGGTTGTTCCCTTTGCAGGGTATGACAATTCACCTACTGATAATATGGGTATGTGGCAGAATCTTGGTGCAGAAAACAGAATTTATGCTATTGACGGCTACGCAACTAACTAAGAAAGGAGAGAGGAATATGCTTAAATTCCTTAGTAAAAACAAAAAAGGCTTTACTATAGTTGAGCTTGTTGTGGTATTGCTTCTCCTTTCCTTTGGCGTTCTCGCTCTTGCAAATATGTTCAGAGTAACCTACAGGGCTTTCCAGAAGGCTGAAGAGCGCAGCATCAAGCAGGAGGCTGTTAAAACCGTTGCTGAGCTTCTGCGCTCAGGCTCCAACAACGTTGCTGCGGCGCAGACCGCTGATGTTTTCGGTATGACTCAGATTGTGCCGAACGGTGATGCGGTTGATGATGCTTATTCATATCTTTATGCTGAACAGCATTATGCTTGCTCTGAATGCGGTGAGGATTGGAATGCAAAGGATGATGCCTGCAGCTCTGCAACCTGCTCAGGCGGGTCAAAGGAATGTGACGGTTATTTCCTCTATATTCTTAATAAGGGCGTTAAGCGTGCTGCTGCCCGCCAGCTTTCAGATGTTCCCATTTATGCAACAATGCGTGTTTTTGAGGATGAAAGCTATGTTGACGGACCTATTGAAAATCAATGTGGTGTTATTATAACTCTTGCTGCTCTTGAGGATGATTATAATTATCTTCAAGGTAGTCTTCCCACAGCGGATGAGATTTATTACAGCCTTGATGTTGCTTACCATTTTCCCAATATGGTAACTAAGGACAACGGTGGTGCTGTTAACTATATTACCAAGGATACTCTTTCTTCAGCGAACAGATATAAAGAGGATGGTACATTGCAGTCATCAATCCGAGCAGTTGAATGCTACGAGGGTGTTGCTGAAGGCGGAAAGCTTCTTTACGGCGAATGTACTCCCGAGCATTGCGGACAAAGCTGCGGTATTACTGAAAAGCATAATTGCGCTGACTGCGACTGCTCGTGTATAATGAAGCGTGGTAATGTTCTCAGAGTTTATGTTGACTCTATTCTTTCCGGTGACGATGCTAACACAAGCGTTGACGTTCCTTCACTTTGCTTTATTGCAACCGCTTCCTACGGTAAGGATTCCGGTGAGGTTGGTCTTCTTTGCAAGTTCCGTGATGAATGCTTGTTAACTAATCCTTTAGGTACAGCATTTGTTAACGCTTACTACAAGCTTTCACCACCTATTGCTGACTTTATCAGAGAGAGCGAGCCTCTTAAGGCAGCTGTGAGAGTTGCTCTTAAGCCTCTCGTTGCAGTTGCAACAAACGCTCTTGATGAGGATGCGGCAGCTCAGAATGCACCTTGGTTCATAATGTTTATGCTCTGCGGTGCAGGTGCAACAGCAACTCTTATTAAGGTTGATAAGAGAAGAAAGAAACAACAGAAAGCTAAATAAATAAAAAAGCATCGCTTGAAAAAGCGATGCTTTTTTAGATGCCGGATGTGTGAGGGGCTGAGCAGTGTAGGGAACGGATTCATCCGTTCCGAAAAAATGAGATAGTTAACTGCGGTACGCATGAATGCGCACCCTACGATAGTATAGATAATTCCGCATTTTGCATTTTAATAAACTCAACAACTTTATTTGGTACTGTGACTCTATCGTTCAAATTTTTCTTTAAAACTAAATCGGGGAGGATAAGCTCATCGGTTTTGATAATACCCCAAAGGCGTTTCATAACCTTTTTACATTCTTCCTCATTTCGCTCATGGTTAAGAATTATATATCTACCGATGTTTTCATAAATCCTATCATTTTTTAGAGCTAAATCCCATTCACCAAGGCTCATTCGGAACTCTTTTTCAAGCTCATCTGAATAATTGAAATCATCACGGAGAATAAGTGCTTTGAGCATAAGGGAATGAACTCCGCTATGCTCTTTATTATTCAGACTGTATTTTTCATAGTAGGTGTAAGCTCTTACGAAATTCTCTTTATATTTTTCATATAGTTCACCAAGTTCGTAATAAATATCAGCTTTCACCTGCGGGTCTGTGTTTTCAAAATAGTGCTGAGTGGCATATATTAAAAGATTTTCTGCAGAGGAAATATTAGCGTTTCCGCCAGGCTTCAAAAGCTCCTTTGCGGTTTCTTTTATAAAACCGCATTTCTCTTCGTTAGTGTAGCCGTTTTCATTGTTATTTAATTCTTTTAAATATTCACCGACTGTTTTCGGTGTCCAGGTTTTATTTTTTAGTAATGATTCTATCATAAATTTCTCCAATGGAGGAATTGTAAATTGAATGCGAAGCCTATCCCTCTTTTTTCGTGAAACGAAAAAGGAGGGGGGACCACCGCAGGTGGTGGGTGGTACTATTTAATAAACTCCACTACAATATCTTTACCTAATTCCTCTGCTCTTTCTTTGCAAGTATAAATAATTGTGTTCTCAGCGTTTCGTATCAGTTTATTTATATCACTGTTGTAAAATCTTATTATTCTATAACCGTACTGTTCAAGAAAAGCAGTTCTGTTATTATCATATTTTCCATTTTCGGGCATATAGTGTTGCTCGCCGTCAACTTTTATAATTAATTTTAATTTAGGACAACAAAAGTCAACTATGTAATTTCCAATTACTCTTTGTCTGAGAAATCGGGGACGGATTTTTTTAAGTAATATATGCCACAATTTGTTTTCTTCTTCGGTGGGTTATTTTCGCATTTTATGAGCTCGTTCCACTAAAACTTTTTTATCTTGCATAGGGGACTCTTTCTTTATTGTACCACCCACCGCTAACGCGGTCCCCCTCCTTTTTGCCTTGCAAAAAAGAGGGATAGGCTTCGCAATAGTTTAATTTAATTTTATTTTTTGTGCTTTGTATTACATTACAGGTGGCACGCATTTTGCGAGGGTAAGAGTAGATGCACTTTCTACAAAGAATTTACCATCACAGCTATGGGGCATAAAGAAATAATCACCTTTTTTGATTTCTTTTTTGTAATTGTCAGAGGAGATTATCCCCATACCATTAGTTACAACATAAACGCAAACGCCTTGAAGCTTTTCGGTTTTGCCGTTATTTAAAACATATCTTTCAACGCTGAAGCAGGGTGTGTCAGCGTTGCTTATAAGGATTTCTTTTTTACATCCGTCAGCTTCATAAGCTGTGGCGGGTGTTTTTTTGCATTCTTTCATAACCCTATCATAGTTATAGGAATAATCAAAAACGCTTAAAGCTGTATCTTTACTGAGTCCGATATACATTTCATTATCGCTTAAATGGTAATCACCACACCAATGCTCAGGCTGAATTGTAAAATCAGTAGGTTCTTGTACCTCGAGTATAAGGCAACCTGCACCGATTGCATGAACCGCTTTTGCGGGAATGAAATAAACATCGCCTACGCTAACAGGTATCTTATTTAAAAGTTTTTCCATAGCAGATTTATCGGTTTCACTTGCTTCTACTGCTTTTTCAAATTCTTCGGGAGTTACCCCTTCCTTGAAGCCGAAATAGATACAAGCATCCTCTCTTGCACCTAAAACAAGCCATGATTCTGCCTTGCCAAAATCGGAATTGAAGTGAACTCTTGAAAAGGCTTTATCGGGGTGTGCTTGAACGGGTAAACGGATAGCAGAATCAAGGGCTTTAACAAGAACATCAAGGCCGTTTCTGTTACCGAGCATCAATTCTTTTTCACTTTCAAGAAGCTCATTGAAATGAATATTGGTATCTTTTATTGTGGAAAGACCTTCAAATTCATCGGTACTGCCTTCGTTAAGAGCTTTTGTTGAAGAGCAAATCCATTCCTCCGGATAGAAGGAATCTTCGCTTTCATCACCGAAGAAATCGCTAAAAAGCCTTCCGCCTAAATATACACGAAAAACTCGGTTCTTTTCAAAAAATATAGGGTTGTTTGCTATTGCTTTTGTATCCATAATTTACCTCAAAAGTGTATTTTGTGCAGATTTTATATCTTCAAAAATACCGCTTGCAACGCTTGCAAAAACGCAAGAACCAACGGCGGCTTCTTCGCTATGTTTTGGAAGAGTTGCGGTCATTTTAAAATCCTCTGTAAATATTCTTCTCCAGATTTCACTTTTTCTTAATCCGTTACCCGAGCAAACAAGGGTTGTGGGTGCGGAGGATAAAAGTGTTTTTTCGCTTTCATACATATCGAAAAGCTCTTTTGAAACGCCCTTGAGCGTTCCGAAAATAAGATTTTCGGGAGTGAAATTTTCAATGCCGATATTCTCAATACTTCCTCGTAGCTTCGGGTTTTCACGAGTTCCGCAGAATTGACAGTTTACTGTTAATAAGTCAGAAAAATCACTTATGCTTTCGGCTTTTTCATCCATAATAGAGTATAAGTTTTCAGCTTTTCCACCAAGCATTTCGGCACATCTTTCAAAGAAGGTTTTCAATATTGCATAAGCTCTGCCACCGCAAAGGGAAGCACCGACAAAAATATATTTATCGTCTGTAAGCGGACGGATTTCACCGCAGGAAAGGTCTTGAACCTTTTCTGTTACAAATGAAACCTGGCTGCCTGTGCCAACATTAACAAGTACGGAATTTTCTGCATCTGCAACAGAGCCTAAGAAGCTTCCTTGGTTATCACCGATTGCAACGGCAACGGGAATCCCTGCAGGAAGAAAATTACAATTTGTTTTACCTGCTAAAGCAGTAGATTTTATAACACGGGGAAGGAAGCTTTTATCAATGCCGATTTTTTCTAAAGCAATTTCATCAAAGCAGTTTTCTTTCAACTTATAAAAGCCTAAGCTTGCAGCGTCGCTTGAGTGCGTAACCGGCTTTGTGCCTGTGAGAAGTGAGGCGAGATAATCGTGAATTGTGCACAAGCTTACTGCATTTTTTGGAATTTCGTCGTTTATTAAATTATAAAAATGGGTAGTAAGACCGAAGCCCGATGCGGCTTTAAATCCGGTTTCTTTTGTTAAATATTCTGCGTAGGAAAGTCCGTTTTTATAAGGCTCATTTCCTCGTTCATCCTGCCAGATCATAAGGGGAGAGCAGGGGTTATTCTTTTTATCAAGATACAAAATTCCGTGCATCTGCCCCGTTATGCCGATAGCATCAACAGTAAGCCTTTCGGTAACATTTTTAACTGCAGATTTAACAGTTTCAATTATTAAATTTGGGTCTTGAAGCTTTTCAAAATCTCTGCCATCTATGAATGAATCATTTTTTAGAGTGCAGGATTTTAAAATCTCGCTTTTTTCAGTACTGAGCACAAGCGCCGTAACGGTAGTTGTGCCTATATCAATTCCTAAAATATTCATATTTTTATTTAGCACATAACTGCAGTTGATGCAGGGTCAAGTCGGCGGATAATATCCTGCTGAATTGCAGGGGAAAGGTCAAGGAAGTTAACGAATGTTCCGTGGATTCTCATAATATAAACTCCGCTCGGTGCATATTTTTTTGGTTCTGCAAGAACCTTTTTGAGAATTTCTGCGGTGGTAACGTTAACATAGAGATAGAATGGGGAAACATTCTCGTTTAGTTCATTGAAGAACAAGGGCTTCATAACTTTATCTCTGAATTCAACGCCTTTGCCCTCGTAATTATCGCTTGTGAAATATTTGGGGTCAATACCGAAATGAGAAGCATAACCGCCGCACATTTTGTTAAAGGGCAATTTCATAAGTGAAAGTGTACGGAAACCAAGACCATTCTGTGCTTCGCCATAAAGTGGGTCAACGCCATAGCCAAGCATATCTCTTGATTTTCTGCCACAGGGGAGAGCACCAACCCAATAGCCATATAAAAGGTGAGTTGATGGGGTTGAGAAATCGGGACGGAAGTTGTTGCCTAAATAGTTCTTCTGAGCTCTTACCATATCAGCAATTTTTGAGGCAACTTCTGCAGTTTCATTATCAACATTTGGAATATTATTACCGAATTTTTCTGCAGACATAAGGAATTCATGAAGCTCCTCATAGCCCTCAAAATTGCATTTTAAAGCATCAAGAAGCTTTTGTGCATCCTCGGGACGCTCATTTATAAGCTTATCAATAGCAATAAAGGAATCTGCAACAACGCTTGTGCCGTGAATAAGGCAACCGCTACCATTATATTTTGTACCTTGATGGTTTATATCACGGGTATCGTAACCGCTTTCAATGCCGCCCATAACAGTGCTTAAGAAAGGAACGGGCAAATGAGAAATTGCTCTTGAGCAACCGTTGGCAGCTTTCACCATTTCATCGCAGTAATACTGGGCATTTTTATAGAAACGCTCTCTTACATTTTTAAGAGCAGTCAAAGCATCTTCTTTTTCGCAAACTGTTCCGATATATTCTCCTGTGATTGTTGAATAACCGTCATTGAGAGTCAATTCGAGAACTTTGCCAAGGTTAAACCAGCTGTTTGTTGTGTTGCCGTTGTCTTTACCCATAATAAGAGGCTCCTGACAACCGGCAATGGAAGTATCGGGAATATCGTCAAGTTCAATTCCTGCTTCTGTAAGAACCTCAAAAAGAGAATCATCGTTGAAGAAAGAGGGGGTAAGGCAACCGGGTGTGAAAAGGAAGCGGCCAAGCTCACTATAAAATTTCTCGGGTGTGTTTTTATGTAATTTTACAGAGAGAATGGGCTGAGGAAGATTCATTTCGTAGTATGCATCAAGAAGCGCATAAGTGGAATCGTTTGTAAGGTCGTTACCATCTTTATCACGTCCGCTGACGATGAGATTCTGTGAAATTGCCCAGCTCCTGTCCGCAACATTGAAGAAAACAAGAAAATGCTTGAAAAGTGCGGCAGTTTCTTCTCTTGAAAGATTGTCATGAGCTCTGTAGGGCTCGAAAATTCTGTCCGCATTACCAACGGAAAATGCAAAGGGGTTGGGTGCTTGCTCAAGGCACATTGTTTCCCAGAGAATAATGAAGCTCTGAATTGCTTCGTAAAGAGTATCAGCACCATTTTCGGGAACTTTCGCAAGGGTATCAACAAGAAGTGAGAGCTCTTCTTTTCTTTCACCCTGGGCAGATGCCAATTTTTCCTCGGCAATTTCTTTATACCTCTTTGCAAGAATGAGAGCACACTGAAGAGCGATTTTCATTGCCTCGTAATTATCCTTCTGCTCGTCATTTGCTTTTTTACTTTTTTCTTCAATATCAGCGAGCATCTGTTTGATACCATATTTTAAAGCATAGCGCATATCGGGAATAAGGTGACCTGTTACCTGCTCAACGAAAAAAGCAACCTCGCCCGTAAGCTTTTCGCAATCCTTGTAAACTGCGGAAAGAGTTTTAACATAGTCGGTTTTTTTATCAAGCTCACGCAGTGCTTCGATTCTCTCTTTCGGAAATTCTTCAGTAGGGTCAATATCATCATAAACTGCAGTAGGATCGCAGTAGCCTGCAAAGGTTTCAACACGGAAAGAGGGATTTATAAGAGCATAGCTTCTTGCAAAGGCATCTCTTTGAGTACCTGCAAAAATTGCATAATCGCTTATTGATAGGGGAAGAATCTTTACCGCTTCTCTGAATTTTTCTGCAGCTCTTCTCATAGGGGGAAGAGTGCAGTATTTTTCATCTGCTTTCTGCTCAGTTTCTTTAATGATAAACCAACCTTCAAGATGGTTTATTGCTCTTTCTTCTCTGAAAAGAAGCTTCGCTTTTTCGGTTGTTTTGATTGGGTCAAATTTATACATAACAAGCACCTCAAGTGTGAATTAATTCCAAATTTTTGTTTTTTATTTCTGTAGCTAAAATTTTAACATCCTCGGGAGTTACAAAACCGTTTTCCATTTTATATTTCTTACCGGCTTTTTCGTATTTTTCCTTTCCGTATTCGTGGTAAGCCAATATTTCAAAATAAAGATTTTCATTACCGCTTTTTTCTTTAAGCTCTCGAAAAAATTCAGCAAATAAAGCTGCATTTTTTTTGCCGTTATTGAAACCATTTATAAGGGGGATTCTTATAAGCAGAGGTTTACCTGTTTTAGCTCGGGAAAATAAATTTGCTTTTATTATTTCAAGGTCTGCCCCTGTGAACGATTTTAATTTTTCGGTATCGGGTGATTTGAAATCCGCTATCATATAATCAACGCTTTCAAATAAATCCTCACAGTTTTTTAAAGATGCATTTGTCTCAATACAGGTGTTAATGCCGTTTTCTTTGAGCTGATTTAAAAGATTGATAACTGCATCCTTCTGGCAAGTAACCTCACCACCCGTAAGAGTAACACCGCCACCGTCAAAGTACATCATTTTGCAGGAGTTCGCTTCATTTACCATGCTTTCAACAGTTAAGGCAAGTGTGTCTTTAGTTATTTCCATACCCTCAGGATTTGAGCACCAGGGACATTTTAAATTGCACCCTGATAAATGGTAAACAAGGCGGTTGCCGGGACCATCTTGAGAATAGTTAAAGCCTTTTTGAAAAATATGGATTATGCTGTTTTTTCTCAAAGTCTCACCGCCTTTTTATATTATATTACAATGTTTTATTTTACACTATAAAAAAGCTATATTCAACATTTATTATTCGTCACATTGACAAAGTTGAGTTTTCACTTTTGGGCATTTTAACAAAAAGCGAAAAACAACATATTTTTCCTTGTTTGGAAAGGTTTTTTGTGATAGAATAAATTTTAGTTAAACTTAACAAAAATAGCTTTATTTATATACTGAAAAATGGCGACTGAAAAGCTGAGTTTCTATTGACTTTTGAGTGGTGTTTTGGTATCATAAATAAGGTCTTTAAGTCGGTACAGAGAGATCGGCAAGATTGGATTATGAATATATCGGTACAGCTATAGCTGTATCAATGTTTTTGTGTGTTCAGCCTTGCCAATGTGCAAGGCTTTTTATTTACCTCCCTGGCGTAGGGGTGCGTTTGTGAGTGCTGCCGGTGGCAGATACAGCGAACAATAAGCACTGGCACAATAAGGAGTATTGCGAAGTGAACAACGAGCAAGACGACTATATTGTAACTGGAGAGGGACCGCACCGAAACTCGTTTTGGTGTGGTGGAGGGTTCTGGCGCAGTCAGGCGCGTAAAATCGAATAACGCGAAAGCGTTTTACCTAATTCACGGAAAGGGATTTTTATGTCACAGCAATTAAAGGCAAAAACAATTAATATCGCTGCAACTCAAAAGGTCGGTTCTCCCTCCTTTTGTTCCGATGTTGCGACTCAGTTGTCTTCTTGTCCTGCTCTTTCTGTTTTCAATAGTGATAAATATTTTATTTTTCCCGGTTTTTGCGATGTGCATGTGCATTTTCGTGAGCCGGGTTTTTCTTATAAAGAAACCATTGAAACAGGGTGCAAGGCTTCAGCAAGAGGTGGTTATACCGCAGTTCTGACAATGCCTAATCTCAACCCTGTTCCCGATACGGCAGAGCATCTTAAAGAGCAAACAGATATTATCGAGAAAGATGCGACAATAAATGTTTACCCCTATGCTTCAATAACAGTAGGTCAAAAAGGAGAAGAGCTTTCCCAAATGAAAGCTATGGCAGAAAAAGCTATTGCCTTTTCTGACGACGGAAGGGGAGTTCAGAATGAAGAGCTTATGCGACAGGCGATGCTTGAAGCAAAAGCGTTGGGCAAAATGATTGTTGCTCATTGCGAAGATAATTCACTTCTTTTCGGTGGGTATATTCACGACGGTGCTTACTGTAAAGAGCATAACCACAAGGGGATATGCAGTGAAAGTGAATGGAAGCCTATTGAAAGAGATTTGAAATTGGTAAAGGAAACGGGTTGCAAATACCACGTTTGCCACATTTCAACCAAAGAAAGCGTAGAGCTTATAAGAAAAGCCAAAGCAGATGGCTTGGATGTAACATGTGAAACGGGTCCCCATTACCTTGTGCTTGATGATAGCGATTTGCAGGAAGAAGGCAGATTTAAAATGAATCCGCCTCTTAGGTCAAAAGAGGACAAGCTGGCCTTGATAGAGGGGATAAAAGACGGAACTATCGACATGATAGCAACTGACCATGCACCTCATTCAGCCGAAGAAAAAAGCAAAGGTCTTTCGGGTAGTGCATTTGGAGTTGTGGGAATTGAAACGGCATTTCAGATTATGTTTACCCACTTTGTTAAAACAGGGGAAATTACCCTTGAAAAGCTTATAGAGCTTATGGCAATAAATCCACGAAAAAGATTTGGTATTCCACTTAATACGGATTTTACAGTATGGGATTTGGAAAAAGAGGGTGTTATAACCCCCGATGATTTTCTTTCAAAAGGCAAAGCAACTCCTTTTGAAAATATGAAAGTAAACGGCGAATGTGTTCTCACAGTTTGTGACGGCAAAGTAGTTTACACTAAATGAGTTAATAATTTACGTTTAAATATATTTGGAGGAATTTAGTATGGCAAAGAGAACAGACATAAAAAAAGTTTTGATTATAGGCTCAGGTCCTATAGTTATCGGTCAGGCAGCAGAGTTCGACTATGCAGGTACTCAAGCTTGTTTAGCACTTAAAGAAGAGGGCTATGAGGTTGTTCTGGTTAACTCCAACCCTGCAACAATTATGACTGACACCATTATCGCTGATAAGGTTTATATGGAGCCTCTTACTCTTGAATATGTGGCTAAGATTATTCGTCATGAGCGTCCTGATGCTATCATCCCCGGTATCGGCGGTCAGACAGGTCTTAATCTTGCTATCCAGCTTGAGAAAAAAGGTGTTCTTAAAGAATGTGAAGTAAAGCTTCTTGGTACTTCAAGTGCTTCTATTGAACGTGCAGAAGACCGTGAAATGTTCAAAGAGCTTTGCGAATCTATCGGAGAGCCTGTTATTCCTTCAGAAATCACTTACTCATTAGAGGAAGCAATAGAAGCTGCAAGCCGTATCGGTTACCCCGTTGTTGTTCGTCCTGCATTCACTCTCGGTGGTACAGGCGGTGGCTTCGCTAATAACGAAGAAGAGCTTATTGAAATAGGTACAAATGCATTTAAGTTATCTCCTGTTCATCAAGCTCTTATTGAAAAGAGTGTTAAGGGCTATAAAGAAATTGAGTTTGAGGTTATGCGTGACTCCAATGACCACGCTATCACAATCTGCGGTATGGAAAATATTGACCCCGTTGGTGTTCATACCGGTGACTCCTGCGTTGTTGCACCCATTATGACACTCAGCAAAGAAGACGAGAAAATGCTCAATGATTCAGCTATCAAGCTTATCAAAGAGCTTAAGATTGAAGGTGGCTGTAATGTTCAGTTTGCTCTCAATCCCAATAGTTCAGAGTATTATCTTATTGAGGTTAACCCGAGAGTTTCTCGTTCTTCAGCTCTTGCATCAAAGGCTTCGGGTTATCCTATTGCCCGTGTTACTGCAAAAATTGCTATGGGTATGGCTCTTGAAGAAATTCAGATTGCTAATACTAACGCTGCGTTTGAGCCCAAGCTTGACTATGTTATTGCCAAATTACCTCGTTTCCCCTTTGATAAGTTTACATCTGCTACCAATAAGCTTGGTACTCAGATGAAAGCAACAGGTGAAATTATGGGTATCGGTTCAAACCTTGAAGAAGCTCTTCTTAAAGGTATCCGTTCTCTTGAAATCGGTGCTAACCATATGTATCTTTCAAAATTTGACAATATGAGCGTTGAAGAGCTTCTCGATTATATTTCAGAATTCCGTTCTGATAATATTTTTGCTATTGCAGAGCTTATCTATCACGGTGTTTCTCTTGAAAAAATTCATGAAGTAACAATGATTACTCCATACTTCCTTGAAGCATTCAAAAACATTATTGATATGGAAGAAAAGCTTCGTGTTAATAAGGATGCTGAAACTCTTACTGCTGCTAAGAAAATGGGCTTTAGTGATAAATATATTGCTCGTCTTTGGGATTGCAGTGAGCTTGATGTTTACAATAAACGTAAGGAAATGAACCTCTTCCCCGTATTTAAGATGGTTGATACCTGTCATACAAATGCATATATTCCTTACTTCTATTCTTCATACACAGGTGAAAATACCTCCCGACTTACCGATAAGAAAAAAATCATCGTTCTTGGTGCAGGTCCTATCCGTATCGGTCAAGGTGTTGAATTTGACTACTCAACAGTTCACGCTGTTATGACTATTAAAAATGCAGGCTACGAGGCTATTATTATCAACAACAACCCCGAAACTGTTTCCACAGACTACACAACTGCAGATAAGCTTTATTTTGAGCCTCTTACTCCCGAAGATGTTATGAACATTGTTGAGTTTGAAAAGCCTGAGGGTGTTGTTGCATCTCTTGGCGGTCAGACTGCTATCAACCTTGCACAGCCTCTTTACGATCGTGGAGTGAAAATTATCGGTACTGACTGTGCTGCTATTGACCGTGCAGAAGACCGTAATGCATTTGAAAACCTTCTCAATGAATTGAATATCCCTCGTGCAAAGGGTAAGGCTGTTACAAATCTTGAGGATGGTATCGCAGCCGCAGCTGAAATCGGCTACCCCGTTCTTGTTCGTCCCTCTTTCGTTCTCGGCGGACGTGCTATGCAGATTGTGGCAAACGAAGAACAGCTTCGCCACTACCTCAGAACAGCCGTTGAAATTGACGAGGACAAGCCCGTTCTTGTTGATAAATATATTTATGGTAAAGAGGTTGAGGTTGACGCTATTTGTGACGGCAGAGATGTATTTGTTCCCGGTATTATGGAGCTTGTTGAAAAAACAGGTATTCACTCCGGTGACTCTATCAGCGTTTATCCCTCGTTCAGTATTTCAAATAAGGTTAAAGGCATAATTCTTCAGTATGCAAAGAAGCTTGGTCTCGGAATCGGCATTGTTGGTCTTTTCAACATTCAGTTCATTGTTGATGAAAATGACGATGTTTATATTATCGAGGTTAACCCCCGTTCTTCAAGAACAGTTCCTTTCCTTTCAAAAGCAACAGGCTACTCTCTTGCAGATATTGCAACAGAGGTTATCATGGGCAAGAGTCTTAAGGAGCAGGGAATCTTTGATATTTATCCTCAAGAGAAAAATCGTTGGTATGTAAAAGTTCCCGTATTCTCATTCAATAAAATCCGTGGACTTGACGCTTACCTTTCACCCGAAATGAAATCAACAGGTGAAGCAATCGGTTATGACGATAAATTAAACAGAGCTCTTTATAAAGCTCTTCAAGCATCGGGTATGCACCTTCAGAACTATGGTACTGTTTTTGCAACAGTTGCAGATAAGGATAAAGAAGAGGCACTTCCTCTTATCCGCCGTTTCTACAAGCTGGGCTTCAATATTCAAGCAACTGCAGGTACTGCAAAGTTCCTTAAAGAAAACGGAATCAGAACTCACGTTCTCGGCAAAATCAGCGAGGGCAGCAACGAGGTTCCCGATGCACTCCGTCAAGGTCATATTGCTTATGTAATTAATACAAAAGACATTAATGCAAGCGGAGAAAATAATGACGGTCATCAGATTCGCCGTTATGCTATCGAAAACAATGTAACAATATTTACAGCACTCGATACTGTAAGGGTTCTTCTTGATGTTCTTGAAGATATCACTCTTACAATTTCAACTATCGATGCAGAGAGTAACTTATGAGAGAAACAGTTTTTAAAATAATCGAAAACACCCCTCTTACAAAAACGGTGTATAAAATGAAGCTTCAAGGAGATGTGAGAGATATCACATCTCCCGGGCAGTTTGTAAATATAAAATTAGATGGTCTTTATCTTCGCAGACCTATTTCGGTTTGCGATTGTGAGGGCGACGTGCTTACTCTTATTTATAAGGTTGTAGGTAAAGGCACGGAGCAGATGGCAAAAATGAATGCAGGAGCAGAGCTTAATATTCTCACAGGCCTTGGCAACGGCTACGATATTTCACTTTCGGGTGACGAGCCTTTGCTTTTAGGCGGTGGCGTTGGTGTTCCTCCTCTTTATATGCTTTGTAAGAAGCTTATTGCAGAGGGTAAAAAAGTCAGCGTTGTTCTTGGTTTTAATACTAAAGATGAAGTTTTCTGCGAAGAAGATTTCAAGGCTTTAGGCGCAGATGTTTTTGTTACAACTGTTGACGGCTCTTACGGTATCAAAGGCTTTGTTACCGATGCTATGAAAGATATTGACTATTCATATTTCTACACTTGCGGTCCCGAGCCTATGCTTAAAGCAATTTTTAAAGCAAGTGACACAAGCGGTCAGTTCAGCTTTGAAGAAAGAATGGGTTGCGGTTTTGGTGCTTGTATGGGTTGCTCCTGCAAAACCGTTACAGGCTACAAGAGAATTTGCAAAGACGGACCCGTACTTAAAAAGGAGGAGATTTTATGGGCAGATTAAGTGTTAACCTTTGCGGTCTCGAGCTTGATAACCCCATAATTCCTGCCAGCGGAACCTTCGGCTATGGTTATGAGTTCGCAGAAATATATGATATAAATATCCTCGGAACATTCTCTTTTAAGGGTACAACAAAGGATGCCCGTTTCGGCAACCCCACACCCCGAATTGCAGAATGCACTGCAGGTATGATAAATGCGGTAGGTCTTCAGAATCCCGGAGTTGAAAAGGTTATAAGCGAAGAGCTTCCGAAACTTAAAAAATGCTTTGATAAAAAGGTTATGGCAAATGTAAGCGGATTTTCAGTTCCCGATTATGCTTACACTTGCGAAAAGCTTGATAAAGAAGAGCAGGTTGGTTGGCTTGAGGTTAATGTTAGCTGTCCTAATGTTCACGGTGGCGGTATGAGCTTCGGCACAGACCCTAAGGCTGCGGCAGAGGTAACAGCAGCGGTTAAAGCAGTAACAACCAAGCCTGTGATCATTAAACTTTCTCCTAATGTAACAGATATTGTTGCTATTGCAAAAGAGTGCGAGGCTGCAGGTGCAGACGGTATCAGCCTTATAAACACTCTTTTAGGTATGAGAATAGACCTTAAAACAAAGAAACCTGTGATTGCAAACAAAATGGGTGGCTTCTCAGGAAGTGCTATTTTCCCTGTTGCAGTTCGTATGGTTTATCAAGTTGCAAATGCGGTAAATATTCCCGTTGTCGGTATGGGTGGAGTTTCTACTGCGGAAGATGTTATTGAAATGATGCTTGCAGGTGCAACTGCAGTTGAAATTGGTGCGGCAAACCTTATTGACCCCTGTGTATGCCGTGACATTATCAACGATTTACCTGCGGTAATGGATAAGTATGGTATTGAAAATTTAAGTGATATTATTGGAGGCGCAAAATAATGGGTAAAGACGTAATCGTTGCTTGTGACTTTTCAAGCGCAGAAAAGGTTTATGAATTTCTTGATAAATTCGAGGGCGGAAGAAAGCCCTTCGTAAAAATCGGTATGGAGCTTTTCTATGCAGAAGGCCCTCAGATTGTTCGTGAAATCAAAAAGAGGGGTCATAAAATTTTCCTTGACCTTAAGCTTCACGATATTCCCAACACAGTTAAAAAATCAATGGCAGTGCTTTCAAACCTTGATGTTGATATTACAAACCTTCATGCTTCCGGTACAATCAGTATGATGGAGGGTGCTCTTGAAGGACTCACCCGTCCCGATGGAACAAGACCTCTTCTTATTGCTGTTACTCAGCTTACATCAACTGACCAGGAAAGAATGGAAAAAGATCTTCTTATCAAAGAGCCTATTGATAAGGTTGTTATGCACTATGCTCACAACGCAAAGGTTGCAGGACTTGACGGTGTTGTTTGCTCACCTCTTGAAGCAGGTAAGGTTCACGAAACCTGCGGTAACGACTTCCTTACAATTACTCCCGGCGTTCGCTTTGCAGATGGCGATATAGGCGATCAGAAGAGAGTTATGACTCCTGCCGAAGCTAAGAAAATCGGTTCTGACTATATTGTTGTTGGCAGACCAATTACTGCAGCAGAAGACCCCGTTGCAGCGTATAACAGATGTGTTGAAGAATTTTGTGATTAATTAGAGGAGATAGAGAATTATGGAATCCTACAAAAGAGAATTTATACAGTTTTTAGAAGGTGCAGGCGTTCTTAAATTTGGTGTTTTCACAGCAAAAAGCGGTAGAAAAATCCCTTATTTCATTAACGCAGGTGATATTAAAACAGGTGAACAGATTTGCAAATTAGGCGAATTCTATGCAAAAGCATATTTTGAAAAAGTAGGCAATAAGAAAACAGTTCTTTACGGTCCTGCGTATAAAGGTATTCCGATTGCAGTTTCTGTTGCAGTTGCTCTTGCAAAAAATGGCCTTGATGTACCTTTCTTCTTTAACCGTAAAGAAGAAAAAGACCACGGCGAAGGTGGCGTTTTCGTTGGTTACAAACCCCAGGAGGGTGAAGAAATCGTAATCGTTGAAGACGTTATTACAGCAGGTACTGCTATTCGTGAAAGTATGTCAATCCTTTCCGGTCTTAAGGGTACAAAGGTTGCAGCAACATTCGTTATGGTTGACCGTAAGGAAAAAGGTCAGACAGAAAAATCTGCTATGGCAGAGGTTGGCGAGGAATATGGCTTCCCCGTATATTCTGTTGTTGATGTTTACGATATTATCGAATATCTCGAAGAAGATGAGAAAAACAAAGAAAATGTTGAGCGTATCAAAAACTATTTAGCTGTTAACGGAGCTAAAGAATAATCAGAGCATTTTATTGAATATTAAAATTATTAAAAGGGGATTAGTAGTAAATGAGAAGCTTGATTGATATTCTCGATTTTACCGTTGAAGAAGTAAATGAGCTTATTGCAACGGCAAATGATATTATAGATAACCCCGATAAATACTGCGAAAAGTGTAAAAGAAAAAAGCTTGCAACGCTTTTCTTTGAGCCCTCTACAAGAACCCGTCTCAGCTTTGAGTCAGCTATGATTGAATTGGGCGGTAGTGTTATCGGTTTTTCTGCGGCAAACAACTCTTCTGCCGCAAAAGGTGAAAGTGTGGCGGATACTGCAAAAACAATCAGCTGCTATGCAGATATTATTGCAATGCGTCATCCTAAAGAGGGTGCGCCTCTTGTTGCTGCTCAAAATGCTACAATTCCTGTTATTAATGCAGGTGACGGCGGACATAATCATCCCACTCAGACTCTCACTGATTTGCTTACAATTCAGCGTGAAAAAGGCGGTTTTGAAAACCTTACAGTTGGTTTCTGCGGTGATCTTAAATTCGGCAGAACGGTTCATTCTCTCATAACTGCTCTTTCAAGATACAGCGGTATCAATGTTGTTCTTATCTCACCTGAAGAATTGAAGCTCCCAAGCTACATAAAGAAAGATGTTCTTAAAAAGAATGGTATCCCTTATAAGCAGACAACTGACCTTGAAAGCGTAATGCCCGAGCTTGACATTCTTTATATGACAAGAGTTCAGAGAGAGCGTTTCTTTAATGAAGAGGACTATTTACGCCTTAAGGACAGCTATGTTCTCGAACCTAAGAAGCTTGTTAACGCTAAAAAGGATTTGTGCATTATGCATCCGCTTCCCCGTGTTAATGAAATCAGCGTGGCGGTGGATGATGACCCCAGAGCTTGCTATTTCAAACAGGTTCTTTACGGAAAATACATTCGTATGGCTCTCATCTTAAAATTATTAGAGGAGGCACAGAAATGAATATAGATTCCATTACAAACGGTTTTGTTATTGACCATATTACCGCAGGTCGCGGTATGAAGCTTTATGACCTTTTAGGTCTTGATAATCTCGACTGCTCTGTTGCAATTATTAAAAATGTTGCAAGTAAAAAAATGGGCAAAAAAGATATTATAAAAATTGATGCGGATATTGCTATTGATATTGATGTTATCGGTTATGTTGACCCGGGCACAACAGTTAATGTAATCAAGAATTGCGAGCTTGTTGAAAAACGTACTATTGAACTTCCCTCAATGCTTACAAATGTTATAAAATGCAAAAATCCCCGTTGCATAACATCAACTGAGCAGGAGATTAACCACGTTTTCAAGCTTACAGATAAGGATAACGGGGTTTACCGTTGCATTTATTGCGAAACACAGGCTAAATAATTAGGTTGAAAGGTTGTTTTATATGAAAAAAGTCGGAATTATAATGGGTAGCGATAGCGATTTACCCGTTGTTGAAAAAGCAATAAATACTCTTAAGGATTTTGAGGTTCCTTTTGAGGTTCATGTTTTCTCTGCTCACAGAACACCCGTTGAAGCAAAAGAATTCAGCGCAAATGCACGCGCTAATGGTTTCGGTGTTATTATTGCAGCGGCAGGTATGGCAGCTCACCTTGCAGGTGCGGTTGCTGCAAACACAACCTTGCCCGTAATCGGTATTCCGATTAAGTCACAGAATTTAGGCGGTATGGAAGCTCTCCTTTCAACAGTTCAGATGCCTTCGGGTATTCCTGTTGCTACAGTTGCGATAGACGGTGCAGTAAACTCTGCTTTGCTTGCAATCGAAATTCTTTCTCTCGGCGAACCTGAGCTTGAAAAGAAGCTTGCAGACAAGAGAGCTAAAGATACAGCAACAGTTCTTGAAAAGAACAAAGCGATAGAAGAGAAATATAATTAACAATAAATTAAGGCGACTGATAATTTAATTATAAATTGCGTCGCAGATCATTAATTTTGCATTTTGCATTTTGCATTTTGCATTTAATCAGAGGTGTAAAATGGGCGGTTTTTTTGGTGTAGTATCTAAAAACGATGCTGTGCTTGATACCTTTTTCGGAGTTGACTATCATTCCCATTTGGGAACTCGCCGTGCAGGTATGGCGGCATGCGACAAGGAATTAGGTTTACAAAGAAAAATTCATAAAATAGAAAACTCTCCGTTCAGAACAAAGTTCGAGAATATTCTCGACCAGATGAGCGGTAATTCATCAATAGGCTGTATAAGTGATACTGATGCGCAACCTCTTTTGATGCGTTCAAATCACGGGCTTTATGCAATCAGCACTATTGGTATTATAAATAACAGCGAAGAGCTTGTTAAACAGTATCTTTCATTCAGTGGTGGCCATTTCGGTGCTATGACAAGCGAGGGTATTAACTCTTCCGAGCTTGTTTCCGCAATGATTGACCAGAAAACTGATTTTGCAGAGGGTATTCGCTTTGCTCAAGATATGATTGACGGCACATCTTCAATCCTCATTCTTAAAGAAGACGGCAATATTATTGCTGCTCGTGATAAGGTTGGCAGAATTCCCGTTCTTATCGGAAAACGTGAAGACGGCTTCTGCGTTTCATTTGAAGATTTCGCCTATAAAAAATTAGGCTTTGAGGACTATAAAGAATTGGGTCCCGGGGAAATCGTTGAAATTTCTGCAGATAAGGTAGAGGTTCTTTCTCCTGCAAGAAAGAAAAAGAAAATCTGTGCTTTCCTTTGGTCATATTACGGTTACCCAACATCCTGCTATGAGGGAAGAAATGTTGAAGCAATGCGTTATGAAAACGGTAAGATTATGGCACAGACCGATAAAATGTTGGGTGAGGCTCAGAATATTGATTATGTCAGCGGTGTTCCGGATTCCGGCACTCCTCACGCTATCGGTTATGCAAATGAAAGTGGTGTGCCATTTGCCCGCCCTTTCATTAAATATACCCCCACCTGGCCCCGCAGCTTTATGCCCTCTAACCAAAGAGAGCGTAACAGGGTGGCAAAAATGAAACAGATTCCTATTCACGAGCTCATTCAAGGCAAAAAGCTCCTTTTTGTTGATGACAGTATCGTAAGAGGAACTCAGCTTCGTGAAACTGTTGAATTCCTTTATGAAAATGGTGCAAAAGAGGTGCATATGCGTTCAGCTTGCCCTCCAATTATGTACGGCTGTAAGTTCCTTAACTTCTCAAGAGGAACAAATGATATGGACCTTATTTCAAGGGCTACTATTATGGAGCTTGAGGGTGAAGATGGCTTCAAGCACCTTGACGAATACAGCGACGCTTCCACAGAGCGTGGTGCAAAAATGAGAAAAGCGATTTGTGAAAAGCTTCACTTTGCTTCTCTTGAATTCCAATCATTAGAAGGTATCATTAAAGCAATCGGGCTTCCAGAAGAAGAGCTTTGCACATACTGTTGGAATGGTAAAGGCTAATTTATTAATTTATAAATAATTTATAGGAGAATAGATATGAATAATTCAAGATCAGAAAGTTATGCAGCAGCAGGTGTTGATATCACTGCAGGTTACAAAGCAGTTGAGCTTATGAAAAAACACATTGCAAGAACTCGTAACGAAGGCTCACTGGATGAGGTTGGTGGCTTCGGAGGTTGCTTTGACCTTGGTTGTGCTAAAGGTATGGAGCATCCCATATTAGTTTCCGGTACTGACGGTTGCGGTACAAAGGTTAAATTAGCTATTCTTATGGATAAACACGATACAATCGGTATTGATGCAGTAGCTATGTGTGTAAACGATATTGTTTGCGTTGGCGCAAAACCCTTGTATTTCCTTGACTATATTGCTTGCGGTAAAAATATTCCCGAAAAAATCGCTGAAATTGTAAGCGGTGTTGCAGAAGGCTGCGTTCAGTCCGGTTGTGCACTTACAGGTGGCGAAACTGCAGAGCATCCCGGTTTAATGCCCGTGGAAGATTATGACCTTGCAGGCTTTGCAGTAGGTATAGTTGATAAGCCCAAAATGATTGATAACAGCAAGATGTCTGTTGGTGATGTTGTTATTGCTCTTCCCTCCACAGGTATTCATTCCAATGGTTTCAGCTTATGCCGCAAGGTTTTTGATATTGATAACAATAACCCGGAGCTTTATGTAGAACGTGAAGAATTAGGCGGAAAAAGCATTGCAGAGGCTTTACTCGTTCCTACTAAGATTTATGTTAAGCCTGTTCTTGCTCTTACAGAAAAAGTTAATGTGAAGGGTATTTCACATATTACCGGCGGTGGCTTCTATGAAAATATTCCAAGAAGTATTCCCGATGGCTTGTGTGCAAAAATTGATAAGTCCGCTGTTAAGGTTCTTCCCATTTTCGATGTAATTGCTAAATGGGGCAACATTCCCGAGCGTGATATGTTTAATACATATAATATGGGTGTTGGTATGAGCATCGTAGTTCCCGCAGACGAAGTGGAGCTTGCTATTGCAACCCTTAAAGATAATGACATTGATGCTTATGTAATCGGTGAAATTATCGAAGGCGAAGACAAGATTATACTTGAATAATTGAGGTAGCAAAATGCCCGATACAAAAAATATTGTTGTTCTTGTTTCAGGTGGCGGAACAAATCTCCAGGCTCTTATTGATGCAGAGAAAAGGGGAGAGCTTGGTGCAGGTAAAATAACTTGCGTTATTTCTTCCAAGGCTGATGCCTATGCTCTCACTCGTGCAGAAAATAACGGCATCAAAACGAGAACTCTTATAAGAAAAGAATATCAAGATATTGCTTCATACAGCATAGCAATGAGGGATTCTCTTTTAGAAGAAAAAGCAGACCTTGTAGTTTATGCAGGCTTTATGACAATTCTTGATGAAAATGTTTGTGATACATTCAAAAACAAAATGATTAATGTTCACCCTGCACTTATTCCCTCATTCTGCGGAAAAGGCTTTTATGGTCTTCATGTTCACGAATGTGCTTTGGAAAAGGGTGTTAAGGTTTCAGGTGCAACAGTGCATTTTGTTACTGCGGAATGTGATGCAGGTCCCATTATTCTTCAGAAGGCAGTTGAGGTAATTGAAGGCGATACACCTGAAACTCTTCAGAAGAGAATAATGGAACAGGCAGAATGGAAAATTCTTCCCAAAGCAGTTCAGCTTTTCTGTGACGGAAAGGTTGAGGTTGTTGACAATAAAACTGTTATTAAGGAATAGTACCACCCACCACCTGCGGTGGTCCCCCCTCCTTTTTGCTAAAGCAAAAAAGAGGGATAGAAAAGGTAAATGATTTTATTTGAAAGGATATAGATAATAATGGAAATCAGAAATCTTGAAAATGAACTTAATTCTCTCGCTTATCACGGCAGAGGTATTATAATCGGTAAAAGTGCCGATTCTAAAAAAGCTGTTACTGCTTATTTTATTATGGGCAGAAGCGAAAACAGCAGAAACAGAGTTTTTGTTGAAGATGGCGAGGGTATAAGAACTCAAGCTTTTGATGAGTCAAAAATGGTTGACCCCCACCTTATTATCTATGCTCCCGTAAGAGTTTTAGGAAACAAAACTATTGTTACAAACGGTGACCAGACTGACACAATTTATGAATTGATGGACAAGCAGATGACCTTTGAGCAGGCTCTTCGTACCCGTGAATTTGAAGACGATGCTCCCAACTTCACACCTCGTATTTCAGGTATCATCCGTCTTGAAAATGGCGATATGAACTATGCAATGTCAATTCTCAAATCTGCTGATGGTGACGGTTCTTCCTGCCAGAGATATACCTTTGCTTACTCAAATCCTCTTCCCGGAAAAGCAAAATTCATTCATACATATAAATGCGATGGCAACCCTCTTCCCAGCTTCGAGGGTGAACCCAAAACATTGGAGCTTCCCGATGTTGATATTGACACATTAACAGATATTATCTGGAAAAACCTTAATGAAGATAACAAGGTTTCTCTTTTCGTAAGATACATTGACCTTGAAACAGGAAAATATGAATCCAGAATTGTAAATAAGAACAAATAAGGAGATTATCGTAATGAAAGAATTTGAATTAAAATATGGTTGTAACCCCAACCAGAAACCCGCAAAAATCTTTATGGCAGACGGCAGTGAGCTTCCTATCGAAATTCTCTGCGGTCGCCCCGGTTTCATTAACTTCCTTGATGCTTTTAACAGCTGGCAGTTGGTTAAAGAGCTTAAAGAAGCTCTCGGTCTTCCTGCGGTAACTTCCTTTAAGCATGTTAGCCCTACATCTGCTGCAGTAGGTGTACCCCTTTCCGATAAGCTTAAAAAGGCTTGCTTTGTTGACGATATCGAAGGTCTTGACGAATCTCCTCTCGCTTGTGCATATGCAAGAGCAAGAGGTACAGACAGAATGTGCTCCTTTGGTGATTGGGTTGCTCTTTCAGATGTTTGTGATGTTACAACTGCAAAGCTTATTCAGCGTGAGGTTTCAGACGGTATTATCGCTCCCGGTTATGAACCCGAAGCACTTGAAATTCTCAAATCAAAAAGAAAAGGTAACTACAACATTGTTAAAATTGACCCCGATTACGTTCCTGCTCCCATTGAACACAAGCAGGTTTACGGTATTACATTTGAGCAGGGCAGAAACAATTTCGAAATCAATGCAGACCTTCTCAAAAATATTGTTACAGAAAATAAAGATATGCCCGAAAGTGCAGTTCGTGACCTTATAATTGCACTTATCACTCTTAAATATACTCAGTCAAACTCCGTTTGCTATGCTGTTGACGGTCAGGCAATCGGTGTTGGCGCAGGTCAGCAGTCAAGAATTCACTGCACACGCCTTGCAGGTACAAAGGCAGACACATGGTTCCTCCGTCAGCACGAAAAGGTTCTTAACCTTCCCTTCAAGGACACTCTCGGCAGACCTGACAGAGATAATGTTATTGATGGTTACATCAATAAAAACGAGGAAGATGTTTGTGCAGACGGTAACTGGCAGAAATATTTTACTTCTCAGCCCGAACCCCTTACAGATGAAGATGTTAAAGCATATTTTGCAACTATTGATGGTGTTGCTCTCGGTTCAGATGCTTTCTTCCCCTTCAGCGATAATATTGAACGCGCAAAGAAGAGCGGTGTTAAATACATTGCAGAGCCCGGCGGTTCAATCCGTGATGATGTTGTTATTGATTGCTGTAACAAATACGGTATCACCATGTCCTTTACAGGTATGAGATTATTCCATCACTAAGAGGTATAAAGATGAAAATTATGGTTGTAGGTGGTGGCGGTCGTGAACACGCCATCATCAAGAAAATAAAAGAAAACAAAGAGGTTACAGAGATTTTTGCTCTCCCCGGAAACGGCGGTATGGCAAAGGATGCAACACTTGTTGATATCGGTGCAAAGGATATTGAGAAAATTGTTGAGTTTGCAGTTGCAAATGCTATCGACTATGCAGTTGTTGCTCCCGATGACCCGTTGGTGCTCGGTTGCGTTGACGCTCTCGAAGAAAAAGGTATTCATTGCTTCGGTCCTAAAGCTAATGCAGCAATTATTGAGGGTAGCAAGGTTTTCTCAAAGAACCTTATGAAAAAATACGGTATTCCCACTGCGGCTTATGAAGTATTCAATGATATGGAAAAAGCTCTCGAATACCTTGAAGCTGCTCCCATTCCTACAGTTATCAAGGCTGACGGACTGGCTCTGGGTAAAGGTGTTATTATTGCAAATACCCGTGAGGAAGCAAAGCAGGCAGTTGTTTCAATGATGCAGGACAAAATGTTCGGCACAAGCGGTGATAATATCGTTATTGAAGAATTCCTTACAGGTCCCGAGGTTTCCGTTCTTTCCTTTACAGACGGAAAAACTGTTGTTCCCATGATTTCATCAATGGACCACAAACGTGCAGGGGATAATGACACAGGTCTTAATACAGGCGGTATGGGAACAATCGCTCCCAACCCATATTACACAAAAGAAGTTGCAGAGGAATGTATGAAAAAAATCTTTCTTCCTACAATCGATGCAATGAATAAAGAGGGCAGAACCTTCAAAGGTTGCCTTTATTTCGGACTTATGCTTACACCTAACGGACCTAAGGTTATCGAGTATAACTGCCGTTTCGGTGATCCGGAAACTCAGGTTGTTTTACCTCTTCTTGAAAGTGACTTGCTCACTATTATGAAAGCAACAACCAACGGCACTCTTGCTGATACAGAGGTTAAATTCAGCGAAAAAAGTGCTTGTTGCGTAATTATGGCATCAAAGGGCTACCCCGTAAGCTATGATAAAGGCTTTGAAATGAACATTCCCGAAAGTATTGAGGGCAATGTATATGTTGCGGGTGCTTCTCTTAAGGATGGTAAGCTTCTTACAAACGGCGGTCGTGTTTTAGGCGTTACTGCGGTTGAAGAGAATCTTAAAGATGCAGTTAAAGCATCCTATGAGCTTGTAAAACAAATTAGCTTTGACAACGCTTTCTATCGTAATGATATCGGTGCAAAAGCACTTGCAGTGATAAAGGAGTAATTAAGAATGGTATACAGAGTTTATGTTGAAAAGAAAAAAGAGCTCGCTCATGAAGCCAAGGCTCTTTTAGGTGATGCTCGTACTCTTTTAGGTATTAAAAACCTCGAAGATGTTCGTGTTATTAACCGCTATGATGCAGAAAATATTACAGAAGAGCTTTTTAACTATGCAATTAAAACAGTTTTCTCCGAGCCTCAGCTTGATATTGCAACAAGTGAGGTTGATTTAGAGGGTGCAACTGTTTTTGCAGTTGAATTTTTACCCGGTCAGTTTGACCAGAGAGCAGACTCTGCTGCACAGTGCATTCAGATTATCTCTCAGGGTGACCGTCCCACAGTTAAGAGCGCAAAGGTTTATGCTCTTTATGGTGACCTTTCTGCAGAGGATGTTGCAGAAATCAAAAAGCATGTTATCAACCCCGTTGAATCAAGAGAAGCAACTCTTGAAGCATATGAAACTCTTGAGATGAAATATGAAATTCCTACAGAGGTTAAAACTCTTGAGGGCTTCATTAAGCTTGACAGAGCAGGTCTTGAGCAGTTCGTTAAGGATTTCGGTCTTGCGATGGATGCAGACGATATTGCATTCTGCCAGGATTATTTCAAATCCGAAGACCGTGACCCCACAATAACAGAAATCAGAATGATTGATACATATTGGTCTGACCACTGCCGTCATACCACATTACTTACTGTTATTGACAATGTAACATTTGAAGATGAGCTTCTTCAGAGTGCTTACGAAGAATATATTGCAACAAGAAAAGAGCTCGGCAGAACAAAACCTATCTGCCTTATGGATTTAGCAACTGTTGCGGTTAAATATCTTAAAGAAAACGGTAAGCTTCCCAAGCTTGATGAATCCGAAGAAATTAATGCTTGTACTGTTAAAATCAATGTTGATGTTGATGGTGTAAGCGAGCCCTGGCTTCTTCTTTTCAAAAACGAAACACACAACCACCCCACAGAAATTGAGCCCTTTGGTGGTGCTGCAACCTGTATCGGTGGTGCTATCCGTGACCCGCTTTCAGGCCGTGCTTATGTTTATGGCGCAATGCGTGTTACAGGTGCTGCTGATCCCTTAAAGCCTGTCAGCGAAACAATTAAGGGTAAGCTTCCCCAGAGAACTATTGTTACAACTGCTGCTGCGGGTTATTCCTCTTACGGTAACCAGATTGGTCTTGCAACAGGTATTGTTGGCGAAATTTATCATCCCGGTTATGCTGCAAAGCGTATGGAAATCGGTGCAGTTGTTGCGGCAGCTCCCCAGGAGAATGTTCGCCGTGAATGTCCCGATCCCGGTGATATAGTTATTCTTCTCGGTGGTAGCACAGGCCGTGACGGTTGCGGTGGTGCAACAGGTTCTTCAAAATCCCACACAGCAGATTCTCTTGAAACCTGCGGAGCAGAGGTTCAGAAGGGTAATGCTCCCGAAGAAAGAAAGCTTCAGAGACTTTTCAGAAATAAAGAAGCAACAAGAATGATAAAGCGTTGCAACGATTTTGGTGCAGGCGGCGTTTCAGTTGCTATCGGTGAGCTTGCAGATGGTCTTGAAATCGACCTTAACGCAGTTCCCAAGAAATATGAAGGCCTTGACGGTACAGAGCTTGCTATTTCCGAATCTCAAGAAAGAATGGCAGTTGTTATTGAAAAAGAAAATGTTGAAAGATTCTTAGAGTTTGCTGCAACAGAAAACTTACAGGCTTGCCCCGTTGCAAAGGTAACAGAACAGGCAAGACTTGTTATGCATTGGAACGGCAAGGTTATATGCGATATCAGCCGTGATTTCCTTAACTCAAACGGTGCAGATAAGCACGTTGATGTTGCAACAAGTAAACCCGAATCTTACGATAAAGAAATCAGCGGTAGCTTCACAGATAATATGAAAGCTATGGCAGATGACCTTAATATCTGCTCAAAGCGTGGCCTTTCAGAGCGTTTTGACTCAACAATCGGTGCAGGTACGGTTCTTATGCCCTTCGGCGGTAAAAATCAGCTTACTCCCATTCAGGCAATGGTACAGAAGATTTCCGTTGAGAAAAAACACACAGACGATTGCTCTCTTATGTCCTGGGGCTACAATCCCTTTATTACAGAAAAGAGCCCCTACCACGGTGCATACCTTGCAGTTGTTGAATCAGTTTGTAAGCTTATTGCAACAGGCGCAAAATTCGAGGATGTTTACCTTACATTCCAGGAGTATTTCGAGAGAGTAGGTAAGGATGCAAAGCGTTGGGGTAAGCCTCTTGCAGCACTTCTTGGTGCATTCAAAGCACAGAAAAACCTTGGTATAGGTTCAATCGGCGGTAAGGACTCAATGAGCGGTACATTTGAGGACTTGGACGTTCCTCCCACACTTGTTTCTTTCGCAGTTACAACCGAAAAGGTTAAAGATATTGTTTCTCCCGAATTCAAAAAAGCAGGTAACAAGGTTTACCTTATTACTCCCGAATTTGATGAAAACGGACTTCCCGAAACAGATTCACTTCTTAAAGTGTTTGACAAGGTTTGCGCTCTTCTTCGTGAAGGTAAAGCAGTTTCCTGCTACACACCCGGTATGGGCGGTATTGCAGAAGCTATTATGAAAATGGCTTTCGGTAATGGCTTCGGATTTGAATTTGATTCCGCTTTAACTGTTGCAGACCTCTTCAAATATAACTATGCAACATTCCTTGTTGAAGCAACAGAAGATGTTGAGGATGCACAGTTTATCGGTACAATTACAGATAAAAAGGCTATTGCTCTCGGTGATGAAAGCATCTGCCTTAATGAAATTCTCGGAATTTATGAGGATAAGCTTGAAAGCGTTTATAGCTGTAACATTCCCGATACCAATACACCTGTTGAGAATTTCTCATTCTCTGCAACAGAAAGAAAATCTCCCGCAATCAAGGTTGCTAAACCCAAGATTTTAATTCCTGCATTCCCCGGAACAAACTGCGAATTTGACAGTGCAAAGGCAGTTCGTGATGCAGGTGCAGAGCCCGAAATTATTGTTATCAAGAACCGTTCATCTGCAGATATTACTGCAAGCGTTGAAGAGTTTTCAACTAAACTTAAAGATGCACAGATGATTTTCATTCCCGGTGGCTTCTCCGGTGGTGACGAACCCGACGGTTCTGCTAAATTCATCACTGCATTCTTCCGTAATGCAAAGGTTAAGGATGGCGTTACAGACCTTCTTGATAATCGTGATGGTCTTATGTGCGGTATCTGTAACGGCTTCCAGGCACTTATTAAGCTTGGTCTTGTGCCCTATGGTAAGATTATTGACACAGATGAAAACTGCCCCACTCTTACCTACAATACAATCGCTCGTCACCAGTCAAGAATTGTAAGAACAAGAATTGCTTCTAACAAATCTCCTTGGTTGGCACTTACAGAGGTTGGCGATATTTATAATGTGCCGATTTCTCATGGTGAGGGTCGTTTCCTTGCAAGCGAAGAGCTTATCAGAAAGCTTGCTGAAAACGGACAGATTGCAACTCAGTATGTTGACCTTGACGGTAATGCAACAGTTGATGTTCACTTTAACCCCAATGATTCAATGTTTGCTATTGAGGGTATCACTTCCCCCGACGGCAGAGTATTCGGTAAAATGGGTCACAGCGAGCGTATCGGTGATGGTCTTTATAAGAACGTTGAAGGTAATTATGATATTCAGATGTTCAAAGCTGCTGTTAAGTATTTCAAATAAAAAATTGCGACTTTGCGATTTTAAATAAGCAAACAACCCCATCAGTTTTCAAAAAACTGATGGGGTTGTTATAATTTTAATGAAGTGAACTTGTTTGTCTTTGGGCGGCGACGAGGTTTGCATATATTCCACCTTGGGCGATAAGCTCGTTATGTGAGCCTACCTCAGCAATTCTGCCTTTTTCAATTACTACAAGTCTGTTTGCGTTTTTAAGAGTTGAAAGCCTGTGGGCAATGGCAATAGTTGTTCTGCCCTCAATAAGCCTTGTAAGCGCTTCCTGGATTTTAATTTCTGTTTCTGGGTCAAGAGAGCTTGTTGCTTCGTCAAGAATAAGTATTTTCGGATTTTTGAGAATTGCTCTTGCGATGCTCACTCTTTGCCTTTCACCGCCTGAAAGTGAGTGTCCGTTTTCGCCTATGGTGGTATTATATCCATCGGGAAGTTTAGTTATAAATTCGTGAGCGTTTGCCGCTTTTGCTGCTGCAATAACTTCATCAAGAGAAGCATCCGGACGGGCGTAGGCGATATTATCGAAAATTGTTCCCGAGAAAAGATATGTTTCCTGGAAAACAACACCGATACTGCTTCGCAATTCCTCTTGCGGAATATCTTTTATATCAACTCCGTCAATGGTGATTTTTCCTAAAGAGGGGTCATAAAGGCGCATACAAAGATTAATCATCGTGGATTTACCTGCACCCGAATGGCCAACAAGACCAATCATTTCACCGGGGTTAATATGAAGATTTATGTTTTTGAGAACGGGTTCATAGGATTTATAACCGAATGTAACGCCCTCAAATTCAACTGCACCTGCAGAGTTTAATTGCTTGGGATTGTTGGTTGCAACCATCTGGGGTGTTTCGTCAAGTATTTCATAAATCTTTACAAGGCTTGTTGAACAGTCTGCAACTCTTCTCGGGAAAACGGACATCCAACGAAGAGGAGCATAAAGGAAGCCTAAATACAAGTTGAAGCGAGTTAATTCACCTAAAGTGAGTTTTCCGTCAAGAACCATTTTACCGCCGATTATAAGCACAAGAAATTCGCCCAATGCCATAAAGTTACCAACGAGAGGGAATGTGACTGCCCAATATTTTTCGTTAGATGCGGAAACATCTGCAAGCTTCTTTGAATATTTTGAGAATTTTTCAATTTCTCTTTCTTCATTACCAAAGGCTTTAACAACTCTTATACCCTTAATAATATCGTGAAGAATTGAGGTTGCTTTTGAGTCAACTCTCCATTGCTTGTGGTAACGAAGCATTGTTGAGTGGCGGAAGGTTGACATAAAGAGAACACCAATGGGAATGGGGATTATTACCGCAAGTGTAAGAGTTACATTGGTGGAGAAAAGAATAATCAGAATAACAGTGAACATAATCACCTGTTCGATTAAATATCTGCCCTGCTGATTGAAAAATTCTTTTACTCTTTCGGTATCCTTTGTAACTCTGTGTATAAGATTACCTGCGGATTTTCCCGACATTGAGGAAAGGGAAAGCTCTTGAATTTTCCCATAAACAAGCTTTCTCAAATCGTCAGAGAAATTTGAACCCACACGGTTTGTTATGCGGTTACTTATAATGCTCAAGCCTTTTGAAAGACCAAAGGTCAGCGTCATTAAAACAGCCATTGCAATAATACCTGTTGTCCGTGACTCGAAAAACGGCTTTGCGTTTTCAACGGGCACTAAATAATGGTCAATGAGAACGGAGTTGAACATGGGCATAATTGCCCCTAAAATATTTGCAAGGGTGAGAATAAGTCCTGCGCCTATAACTGATTTCAGATAAGGATTGAAATATCCGAATGCACGGGAGAAAACATAGGATTTCTTCACACAGAACATACAGGCGTTCATACCCCTTGGGTAGTGGCGGTGGCATTTGGGACAAATGGGTAAATCATCCGTATTCATAGGCAGCATTTCGCCACTTTCAAAATAGTGGTTAAGCACCTTTACAAGCTCACCGATTTCCCCAACCCGACTCATTGAAAAACGGCAAACAGTAATATTTTCACTGCCGTCGCTTTTTGCACCTTGGGGTCTTAGCTCCAGCTTACCGCATCCGATATCCGTCAGTTGAACCGCTTCTTCAATATCAGTAATATTAAATTTTTCTTCTTTTCCCTCAAGGACTTTAAGAATGTAGCCATCACAAAGAGTTAATGTGCCGTCACAAACCTTGCCCTCGGGAGAAATATCAAAATGCACGGTTTTATTTTCCATAATCAATATAAATAGGGCTCTAAAAGCCTTCTGCTTTTCTGTTCGATTTTTTCTTGGTCGGGTATGATATATCGGTTGCCGTCAACATCAAAAATAAGGAGAGTGCTTTCATTTGCAGGTCGAAGATTTCTTGTTAAATCTCTTACTGTGAAGCTTTTGTCTTTGCCGTCAATAACCACATCAAAATAAAAGTGACCCATACGCTCTTTGATACTTTTAACTGCTGTTACCGTAGGACAATAATATCTGTTCTTAAGCTCTTTATTAGCGGATTCAAGAGATTCTTTGTCCAGCTCCTTTAAATCTCTTATAATGCCGATTTCGTTATCATCAATATCGTGAACACAGATGTATTCATCAGTAAGAGAATAGGGGTAGCTTCTTATAAGCTTTACTCTGCCTTTGCTTTCGCCATCAACAGAAAGTACAAGAAATCCGTTCTGATTAAAGGAGAATTCGCATTTATTCGGTTCTAAAAATGTAATTGAAAGCTTGTTATCGTTCATGTCCTTTTTCCTCCTTTTCATCCTCTTCTTCCTGTTGTTCGATTCCGATAAATTTTAAAGCTTCTTCTTGCAACCTAAATAGTTTATAATATGCACCTTTCTTTTCCATAAGCTCTTGGAAGGTGCCGAATTCAATACATTCGCCCTCGTCAATTACTGCAAGCTTATCAGCGTCACGAAGTGTTGAAAGGCGATGAGCAATAGCGATGGTTGTTCTGCCTGCTTTTAATTCTGAAAGAGAATTCTGAATGTTTCTTTCGGTTTCCGTATCCATTGCGGCAGTTGCCTCGTCAAGAATAAGTATTTTGGGGTTTTGAATAATAGTTCGGGCAATAGAAATTCTTTGTCTTTCACCGCCCGATAAATCCTGGCCGCCCGAGCCTACTCGGGTTTCGTAGCCATCGGGAAGCTTTGAAATAAATCCGTGAGCAGATGCTGCTTTAGCGGCGGCAATAACTTCGTCATTTGTGGCATCGGGACGAGCATATCTTATGTTATCGGCAATAGTTCCCATAAACAAAAAAATGTCCTGCGAAACAATACCGATGTTCTTTCTTAACTGCTTTGAGGAAAGCTCCTTGACATCGTAGCCGTCTATTTTAACAATACCTTCCTTGGGGTCATAAAGACGGGCAATAAGGTTAGAAATTGTAGTTTTGCCTGCTCCTGTTTTACCGACAATACCAAGCATTTCACCCTCTTTAATTTTAAGTGAAAGATTTTTGATAATCGGGTGAGCAGGTTCATACTCGAATTGCAATTCATTAAGCTCGATTTCGCCTCTGAAGTTTTCAAGAACAATGGGGTTTTCAATATCTTTAACATCCGGCTCTGTGTCCATAATCTCAAAAACACGTTGAGCAGAATCAACGCAACGAGCCCACCAGTTTGAAACCCAGGAAAGAAAATCAATAGGGGTCTGAATCATCTGAAGATAAACAACAAATGTGAGAAGCTCGCCGACTGTAAGCTCATTTGTCGTAATGCAAAGAACACCGCCATAGCCTAAAACAAGAGCACCCAAAAGATATATAAATACGGAAAGGATGGGGAAAACAGTGTTTTCTGCATTAGCAACCTTTACTTCTGCATCTCTTACTTTGCCGCTTATTTTGTTAAAAGCGGAAAGCTCATCATCCTCTTTTGAAAAAGCTTTTATAATTCTGTGACCGTTTACATTATCGCTCACTTTTGATGTGAGTCGGGAGTGCTGAACCCATACCTTATGGTGCATTTTTCTGAAAAGCTTGTTGAAAATAGGGTAGCAAATAAAAATTACCGATGCTGCTGCGAGAGTCATCAATGTAAGCTTAACGCTTGTTGCAAGCATTATTGCAATAATACCCACAACGGTTATTGCACTGCCGATAAGGTAAGGGAAGCCGTCAACAAAGAACCAATAAATATTGTTGGAGTCTCTTGTAACACGCTCCATCAGAGAGCCTGTTTGCTTATGTGTATAAAAACCAACGGAAAGCCTTTGCATTGCTTTAAAAATTTTAATTTTTATGCTGTAAATTACTTTAGGAAGCATACCTGCAACAAGGTATTGGTATGTAAGGGTGAAAAGCTGATTAAAAATCTTTATTGCCGCCATTGAAAGAACAACGGTGAAAAGCCCTTTTAAAAGTGCCTCGTAGCCCATTGTATTACCGGGATTTAAAACCTCGTCATAAAGCTTTTGAGTGCTGAATTGGGGTATTAAAAGGTTTAAACCATTACTGAGAAGGATAAAAACAATTATGAACACCATTTTCCATTTAACATCCCCGAAAAATGAGAAAAGGCGTTTTATAGTTGAGTTTTTGCTGACACAATCCTTGCAAAAATGTGTACCGTTTGGAATAGGTGCACCGCATTTCTGGCAGATGGAGTCTTTGTCGCCTGCAATATATTGCTTATAATCTTTTCCCTCTTTGAAAGTGTTGAATATTTTTCGGAAGGTATCTGCTTTTGAAAGAAGACCGATTGAAAAATAGCCTAAAGAAAAATATTCGTTCTGATATTTATAGGTTAACTGACCCGTTGCTAAATATTGCTCTGCGAAAATTTCATCAATTTCTTCAACAGGTAAAGCAGTTAATTTGCGAAGAAAGGGCTTTGGTGGGGGAGTGGATTTTTTCTTTTTCTTCTTTTTGGGGATTTCGGGTTCTTCAATTTCTGCAATATAGACGCCCTTTTCATCGAACATTATATAGCAATCACCGAAAATTTCAGCACCAAGCATATCTGTTTTAAAAGAATAAATAATTGAATCGGTGTTAAGCTCCGCTTCCTGCAAAATTTCTTTTACAGGGTCGGGCAAAACCCCCGAAGGCGAAAAATTCGGACGGGGTGGCTTTTTTATATGCAATTTATAAAGAATTTTGTTTATGATTTTCATAGTGTCACCTTTGACCTACTAAATAGTGTATATATTTTACCATAGAGGTTCTTAAATCACAAGAGAATATGTGGATTTAATTATCTTAATAATTTGTTAACAAAAACGTAATATCATATTGTAAAAGTTGTATATTTTATTTTTTTTACTTTGTTTATATTTCCAAAAATTAGGGAACGGTTCACTTTTTTTCTTCGGTGAATTGACATTCATTTTTTGCTTTGATATAATTTATATGTCAGAATGGGGAGTATGAGTAAAAACTTTAATCCTTAATTTTTTATGTTTTTTATTTAATTGAGTATAAATATATTTACGAAAGGTGTAAAAATATGGCAGTAAAGAGTGTTACAAGATTTGGTATTCAGAGAAAAATCGTTGCAAACATGACAACTGAAAGTTGGCAGAACATTCCTCACGTTAGTTACCAATATGAACCTGACGTTACAAAATTTGTTGAAGAATTTAAAAAATTCACTGCTGAGCATCAGGGTGACAGCGGTGCGAAAATTACTTTTAATGCTGTTCTTCTTAAGGCATTTGCAGAAGCAATTGAAGAAGATCCTGTAATCAATGCTCATATGCATTTTGAAAAAGGTCTTGTAAGAGGAAAGGTTACTGTTTTTGATAATATCGATATTTCTGTTCCGTGGATTCTTCCCAGCGGTGAAATGATGACTATCACAATGAAGGATATGGGCAATAAAACCCTTAAAGAAATTGCAGAATATCAGGCAGATATTAACCGCAGACTTGAAAAAACAAATCTTACTGAGGCTTTGTATTCAGTTTCATTCAATGACACTATCGATAAACTTAAAAAAGGTCATATTCTTAAAGCTATAAAAAGACTTTATGGTGCAAATACAAATAAAAATCATAAAATTCATCTTCTTAAAGGTGAGGATAAAAAGGCTTACGAAGCTATTCCCGAAACAGAGAGGATTACATATAAGGACCTTAAACAAGGCACAATTACCGTTTCTAACATAGGTGCTGATACAAGAGGTCTTTCAGGTGAATGTGCAATGCTTATGGTTATTCCTCCCCAGGTTTGTGCTATTTGTATCGGCTCATTACAGAGAAGACCCGTTGTTGTTAAAGACGAAGACGGCAACGAAAAAATTGAAATCAGAACAATTCTTCCTATGAATATCTGTTTTGACCACAGAGCACTTGACTTCGGCGATGTAAGACCCTTCCTTTCAAAAATGGAAGAGTTTTTCCAGAATCCCGAAAAGATTCTTAATCTTGAGGCGTAATAAACACATAGATATTTCAGAACTTCAACTTGAAAAGTTGGAGTTCTTTTTTATCGTGACTTTTTCGGGAATTTGCTTTGTAGCAAGTGTATAAAAAGAAAGCTGGAAAACTGTTGCAAATGAGGAATGTTTATTTGTTCTATTGCCAAAAAGTCTATTAGTGTGGTATACTGTATCGGTTAAAAGATATTTTTAAGGAAGATTATAATAATGAAGAAAAAAATTACTGCTTTATGTAGCGTTATGGTTGTTTTATCAATTTGTATTGCAATGATTGGTGTGACTGGCATTAATATGGAGAATGATGTTACAACCGCAATAATTAAAAATTACAATGCCCCTAAAACTGAAGATACAACAAGTGATGCTTTAGGTGGTATAAGCGATATTCTTGGCGGGATAGGCTCCGATTCTTTAGGTGGTATCGGTGATGCTCTTGGTGGAATTGGAGATGGCTCTTTAGGAGGCGTTGGTGATTCTCTCGGAGGAATCGGTGACGGCCTTGGTGGTATAGGTGATGCACTCGGCAGTGTTGCAGGCGGATTAGGTGATGCTTTGGGCGGTATATTCGGTGGCGGTTCAAGTACTGTTGTTAAAACCACTGCACCTGCCACAACATCTGCTGATATCGGCTTGATTATTCCTGTACCTGCTGCAACTCAGACACCTTCTGAAACACAAGCACCTTCAACCTCTGTTGAAAGCACAGGTGCAGGTGAAACCGTTGATTATGCTGCAACCTCCAACCCATACTCTAAGCCTACAGCTACTTTTGTTGCAGGGGATGAGGATGAAACAATCAAATGGCTTCAGTGGATTTTTATTTATACTCATTACGGATTGAACGATAACGGAATAACAGGTGTTCTTGATGAAGCTACTGTTGCAGTTGTTAAAAAGCTTCAGCACGAAAATAAATTGACTGTTGATGGCAATATTACCGAGGAGGTTATAAAAGCTGCAGAGGTGCTTTATTATCAATCAATGCTCGGTGATGATGTGAGTGCAATCGAGGTTTCATCAGAAGCCACAACTACAGTAAATGTTACAAATACGGTGGGTTACGAAGAAAACAATAACGACAGCACAGTTATACTCCTCATAATCATACTCGTAATAATATGGGTAATGGCAATAGGCGGAATTGTTCTTCTTTTCATATTTAAAAAGAAGAAAATGAATGCCGCAAAAAATATTTCTGAAGAAAATGAAAGTGCAAAAGAATCAGATACAGCTTCAAATGAAAATGCAGAAAAAACTGAGATAAAAAGTCTTTCGGATTTATTTGAAGAGGCTGAAAATAAAGATAAATAATTGTAAGGAGAGAAGAAAATGGATAAATATTTAATTATCAATGCAGACGATTTCGGAATGAACCACTCCTCCAATATGGCAGTTATGGATTTGTTCGGAAAGGGTGGAATAACCTCTTCAACAATTATGACTCCTTGCCCTTGGGCAAAGGAAGCAGGTAAATGGGCTGCTGCGCATCCGGAATACGCAGTTGGTGTTCACCTTACTTTTACAAGCGAATGGGGTAACTACAGATGGGGACCTATTGCTCATAACAACACCGATTCTCTCAGAGATAGTGAGGACTTTATGTATTATGAATCCGGTGATTTTGAGAAAAATTGCAATTTAGATGAGGTTGAGGGTGAAATCCGAGCACAGATTGAGCGTTTCAAATCCTTTGGCGTAGAGCCTTCTCACCTTGATAATCATATGGGTTCACTTTATGGTATCGAAACAGGTCGCTTCGAGGTTCTTACCAAAACACTTGAGCTTGCAGGCGAGTATGGTTTACCTTTTCGTTTTCCCGGCACATTTGTGCCTGAAATGTTCAAGAATGAAACCCTTGATGTGAAAATTGATGTTGATGTTATTGCAGGTGTTTTTAATCAGGTTCTCGGTTATGCGAAAAGCTTAGGTGTTGCAATGCCGGATTATCTTATTCCGGGTGAGTGGAATGGTCCTCAGAATGATAGCTACGAAAACTTTAAAGAGTATATTTATGAGCTTTATAAATCCTTCCCCAACGGTGTAACAGAAACTTATATTCATCCTGCTCTTGAATGCGATGACCTTAAAGCGATTACAGGTTGTTGGCACAGAAGAGTATGGGAACACAAATTATTCTCCGACCCGCAGACACTTCAGCATATTAAGGCTTGCGGTATAGAGTTGATTAACTACCGTGACCTAAAAAAGATAAAAGGCTTCTAAAAATATTCCCCTTGCTTTTAGCTAAAGTTAAAAGCAAGGGGAATATATAATTTTATTACAAAACACCTAAACCCTCAAGAAGAATTTTAAGACCTAAGAGGATTAATATCAAACCGCCTGCAAATTCTGCTTTGGATTTATATTTTGTTCCGAAAATGTTACCGATTTTAACACCGATGGAAGAAAGTGTAAAGGTGATTACACCAATAAGAATAAACGCTATGTAAACAAACCGGTCCGGTTCAAAATCAGTAAATGCAAAGCTTACACCTACTGCCAAGGCGTCAATACTTGTTGCAATCGCCATAATAAGCATTGTTTTAAATCCGAGAGATTCGTCCTTGCATTCATCGCATTTATCAAAGGATTCTTTAATCATATTGCCACCTATAAGGGCTAAAAGAATAAAGGCAATCCAATGGTCTATTGAGTTGATTTTATCTGCAAAGGTGCTTCCTAATAAGTAACCAAGTAACGGCATTAAGCCCTGAAAGGCACCGAACCATAAGCCTACTATCGCACAGCTTTTCAAATTGATTTTTTTAAGAGCCAAACCTTTGCAAAGGGCAACTGCAAAGGCATCCATTGAAAGACTTACTGCAAGAAGCATTATTTCAACTAAATTCATTTTATTAACTCCATATATTAAGATTGGAAAAGGATTATATATCAAATAATATTTTATGTCAACAAGTTGATTTTAATGTTCATTTTATGGTAATATTAATCTTGCGTTAGAGGGTGTGAAAATGAATAATTTGTTCAAATCAAAGAAAAAAGCTTTATTATCAATTATTGCAATAGCCGTGGTTTTATTTATTTTTGTGAATGTAGGGGCTTCGGTATTTTTCTCCTATGCCATATTCAAAAAGGACGGGTGGAAAAGCTTTGAAAAATACTCTTATTCAGATGAATTGAAGAATTCATCGGAATGGATTTCAGAAAAAAGTGAGAAATCAGAAATTAAAAATGCAGAGGGTAAAGATTTAGTTGCTTGGGAAATTAAAAATGAGCATGTTTCTCATAGCTATGTTATTATTTGCCATCAATACGGCGGTAACCCCTGTTCAATGGAAGAGTATGCAAAGCATTTTTATGAATTAGGATTTAATATAATTTTGCCCGATATGAGAGGTCATGGTGAAAGTCCCTATAAGAATATTTCATTCGGCTGGGAAGACAGATTTGATATTATCGAATGGGTTGAATATATAACGAGTAATGATAAAAAAGCCAGAATTGCTCTTTTTGGCGTTTCTCTCGGTGCAAATGCAGTAACACTCACTGCTGCGGAGGATTTACCCGAAAATGTAAGATTAGTTATTTCTGATGGATGCTATACATCTGTTGAAGAGTTGATTAAAGGATACATAAAAAATGAAACCGCATTTTCAACACTTATAAGCATAAATCTTACATCTGCTTTTGTTAAAAATAAAATGGGTGTATCTTTAAAGGATGCTGATACAATAAAAAGGTTAGAAGAAATTGAGTGTCCTATAATGTTTATAAACGCTGAAAATGATACTGTTGTTCCGCCGCTTCTCAGCAAAAGGCTTTATGAAAACTGTGAGGCTGAGGGCGTGGAAGAGGTTATAATCTCCGAGGGAACTCACGGTAGAAATATTGAAGCAGACAAGGATTCTTATTGGTCAAGTATCGATGCCTTTATTCTAAATAATATCGGAATATGAAAATGCGCCTTTGGGCGCATTTTCAGTTGCAAGTGGCAAATGGAAAATGGAAAGTTTCGGGACCTGCGGTCGGCTATTATAATTCGAAATTGAAATTTAAAATGTCGGGTCTACGACACAAATATATAAGTTGCAGAAAAATTAAATTGTTCTGAATTTTTTAAATTCAAAACTAAGTTAATTAATTGAATAAGTTTTAGTTATGAATATTTAATATAATGTTTGGAAGCGAAGCTTCCCCGAAACTTTCAACTTGCCACTTTCAACTTGCCATTTTTTATAAATATCTCTTGACAAAGCAGTATTACTCTGTTATAATGCACTCCTGTAAAGTTAAAGTTCTTTACAGTGCGGTTTGAAAGGGGTGTCAATGTGGCTAAAAATCTTGATGTTGTTTTACTTGCGGATTTCTATGGCGAAATGCTTACAGATAATCAACGTAAATTCATTGAGTATTATTATAGCGACGACCTTTCTCTTTCCGAAATTGCTCAAAATGAGGGTATCACAAGGCAGGGTGTCCGTGATGCAGTCAAAAGGGCAGAAACCCAGCTTTACGATATGGAAAAGAAATTGGGCTTTGCCGAGCGCACAAGAAAAATCGCCGAGGCACTTGATGTCATTTCAGAAAATATTGAGGAAATCAATAAATATAATATGAATATTTCTCTTTCAAGAGAAGTTAATGATGCAGTTGTTAATATTAAATCTGCAATTCTTTCTCTTGATGAATAAAATATTAAGTACACAAGTTAAGGAGGTTGCACCGTGGCTTTTGAAGGACTTTCAGACAGACTCGATAACGCCTTTAAAAAATTGAAAAGTAAGGGTAGCCTTACAGAATCCGATGTTCGTGATGCTATGCGCGAGGTGCGACTTGCACTTTTAGAGGCAGACGTTAACTATAAGGTTGCTAAAGATTTTACCAATACAGTTACCGAACGTGCAATTGGTGCTAAGGTTATGGAAAGCCTTACTCCTGCACAGATGGTTATTAAAATTGTTAACGAAGAGCTTACCGCACTTATGGGCGGAACTCAAGCAAGACTTTCCACAGCGGCACATCCTCCAACGGTTGTTATGATGTGCGGTCTTCAAGGTTCCGGTAAAACAACTCATAGTGCAAAAATTGCTCTCAGACTTAAAGAGCAGGGCCACAGACCTCTTCTTGTTGCTTGTGACATTTATCGTCCTGCTGCTATTAAGCAGTTGCAGGTTGTTGGTGAGCAAATCGGTGTTCCCGTTTTTGAAATGGGTACTGAAAATCCTGTTAAAATTGCAAGAGAAGCAATTAAGCTTGCAAAAGATAACGGTTATGATTATGTATTCCTTGATACTGCAGGTCGTCTTCATATTGATGAACAGCTTATGCAGGAGCTCAAGGATATAAAAGCAGAGGTAAAGCCTCACGAAATTCTTCTTGTTATCGATTCAATGCTCGGTCAAGATGCGGTTACAGTTGCTTCTTCTTTTAATGAAGCACTTGGTATTGACGGTCTTGTTCTTACAAAGCTTGATGGTGATACAAGAGGTGGTGCGGCTCTTTCTGCAAGAGCAGTTACAGGTAAACCCATTAAGTTTATCGGTATCGGCGAAAAGCTTGGGGATTTGGACGTTTTCCATCCCGACAGAATGGCAAGTCGTATTCTCGGTATGGGTGACGTGCTTTCTCTTATTGAAAAGGCGGAAACCGCCCTTGACGAGAAAAAAGCAGAGCAGCTTGAAAAGAAGCTTCGTGAAAACAGAATTGACCTTAACGATATGCTTATGCAGTTTGAGGAAATGAAGAAAATGGGTCCTATGAAGGATATAATTTCTCTCATTCCCGGACTTAACAAGAAGGTTAAGGACACAGATGTTGACGATAAACAAATTGATTATACAATGGCAATTATCCGTTCAATGACAATGAAGGAACGTGAAAATCCCGATATAATCAACCCATCAAGAAAAAGAAGAATTGCCGCAGGCTGCGGTATGCAGGTTGAAGATGTTAACAGACTTCTTAATCAGTACCGCTCAATGCAGAAGCTCTATAAGCAGCTTAACGGAAAAAACTCAAAGAAAATGATGAAGCGTATGCAGCGTATGGGTATGGGCGGAGGAATGCCCGGTGGCATGGGCGGCGGTTTCCCAATGTAAGTCTTTAAACACAACGTGTTTAATATAAATTAGTTTATTATTATTTTACTTTTCGGAGGTAATTAAAATGGCAGTAAAAATTCGTCTTCGCCGTATGGGCGCAAAGAAAGCACCTTTCTATCGTGTAGTAGTTGCTGATTCACGTTATCCTCGTGACGGCAGATTCATCGAAGAAGTTGGTTACTACAACCCCATCAGCGATCCCGCAGAAATCAAAATTGATGCAGAAAAAGTTACAAAATGGATTCAGAACGGTGCTCAGCCCACTGATACAGTTCGTGACCTTCTCAAAAAAGAAAACATCATTAAATAATTAAGGTGACTACGATGAAAGAATTACTCGAAACAGTCGCAAAGGGACTTGTTGATGCCCCTGACGCAGTCGAGGTCACTGTTGACGAGCCCAACGAAGAGGGTGTAGTTGTTTATCATCTTCACGTCGGACCCGACGATATGGGAAGAGTTATCGGTAAGCAAGGCAGAATTGCGAAAGCAATCCGTACTGTTATGCGTGCGGCAGCAATTCGCAAAGATGTTAAAATTCAAGTCGACATCGACTGATTTAAAGACGGTTGCTTTTAGCGCATAAGGCGTTTTTTACACACTCGGAGTATCTTCATACACCGTCGGTGTAAAATTCCGCCTTCTGCATCTAAAATCAACTCGTCTTTGTTTTTTATTTATATTTGACTCTTTTGTTTGTTTTTTGGAGTATTTATGATTAAAGATTATCTTGAAATCGGGCAGATTGTAAGCACTCATGGTATAAAGGGTGAGGTGCGTCTTAACCCTTGGTGCGATTCTCCCGAATTTGTTAAAAGGTTTAAAACTCTTTATCGTGATGAAAAAGGAAACGATAGCTTTAAAATTGTTTCCTGCCGTCCTCACGGTAATGTTGCTGTACTAAAAATCGAGGGTGTTGATACCGTTGAGGATGCACAGAGATTAAGAAATACCATTCTTTATATGAAACGCTCGGATATTAATCTTCCCGAGGGTAAATGGTTCGTTTCGGAGTTAATTGGTTGCTCTGTTTTAAATTACGATGATAATAATATTTGCTACGGCAAAATTAAAGATATAGAAAGCTATGCGGCAAATGACGTGTGGTTTATTGAGACACCCGATGGCAAGGAAGTGCTTATTCCGGCTATTAAGGATGTTGTAATCCAATGTGATGTGGCAAATGATGTTGCTTTCATTCGTCCGTTAAGGGGGCTTTTTGATGAGGATTGATATATTGACTCTTTTCCCCGAAATGTGCGAGGCGGTAATGAGCGAAAGCATTATCGGCAGAGCCAGAAAATCGGGAAAGGTGGAAATGAATTTTCACCAAATTCGTGATTTTGCCATAAACAAGCATAACCAGGTTGATGATACTCCATATGGCGGTGGTGCGGGTATGCTTATGATGGCTCAGCCTATTTACGATTGTTTTATGAAAGTCTGTGAGGAAGTAGGCACAAGGCCTCATTTCATTTATATGTCGCCCTGCGGAAAAACTCTTACTCAAAATAGAGTGAAAGAGCTTTCTAAAATGGATAATATCGCTGTTCTCTGTGGTCGCTATGAGGGTGTTGACCAAAGAGTTATTGATGAAATTATTGACGAGGAAATTTCTATTGGTGACTATGTTGTAACAGGCGGAGAAATGCCTGCTATGATCCTTGCAGATGCGGTTTCCCGTATGCTTCCGGGTGTTCTTTCCGAGCCCGAGGGCTTTATGGGAGAAAGCCATTATTCATCTCTTCTTGAATACCCTCAATACACAAAGCCGCCCGTATGGCACGATATGGCGGTGCCCGAGGTTCTTTCTTCAGGCCACCACGCCAACATAAAAAAATGGCAGAGAGAGCGTTCTATTGAAAGAACCTTTGAACGTCGTCCGGAGCTTTTAGAAAATGCTGAGTTAGATAAAAAAGAAAAGGCATTTTTAGAAGAATTAAAGAAGAATGTTAAATAATTGTTTATCTTTAATAATAAAGACTGACAAATGTAGTTAACTTGCACAAAACACGCCTTTTAAATTTTAAAAGGTTTAGTATTCCATCCGAATTATTGGCTTTTGGAAAAAAGGTTGGTCTTTTTTCGTTGACTAAAAATGATTTGGTGGTATAATATAGTAAGTGGTTTGCAGATTTCTGCACTCATAACAGTAAGAAATTAATTAAATGTTTTAATTTTGAATGTGGGAGAATTATTATGTACGTTAAAGATGTAACAGTTAAAAATCAAGTAGGTCTTCATGCACGTCCCGCTACTTTCTTTATTCAGAAAGCTAACGAGTTCAAGTCTTCAATCTGGCTTGAGAAGGAAGAAAGAAGAGTTAATGCAAAAAGTCTTCTCGGCGTTCTTTCTCTCGGTATTATGGGTGACACCGAAATCCGCATTATTGCAGGCGGTGTTGACGAAGAACAGGCAGTTAATGCTCTCGTTGCTTTGGTAGACAGCGGTTTCGCAGAAGTTTAATTCAGATTTTAAAGCGGTAAAGGGTGACCTTTACCGCTGTTTTTATAAGTGCAAAGTGTTAAGCGCAAAGCGCAAAGTGTTTTTTAGTTTTGCACTTTGCATTTTGCGTTTTGCATTTAAAAAGGTGGTGAGTATATGGAACAAAGATTGAGAAGGTTAAAGGATAAAGCTAACAAATTGCCTTTATCTCCCGGTGTGTATATTATGAAGGATAAGAATAATGAAATAATATACATCGGCAAGGCGAAAGCACTTAAAAATCGAGTGAGCCAATATTTTGGTGCGCAGGAAAAGCATCTTCCAAAGGTGCAGAAAATGGTTGAAAATGTGCAGGATTTTGACTATATACTCACAGATAGCGAGTTTGAAGCACTTGTGCTTGAATGTAGCCTTATAAAACAGAATATGCCCAAATACAACATTCTTTTAAAAGATGATAAGGGCTTCAGCTATATCAAAGTTACAAAAGGTGATTGGCAGAATATTTATCCCGTTCTTCAAAAGGATGATGAAAATGCAGAATATATTGGTCCGTATACCGCAGGGTTTTCTGTTACCCGAGCTGTTGAAGAAGCGAAAAAGGTTTTTAAATTGCCTGCTTGCTCAAAGGTTTTTCCTCGTGATATAGGTAAAGGCAGACCTTGTCTGAATTTCCATTTAGGTATATGCTGTGCACCTTGTTCGGGTAAGCTTAAAAATAGTGAATATAAGAAAAATGTTTCCGATGCTTTAGCATTTCTTAAAAACGGCAGTAAGGAAACCATAAGGCAATTAACAGAGCAGATGAATGAAGCAGCGGAAAATCTTGAATTTGAAAAAGCCGCAAAAATCCGTGACACCATAAAGAGCATTGAAAAGGTGGGCAGTAATCAAAAGGTTGTTTCTTCAACATATAAGGAGCAGGATGTTTTTGCACTTGCGGTTATGGACGGCAAGGCTTGTTTTTCTGTTCTTCGTTTCAGCGATAACAGACTTTTTGATACAGAGCATTTCTTTGCGGAAGAGGGCGATAAAATCTCTGAAATGAGAGGAGAATTTATAACCTCGTATTACTCAATGAACAGAAAAATTCCTCCGAGAATCGAAATTGACGGAGAAATTGAAGGCAAAGAAGATATTGAAAAATGGCTTTCTGAAAAGCGTGGCACAAATGTAAATATTGTGATACCTCAAAAGGGAGTTCAAGCAAAATTAGTTGAAATGTGCAAAAGTAATGCTTCTCAGAAGCTTCTTGATAAATACAGAGTTAATGACAGAAGCCGAGAGGCACTCGAAGAGCTTTCGGTTCTTTTAGGTATGTCAAAAATTCCCGAATATATTGAGGCTTATGATATTTCCCATACGGGTGGTAGTGACAATGTTGCAGGTATGGTGGTGTTCAAAGACGGTAAACCCCTTAAGGCCGCCTATCGCAGATTTGCTGTAAAAGGCTTCAGCGGTCAGGATGATTACCGTTCAATGTATGAGGTGCTTTCACGCCGATTTGAAGAGTATTACGCTCATAAGGAAAAGGGCGAAACCGTTGGTTTTGCAAGGCTTCCCGATTTAATTTTACTTGACGGTGGCAAGGGTCAGGTCAATGCAGTTTTACCTCTTTTAAAAGAGTATAACATTGATGTTCCTGTTTTCGGTATGGTGAAAAACAGTAAGCACAGAACATCAGCAATTTCCACTGCAGGTGGCAGAATTGACTTTAATGCAAGAAAAAAAGCGTTTCAGCTTGTAACAAATATTCAGGATGAGGTTCACAGATTTTCAGTTGCTTACCACCACAAAAAGCATACAAAATCCACCCTTACCGCATCTCTTACGGATATTAAAGGTATCGGTGAAAAGAAAGCCAAAAACCTTATTATAAAATTTAAAACAATGGACGCTATAAGAAATGCTGCAAAGGCAGAATTAATGAGCGTTCCCGGTATAACGGAAGCTAATGCCATTGAAATAATCAAAGCCTTTAGAGGTGAATAAAAACAAGGAACAGACCTAAAAAGGCTGTTCCTTAATTTTATCTGTATTGAAAATCCCAATCGGGTTCGCCATCGCAATTTTCTTTCAATTTTTCATTCCAGTTGCAGAAGATTTCGGTATATTTGTCACTTAAAAACACCTTAAGATATTTATCAAAATTAGGGGAGAGGGGCATATCCTTTATGCTTTCTATCGGTGTAAAGAAAACCTCGCCCTCATCTGTGCTTTTTAAAAGCTCACCGCTGTATTCGTTAGTTTTATAAAACAATACAATATATTTATCATTTGTTTCTGTATTGTGCCAATGAACACAACCGCAGGATTTAAGGTTTTTAACATCTAAGCCGGTCTCCTCTTTAACCTCTCTTACGGCACTGTCATAAAAGCTTTCGCCGTTTTCTATGTGACCTCCCGGAAAGGTGATACCGCACCAATATTTAACTCTTCTCTGAACTAAAACCTCTTTGGTGACCGGGTTTTGCACCATAACCATATTTGTCAGTTCGATTTTTGGCATTGTGAAATCTCTTTTCTTTAGTGATTTGCATTAATATTAGCATTATAAGATTTAGTTGTCAAATTTCCTTTAAAAAACTTGACAAACATACAAAATAAATGCAATAATATAATGATTATATATGTCAAGGTATAACTTGTAATCATACTAATTAAATTTACGGAGGTGTTGGCTGATGCGTGTTATAACAGGCTCTGCCCGCGGGAGAAAGTTGAAAACTCTCGAGGGTGATAGTGTCAGACCTACAACCGATAAAGTTAAGGAATCAATTTTTAATATTATTCAATTTGATATTGAGGGCAGAAGAGTTCTTGATATGTTCTGCGGTTGCGGTCAGCTGGGTATTGAGGCATTGAGCAGAGGTGCAGCTTCCGCTGTGTTTGTTGATATTTCCCGTGCTTCAATTTCTGTTACAGAAGAAAATCTTGCCTCAACAGGCTTCAGAAGCATTTCAAAAACTGTTCTCGGTAATTCCCTTGAGTATCTTGACAGAACCTCGGAGATTTTCGACATTGCATTTCTTGACCCGCCTTATCATGCAGGCATAATGGAAGATGCCATTGAAAGAGTAGCACCACATATTGCAGATGGGGGAATAATCGTTTGCGAAACAGGTGAAAGAGAGGTTCTTCCCGAGGATATTGAGGGCTTTACCTCGAAACGTTATAAATACGGCAAAATTGCACTGACTGTATATAGAAAGGGGAGTTTATAATGGGTAAAACAGTTGTTTGCCCCGGTAGCTTTGACCCCCTTACAATAGGTCATCTTGATATTATAACCCGTTCAGCAAAGCTTTTTGATAAGGTTATTGTTGTTGTAATGAGAAATCCAAACAAGGATATCGGAAGCTTCACAACAGAAGAACGAGTTGATTTCATAAAGCGTTGTACGAAAAATCTTGCCAATGTATCTGTTGACAGCTATGCAGGTCTTCTTGCAGATTATGTCCGTGAAAAAGGTGCATCGGCAGTTGTTAAGGGTTTAAGAGCTATTTCTGATTATGATGACGAATTTCGTCAAGCTCTTACAAACCAAAAGCTTAATTCCGAAATGGAAACAATTTTTATGGTTTCAAACGCAGAGCATATGTTTTTAAGCTCCAGCGTAGTTAAACAGGTTTGCAGATTGGGTGGGGATATTTCTACATTTGTTCCCGAAGAAATCTGCGATGATATAGTTAAAAGATTATCCAGACAATAAACTCAATTATGAAAGGATGTTTTTATAATGGCTACAAGTATTGTAGAAAAATCACTTGCTGATATGGAGCAGCTTATTGATGAGGCGAAATCAGTTCCCTTCTCAACAAAAACACTTATGGACACAGAGGAGCTTTCAAGACTTATTGAAGATATTCGCCTTAATATGCCCGAGGAAATTACTCAGGCTAAGAGAATTGCTCAAGAAAGACGCGATATTCTTGACCAGGCTCAGCTTGAGGCAGAGGATATCATCAACAAGGCTCGTCAGAGAGCAGACCTTATGATTGAAGAGCATCAGATTACAAAAGAGGCTAAAAGTGCTGCAGAGGACATTTTCCGTCAGACAAAGGCAGAAGCAGATGCACTTCTTGCTTCTTCCAAACAGCGTGCAGAAGAGATGACTCTTAAAGCAGAAAAATGGTCAAACGACATTAGAAGAAATGCAAGCTCTTATGTTGAAACTATTATCAGAGATACCGATGAAACACTTACAAACAGTGTTAACGATATCAGAAAGCTTCGTCAGAGTGTTAAAGAAGCTCTTGCGCACAATAATTCCACAAGACCTGATTTTGAATAAGGTGTATTGATAAAATGGAAAAAGAAAAACTTTGTTTGCGCTGTATGCGAAAAATAGGGGATAATGATTTTTGCCCCTATTGCCGTAAAGAAAACAGCGAACCTCAGAAAGACCCCTTTTTGCCTCTTAAAACCATTGTAGGCGGAAGATATCTTGTCGGAAAACTCATTGCTTCAAACAGCGAGGGTGCAACTTATTGTGCCTTCGATATGGAGAAAAAAACTCCCGTTACCTTGAGAGAGCTTTTTCCTAAAGGGATTCTTTCAAGGGGTGAGGGTAATTATTGCCTTGTTAACATCGGTAAGGCTTCAGAGTTTATTGATGCAAAAGAAGAATTTGTTAAGCTTTGGACCAAATTAACAGAAATTAAGGGCTTTACTGCTTTAACTCAGGTTTACGGTATTGTTGAGGATTTAGGTACTGTTTATTCAGTCAGCGAATATCTTGGTGAAGGTAAAACCTTAAGAGAATTTCTTTTGGAGCAGGAAACAGGCTATATTTCCTGGGATGATGCAAGGGTTCTCTTTATGCCCGTGCTTTCTGCTTTGGGTGAACTTCACTATGCAGGTATCATCCATGGCGGTATTTGCCCGGAAACTCTTGTTATAGATAAAAACGGCAAGCTTCGTATTACAGGCTATTCAATAGAAGAGGTGCGCCGTCAGAAAAGCTCGATGGAATGCGAATTATTTGATGGCTATGCGGCAGTTGAGCAGTATGGTTTTAGCGAAGGCTTAAGCACAAGTACTGATATTTATGCTTTCTCTGCTGTTCTTTACAGAGCTCTTATCGGTAGCGTTCCTATGAGTTCGGCATCAAGGCTTACTAACGATAAGCTTATGATTCCGGGTAAGTTTGCAGAGCAGTTACCTGCTTATGTTATAAATGCTCTTGTAAACGGTTTGCAGATTTTACCCGATGACAGAACTGTTACTGCGGAAGAATTGAGAGATGAGCTTTCTGCTTCTCCTGCGGCGGCCGGTACTGCTTCCGAGGCTTATTCTTCAATGTATGCTTCACAGACGGATGATGTTGTAGAAACAGTTGTTGAAGAGGTTTCTCTTGAAGAAGATGTTGAGGATGTTCCCGATTCACCTAAAATTAAGAAAAGTACAGTTGCAGTATTTGTTATAAGCGTTGTCCTTGCTCTTGCTATTCTTGTTGTTGCTCTTGTTGGTATCAGAGGCTTCTCTGATAAGGATGAAGATGAAACTACAACAGAAGAAACAACCGAATATGTTTCTGAAGAAGATACAACCGGTGAAATTGGTGCTTCAAGTATAACTGTGCCAAATTTCAGAGGCAGGGCTTATGATGATATAAAATCGGATGAAACCTACAGCGGATTTCTTGTTTTTAAAACTGAGTACGTTGACAGTGAAGAGAAAATAGGTACTGTTATAGCTCAAGATATAACAGAGGGGACTATTGTCTTTGAAGAAAGAAGCATAACCTTGCGAATCAGCAATGGTAAAGAGGTTCCCGATGTGTTGAACGAAACCTTAAAGGATGCAGTTGCGGATTTGAAAGCCGCAGGCTTTAAAAAGGTTGAAACTGTTGCAGGTAATGTAGCAGATAGAGAATCCGATTCTATGAAGGTTTATAGCGTTGTTTGCGAGGATTCAAAAACAGATAACTGGGTTGCAATTCCTGATGACAGAAGACTTTCCGTGAGTGATAAAATTATCGTTTATTACTATGGTGAGTATGTAGAAGAAACAACTGAGGAACCCACCGAGGAAATATTAGAGGATGAACCTGTTGTTGAAGAAGATGACGCAGAATCTTCCGAGGAATAAGAAAAAACAAAAAAACACTTGACAAATGATAGCAAAGTTGGTATTATATCAAGGCAATAAAGCAGAACTGTTCCGTTCTCACCAACCGAGAGTATTGTTTGGTCAATAGTTTCATTGAATAACGCCATAGGTGCGTTTTGAGGCTCGAACGGAATTTCTGTTCGAGCTTTTCATTATTTTTTGGAGGTGCTTAGGTATTAGCAAGGAGAATCAAATCAACGAAGAAATCAGAGATAAAGAAGTCAGAGTTATTTCTGCAGAGGGTGAGCAGGTCGGAGTTATGTCCGCAAAAGAAGCTATCGCTTTAGCAGAAAAAGCAAATCTTGACCTTGTTAAAATTGCTCCTAACGCTGTTCCCCCTGTTTGCAAAATTATGGACTATGGTAAGTTCAAATTTGAACAGGCAAAGCGTGAAAAAGAAGCAAAGAAAAAACAAAAGGTTATGGATATTAAAGAGGTTCGTTTATCTTTGAATATCGACACAGGTGACTTTAACACAAAGGTTAACCACGCTCTCCGTTTCTTAAAGGATGGCGATAAGGTTAAGGTGTCAATTCGTTTCAGAGGCAGGGAAATGGCACACACCGAATACGGCACTACAATTATGCAGCGTTTTGCAGAAGCTTGTTCCGAAACCGGCTCAGTTGAAAAGCCTGCTAAGCTTGAAGGCCGTCAAATGCTTATGTTCCTTGTTCCAAAAGCATCCAAGTAAAATTTAAGGAGGATATTATTATGCCTAAAATTAAAACTCACTCAGGCGCTAAAAAGCGTTTCAAAATGTCTAAAAACGGTAAGCCGATTCGTGCACATGCAAACAAATCTCACATCCTTACCAAGAAAACAACAAAACGTAAAAGAGGTCTTCGTAAGACTAATGTTGCAGACGTTACAAATCAGAAGCAGATTAAACGTCTTATTCCTTATAAATAAGAAGAAACGGTACAGGAGGTAACTTACAATGGCACGTATTAAAGGTGCGATGATGACTCGCAAAAGAAGAAATAAAGTTCTTAAACTCGCTAAGGGTTATTATGGATCAAAGAGCAAGCTCTTCAAAACAGCTAAACAGGCTGTTATGAAAAGCGGTAACTATGCTTACATCGGTCGTAAGCAGAAAAAGAGAGATTTCCGTCGTCTTTGGATCACAAGAATCTCAGCTGCTTGCAAAATGAATGGTATCAACTACTCAACATTCATCAACGGCCTCAAAAAAGCAGGTATCGAGCTTAACAGAAAAATGCTCTCCGAGATTGCTATTGCAGACCCCGAAGGTTTTGCAGCACTCGTTGAAAAAGCAAAAGCAGCTCTTTAATAATCAATTATTGCGCCCGACCAAGAAAATTGGTCGGGCGTAAGATGTTTTTTTTAGTATGGAAAAAATTACAAGTAAAGCAAATGACCGTATAAAATTTGCGGTTAAAATTCGTGAAAACAGTTCCCTCAGAAAGCAGGAAAATCTGTTCTTTACAGAGGGTGCAAGGCTTTGCTTTGATGCGGCTTCAACAGGTGTCATCATAGCAGAAATGTATGTTACAGAAAAGGCCTTGAATAAATATGCAGACTATGTGCGTTTGGTTGGAGAAAAAGCCGAGCGTTGCTTTGTTGTGTCTGAAGATGTAGCCGAAAAACTCTCTGATACAAAGAATAATCAAGGGGTTTTCTGCCTGTGCAAAATGCTTGACAAAAATATAAATATAGGTAAAATAAAATACAATGGGAAGTATATCGCCTTAGAAGATGTTTCAAATCCTGCCAATTTCGGTGCGGTTGTAAGAACTGCCGAAGCGGTGGGGCTTGATGGTGTTATCGTAAGTGGTGGCTGTGATATTTATAATCCGAAATCGCAAAGAGCTGCTATGGGTTCTCTTTTCAGACTTAATGTTGTTGAGGTGGAGAATTTGCCCGAAGCATTGAAGGAGCTTGCAAAAAATGGTATGGCTGTACTTGCAGGCGTTCCCGATTCAAATGCCGAAAAAATAACTGAGGTTGATATGAACGGCGGAGTTGTTGCAGTAATCGGTAACGAGGGTAATGGTATTACCGATGAAACCTGCAAAGCTGCAACAAAGCTTGTTACAATACCTATGAAGGGCAGGGCAGAATCCCTTAATGCTGCCGCTGCAGCTTCAATAATTATCTGGGAAATGATGAGATGAGTAATTGTCCTGTTGAATATTGGATATGGTTACAGAATGCATTGGGCGCCGGTGCGCGTACCGATGAAATTCTTGCATATTTCAAAACCCCCGAAGAAATGTATAATGCAGGGGAATATGAATGGCGTTTGTCCGGACTTTTTACTCAAAAGAAAATTGAAGTGCTTAAAAATTCAACCTTTGAAAAAACTGCCGAAATAATAAATGAATGTCGTCAGAAAGGGTATAAAATAATAACCCCCGATGATAATCTTTTTCCGAAAAGATTGAAAAATTTATCTGATATGCCTCTTGTGCTTTATGGTATAGGCGATTGCTCGGTTATGAATGATGCTGTAAGTATCGGTATGGTAGGCACAAGAAAAGCAAGTAATTACGGTATTGAAACTGCTCAGAAGCTTTCGTTTCTTATGGCTCTTTCGGGTGTAACCATCGTTAGCGGCGGTGCATTGGGTATTGATAGTGAAGCTCATGCAGGAGCAATGCTTGCAAAAGGGAGAACCTTGGCTTTTTTAGGTTGCGGTCTTTCTGTTAACTATCTTATGGAAAATGCTTCCTTGAGGAGAGCGATAACACGATATGGTGCGGTCGTATCTGAATATTCCCCCTTTACTCCCGCAAGCAAAACTACATTTCCTACAAGGAATCGTTTGATTTCGGGTGTATCATTAGGTGTTGTGGTTGTTGAAGCAGGTGTGAAAAGCGGTTCGCTTATTACGGCTAATTTTGCTCTCGACCAGGGTAAAGATGTTTTTGCAGTACCCGGTGATATTGTTCGTTCTTCCTTTGACGGAACGAATCATCTCATTAAAAACGGTGCTAAGCCTGTTTTTACAGCGGAAGATATTCTAAGCGAATACGAATATCAATATGGCGATTTGTTGGATTTATCAAACGCTAAGACGAATATTTCATCAATTCCTTATGTGAATTACAGAAAGAACAAATCAAAAGCTCAAGCTGACGAGCCTAAAAAGGAAGTTGAGTCGAAAGCAGAAAAAAAGCCCGTAAAAAAAATCGAAAAGAAAAAGCTCCCGGATGACATAAGTAATGAAGCTAAAATTGTGTATTCGGTATTGAATGAACAAGGGATTCATATTGATGATATTGTAAGGGAAACAGATTTAAAAATGAATGTTGTGCTGTCTTCTTTAACTGAGCTGGAATTATTGGATTTTGTTCAGTTGGAAAGCGGTAAGAAATATAAAATCATATAAATTTTGACTATATAAGAGAAAATGAAAGGATGAAACCAATGTCTAAACTTGTTATTGTTGAGTCTCCCGCAAAAGCGAAGACCATCAAAAAATATCTTGGCAGTGAATATGATGTTGTGGCTTCAATGGGTCACATTAGAGATTTACCTGCCGCAAAGCTTAATGTTGACGTTAAAAATGACTTCAGTCCTAAATATGCAATTATCAAGGGAAAGGAGAAGCTTGTCAAAGACCTTAAGGATAAGGTTCAAGGCTGTGACAAGGTGTATCTCGCAACTGACCCGGACCGTGAGGGAGAAGCAATTTCCTGGCATCTTGCAACTGTTTTAGGACTTGACCTTAAAGATAAAAACAGAGTTAAATTCAATGAAATTAATGAAACAAGCGTAAAACGAGGTATCAGCAATCCCGAGGTTGTTGATATGGGTCTTGTTGATGCTCAGCAGGCCCGCCGTATTCTTGACAGACTTGTTGGTTACAGACTCAGCCCTTTCATTTCTCAGAAAATCAGAAGAGGTCTTTCTGCAGGCAGAGTTCAGAGCGTTGCAGTTCGCCTTATAGTTGACCGCCAGGAAGAAATCGAAAAATTCAATCCGGAAGAATATTGGTCAATAGATGCTAAATTCCTTTCAAACAGAAAAAATTTGAGTGCCTCTCTTACTGCGGATGAAAACGGTAAGCTTAAAATCGAAAATAAAGAGCAGGCAGATTATTATCTTTCACGTCTTGAAGACGCAGTTTATACAGCGTCAAGCGTGAAAAAAGGAACAAGAAAGAAACAGCCTGCACCTCCATTTATCACTTCATCAATGCAGCAGGAAGCATCAAGAAAGCTTAATTTCCAGGCTCAGAAAACAATGAAAATTGCTCAGGAGCTTTATGAAGGTATTGAACTTGCAGGAAGCGGTATGACAGGTCTTATTACTTATATGAGAACTGACTCTCTCCGTATTTCAGAAGAAGCAAGAGCAGCTGCGAATTCTTTTATCACAAAAGAATACGGCGAAAAATATCTTCCCGAAAAGCCCCGTTATTTTAAAACAAGAGCAGGTGCCCAGGATGGTCACGAAGCTATAAGACCTGCGAATGTTGCAATCACACCTGCAATGGCAAAGGGTAGCCTTTCAAATGACCAGTATAAGCTTTATAACCTTATATGGTGCAGATATGTTGCATCTCTTATGGCTCCTTGCGTTCAAGACACAGTCAAGGTTGAAATTACAGCTGAAAAAGAGGGTACTGCAGGTTACTGCGTATTCTCTGCAAGCGGATATTCAATTAAATTTGACGGCTTCACAAAGCTTTATGAGGATGTTACCGCTGATGAAGACAGCGATGCAAACATTCCCGATGTAAAAGCAGGGGATGTTCTCAAGCTTAAAGAGGTTAAAGGCAATCAGCACTTTACTCAGCCTCCCTCATATTTCACAGAAGCCTCTCTTATTAAAACTCTTGAAGAAACAGGTGTTGGTCGTCCCAGTACTTATGCTTCAATCGTTACAACAATTATCAAAAGAGAGTATGTAAAGCGTGACGGTAAGCTTCTTAAAGCAACAGAGCTCGGTATCGCAACAACAAATCTTCTTAAAGAAAAATTCCAAAAGATTGTTAATGCAAAGTTTACCGCATCGATGGAAACAAAGCTTGATGAAATTGATGAGGGTAAAACAAATTATGTTGCAATGCTTCATGAATTTTATGACGATTTAGAGAACACACTTTCTAAAGCTAAAACTGAAATGCAGGGTCAGAAAATTCAGCTTCAAGAGGATATTACTGATATCAAATGTGATAAATGCGGCAGAAATATGGTAGTTAAAGTGGGTAGATTCGGTAAATTCCTCGCTTGTCCCGGTTATCCCGAATGTAAAACAACAAAACCCCTTATTGAAGAAACAAATGCAACCTGCCCACTTTGCGGTGGTAATGTTATCGGCAAAAAGTCAAAGCGTGGCTATCAATTCTATGGTTGCAGCAACTACCCCGAATGTAACTTTATGACCTGGGATAAGCCTACAGGCGAAAATTGCCCCAAATGCGGTAAATCTCTCTTCAAGGGGAAGGGCGGAATGCTTTCTTGCTCAAATGAAGCTTGTGACTATACCTGCAAAGCTACTCGCAAAAATGCTAAGAAAACACAGGAAGAAAATGATGACTGATAAAAAAGCTATTGTTATCGGCGGAGGTCTTGCCGGTGTTGAAGCAGCAAATCAATTAAGTAAAAGGGGCATAAAGGTAACTCTTTATGAAATGAAGCCCCGAAAATTTTCACCGGCTCATAAAAGCGGTAATTTAGGTGAGCTTGTTTGCTCAAACTCCCTTAAAGCTGCTCGTTTGGGCTCGGCGGCAGGACTATTAAAGGCGGAGATGCGTCTTTTTGGTTCTGTTTGCCTTGATGCTGCAGATATAGCGCAGGTTCCCGCGGGTGGTGCTCTCGCTGTTGACAGAGATATTTTTTCTGCTCTTATTACAGAGCATATTGAAAAGGACCCAAATATCACTCTTGTAAGAGAGGAAGTAACAGAAATCCCCGAAAGTGATATAATCATTATAGCTGCAGGTCCTTTGATGAGTGATGCTCTGGCAGAAAAGGTGTCAAAGCTTTGCGGAAAGGAATTTCTTTCATTCTATGATGCTGCGGCACCCATTGTTACGGCAGACAGTATTGATATGGAATGTGCCTTCACTCAGTCAAGATATGACAGAGGCGGAGAGGATGACTATATAAACTGTCCTCTCAATAAAGAGGAATACGAAGAGTTTTATGATGCTCTTGTTAATGCTGAAGGTGCTGAGCTTCACTCCTTTGATAAGAAAAAGGATGTTTATGAGGGTTGCATGCCTATTGAGGTCTTGGCTTCAAGAGGCAAGGATGCAATGCGTTACGGGCCGTTGAAGCCTGTTGGTTTAACTAACCCTAAAACAGGCCACAGACCCTGGGCAAATCTTCAGCTTCGCAAAGAAAATAAAGACGGAACAATGTATAACCTTGTGGGCTTTCAGACTAATCTGAAATTTCCTGAGCAAAAAAGAGTTTTCTCAATGTTTCCGGCTCTTAAAAATGCGGAATTTGTAAGATACGGGGTTATGCACAGAAACACATTTTTGAATTCCCCGGGTCTTTTAAATGAAGATTTTAGTATGAAAAAAGAGCCACGTATATATTTTGCGGGCCAAATTTCCGGGGTTGAGGGGTATATGGAAAGTGCCGCTTCGGGTATTTTAGCAGGCTATAATGCTGCAAGAAGAATATTCGGTGAAGAGCCCTTAAGCCTTCCTAAAATTACAATGTTGGGTGCACTTTCAAAGTATATCAGCGATGAAACGGTTAAAAACTTTCAGCCTATGGGTGCGGCAATCGGTATAATCGATCCCTTGAATGAAAAAATTAAAGATAAGGCTGAACGCTACTTAAAAGTCGCAGAGCGTAGCCTTGAATATTATAAGAGTATCAAGTTATAAGGAGGCAATTATGGATTTGTCAGTTTTTGAAGAATTAATCGGTTATGAATTTAAAAATAAAGAACTGCTTACAAGGGCTTTGACTCATTCTTCCTATGCCAATGAAAATAAATTGCCTCACGATAACGAAAGACTTGAATTTTTAGGCGATTCCGTTTTAGGCTTTGTTACTGCGGAATACCTCTTTGAAGAATTCAAGAATCGTCCCGAGGGTGCACTAACAAAGCTTCGTGCTGCAGTTGTTTGCGAAAAATCTCTTTTCAAGTTTGCTGAAAAAATCAGATTAGGCGAATTTATTCTTATGGGAAGGGGCGAGGAGCACACAGGAGGAAGAAACAGACCTTCGATTGTTTCTGATGCTTTTGAAGCAGTTATTGCGGCAATGTATCTTGATGGCGGTATTGATGTTGTTAAGTCCTATATTCTCAGCTTTATCAAAGAGGCCGTCAAGAGAGAAGCAAGCTTTAAAGATAATAAATCACTTCTCCAGGAAGAAATTCAGAAGGAAAAGGGTAATACCCTTTCTTATGAAGCTGTTGGCGAATTTGGCCCCGACCACGATAAAACCTTTAAGTTTGTTGTAAAGCTTAATGGCGAGATTGTTGGTACAGGCGAGGGCAGAAGCAAAAAAGAGGCAGAGCAGGCAGCGGCAGGAGATGCCCTTTTGAAAATTCAGAAATGAAGCACGCAAATATTTCACTCTTTGTTCCTCATCAAGGTTGTCCCCATCAATGCTCTTTCTGCAATCAGAAAACTATTTCGGGTTCGGTTAAGGAGCTGTCACCTCAAGAGGTAAGGGAAACCCTACGAAAAGCCGTAAGTGATGGAATTGACCCCCAAAATACAGAAATAGCCTTTTTTGGCGGTAGCTTTACTGCAATAAAAAGAGAATATATGATTTCTCTTTTAGAAGAAACCAAGTCTTTTATTGATAAAGGGGATTTCTGCGGGATAAGAATTTCTACCCGTCCCGATGCAATAGATGAGGAAGTTCTCGGAATTCTTAAAGAGTATAAGGTTACATCTATTGAGCTTGGGGCTCAAAGCACCGATGAGCAGGTTCTTTTATTAAATCATCGAGGTCATACCCACGATGATATAATAAAAGCATCAAAGCTGATAAAAGAAAACGGTTTTTCTTTAGGTCTTCAGATGATGACGGGGCTTTTAGGTGATACACCCGAAAAATCTATAAAAACCGCAGAGGATATTATCTCTTTAAAGCCCGATACAGTACGAATTTACCCTACAATAGTTTTAGAGGGTACATACCTTGGTGAGCTGTATAAAAAAGGTGAGTATAAACCTCAGACTGTTGAAGAAGCGGTTGAGGTTTGTTCTGTACTTCTTAAGAGATTTTACGAGGAAAATATTATTGTTATTCGTTTGGGTCTTCACTCAGGCGGTAATGTTGAACAGGGATTTCTTGCGGGACCTTATCACCCCGCTTTTGGGGAGCTTTGTGAATCGAAAATATATTTGGAAAAAGCAAAAGAAATTCTTTCGGAGAAATACCCTGTAGAGAGTAAAAATATATGCTCTCTTTCACAGAAAAAAATAATTACTCTTTATGTAAATGACCGTGAAATTTCTAAAATGACAGGTCAGAAGAGTTTAAATAAAATCGCTCTTAAAAGGGCTGGGTGGGAAGTTTCCGTCAAGGGAATGAAAACACTTAAAAAGTATGAAATTGTAACAGAAGTTACAAATGAAAGGTAGAAAACCAAATGTATCTTAAAGCGATAGAAATGCAGGGCTTTAAATCCTTTCCGGACAAGACTGTGTTGAATTTCGGAAAAGGTATAACGGCAGTTGTCGGTCCTAATGGTAGCGGAAAGAGTAATCTTTCCGATGCTATGCGTTGGGTTTTGGGTGAACAATCAACAAAGAATCTGCGTGGCTCTAAAATGGAGGATGTTATCTTCAGTGGTACAGATTCCCGCCGTGCAGTTGGCTTTGCAGAGGTTACACTCAAGCTTGATAACTCCGATATGGCTCTCAATAACCCGAAAAAAGAGGTAACTGTTACAAGACGTTACTACCGCTCGGGTGAAAGTGAATATAAAATAAACGGCGAGCAGGCAAGGCTTAAAGACATTCACGAATTATTTATGGATACAGGTCTTGGTCGTGACGGCTATTCTATGATAAGTCAAGGTAAGGTTGAAACTCTTATTTCCGGCAAATCTGAGGATAGACGTGATATGCTTGAAGAGGCGGCAGGTATTTCTCATTACAGATACCGCCGTGCAGATGCCATGCGTCGACTTAATCAAGCAGAAGAAAATCTTTTAAGATTAAGAGATATTCTCACGGAGCTTGAAACACGAGTTGGGCCTCTAAAAACTCAAAGTGAAAAAGCACAGAAATTTCTTGAATATGCAGGGGAGAAAAAGAACCTCGAAATTGGTCTTTGGCTTTACACAATAGAGAAAACCAAAAATGATTTGAGAGAGCATGAAAAGAAAATCACTATTGTTGATGCTCAGTATGGTGAGGTTTGCAAATCTCTTGAAGAAATTACCGAGAAAATTGATTCTTCTTTTGCAGAAACACAGCGAATAACAGTTGCAGTTGATGAAATAAGAAGGGCTTGTGCTCAGCTTGAGGAGCAGGCATCTCTTCTTGAAAGTCAGATTGCAGTTCAAGAAAATACGATTCTCCATAATAACGAAACGATTGAGCGTATCGAAAGAGAAAAAAACGAAGAAAATGATACTGATACTGAAATCGGAACTCAGATTGAAGATGCAAAGAAATCTATTGAAGAGCTTGAAGCTTCCATTGAAAACAAGAAAGCTGAGCTTAATTCATTCACAGGTGAGCTTGATGTTTTAAGTGATGAAAACAGCAAATCTGCTCAGAGAAGCGTTGAGTTAAGCGAGAAAATGTCTGCTCTTTCTCTTGAAATTGCAGATAGCAGAGTTATAAGCTCAACTGCTGCATCTTCTGTTGAAGAAATTGAAAACAGAATTTCAGTTATTGATGAATTAACAGAGTCAAGAAAGCCTGTTCTTGAAACTCTTAAAGCACAATGCAAAGAAGCAGAAGAGGAATTGGCAAAAATCATTGAAAGAAACACAGAGCTTAATAATTCCCTTTCAGGTATCGAGCTTCTTGCAGCAAATAGAAAAGAAAAGCTTGATAAATTAAAAGATCAGGAAAACATTCTTCGTAATGATATACAATTCAAAAACTCCCGTATTGCTATGCTTTCCGACCTTGAAAAGAATATGGAAGGCTATCAGGGTAGTGTAAAGGCAGTTATGCGCGAGGTGAGAAGAGGAGTGCTTAAGGGTATTCATGCTCCTATTTCTCAGATTATTACAGTTAAGGATAAATATTCCTCAGCTATTGAAACGGCTTTAGGTGCACAGATTCAGAATATTGTTACAGACACTGAAAATGATGCTAAAAAGGCTATTGGCTTTCTTAAAGAAAGCCGAGCAGGTCGAGCAACATTCCTTCCTCTTACGGCAATTAAAGGTAAGGTTCTTGATGAAAAAGACCTTGACGATTGCTTTGGTTACATAAACCTTGCATCCGAGCTTGTCCAGTATGACAAGAAATATACCGAAATTATTAAATCCCTTTTAGGCAGAACAGTTGTAGCAGAGGATCTTGATGCAGCAATAGCTATTGCTAAAAAGTACAATTATAAGTTCAAAATCGTTACTCTTGACGGTCAGGTGGTTAATGCAGGCGGTTCAATGACCGGTGGTGCAAAGCTTCAGAATGCAGGTATTTTAAGCCGTGGTAACGAGCTTGAAAAGTTGAAGGCTTCTTTAAGTGAGTCAAAAGAAAATCTTGAGATATTGCTTAAAGATTTAGAAGCACAGCAGGAAAGCTTCTCTTCTGTTAATGCAGAGCTTGAGGGCTGTAAGGGCGAAATCATTTCTCTGGGTGAAGAGAGAATAAGAATTGAGGGTGTTCTCGCTCTTCGAAAGGGTAATTACGAAAATACTCTCCAGACTCAGACTCTTGCAGATGAAGAAAAAGCACAGCTTACTGAACGTATTAAATCAATTAACGATGGTGCGGCTTCTGCCAATGAAAAGCTCATAGTTCTTCAAGAACAGCTTGACAAGGTTGAAGCAGAGCTTTCTACCCTTACAGGTGACAGAGAAAGTCTTCGTGAAAAGAGAGAAAAGCTCACAGCTGATGCGGCGCAGATTAATCTTTCTATTGCAACTGCTGAAAAAGAAATTGAGGCAAAGCAGGAAGAGATTACACGTCTTCAAAACAGAAGCACAAGCCATAAGGATAAGCTTTCTCAGCTTGACAGCGAGATTGAAGAAATCAATAAACGCAATGAAGAAATCAGAGAAAGAATCAATGTGCTCAACGGTGAAGCAGAGGGCTTGAGAACTCAAAGCTCCGCTTCAAAAGAACAGGTTGCTTCCCTTATTTCAAAACGTGAACAGTATGAGCAGGAAAGCGGTAAGCTCCGTATTCTTGAAAGAGAAAAAACTGAAGAACGTGAAAAATTAGGCGGAGAGAAAGCAAGACTTTCCGAAAGAAAAGAAACAATGGAAAAAGAGTTTGAGGATATACAGAACAAACTCTATGATGAATATGAGCTTACAAAGCGTGAGGCGGAAGAGCTTGATATTGTTATTGAGGATATTCCGGAAGCCAAGAAAAGACTTAACGAGCTCAAAAGTAAAATTCGTGGTCTTGGTAATGTAAATGTCAGTGCCATTGAGGAATATAAAGAGGTTTCCGAAAGATACAGCTTTATGCACACCCAGGTAAGCGATGTTGAAAAATCCAAGGCAGAGCTTATTAAGCTTATTAACGAGCTTACAGGTAAAATGGGGGTTCAGTTTAAGGAGCAGTTTGATAAAATCAATTTCAGCTTCGGTCAGACCTTCTCTGAGCTTTTTGGCGGCGGTAAGGCATCCCTTGTTCTTACTGATGAAAGCGATGTTCTCGAATGTGACATTGATATCAAGGTTCAGCCTCCGGGCAAGAATGTTCAGAATATTTCTCTTCTTTCCGGTGGTGAAAAGGGCCTTTCTGCAATAGCGCTCCTTTTCTCAATTCTTAAGGTTAATCCTTGTCCTTTCTGTATATTTGACGAGGTGGAGGCGGCTCTTGACGATGTTAACGTTGCAAGATACGCTGCCTATGTTCGCCGAATGACAAATAATACACAGTTTATTCTCATTACACACCGCCGTGGTACAATGGAAGAAGCAGATATGCTTTACGGTGTAACAATGCAGGAAAAAGGTGTATCTAAACTTCTCGAACTTAAAACAGCCGAAATGGCTACTAAATTTGATTTAACGTGATATCACACGAATAACTTGTTTTAGCTCAACGACCTGACGTTAAATCTGGAAATCATAATATTTAGTTAATGAACGATAATATTTTATTTGTATAATGGAGTTTTTCTAATGGGTATTTTTAAGAAAATAAACTTCGGTTTAAGAAAAACAAGAAATAATGTATCAGGAGCAATTGATAATGTTCTTGATAGCTATACTTCAATTGACCAGGAGCTTTTTGACGAGCTTGAAGAAGCTCTTGTTATGGGTGATGTTGGTGTTACAACCGCTTCAGAAATCACCTTGCGCCTTAATGATGTTGTTCGCAAAAAAGGTATAAAAAATCCCGCCGATGTTAAGGCGGAAATCAAAGACATCGTTGCTGAAATGCTCGAGGGTGGCGAGGATATGGGTCTTATTACTATTCCCTCCGTAATTCTTGTTATTGGTGTTAACGGTGTTGGTAAAACCACCACAATCGGTAAGCTTGCCGCAAGATATAAAGCAGAGGGCAAGAGCGTTATTCTTGCCGCTGCGGACACTTTCCGTGCAGCTGCTATTGACCAGCTTGATGTATGGGCTGAGAGAGCAGGAGTTGACATTGTTAAGCATAAAGAGGGGGCAGACCCTGCAGCAGTAATTTTTGATACTATTTCCGCCGCAAAGGCAAGAGGTACTGAAATTATTATCTGTGATACTGCAGGCCGACTTCACAACAAGAAAAATCTTATGGAAGAATTGGGCAAGATTTACAGAGTTATTGACCGTGAGCTTCCTTATTCCGACCGTGAGGTATTGCTTGTTCTTGATGCAACAACAGGTCAGAACGCAGTTAATCAGGCTCGTGAATTTGCAAAAATTGCAGAAATCACAGGTATTATTCTCACAAAGCTTGACGGTACTGCCCGTGGTGGTGTTGTTCTTTCAATTAAGAATGACCTTAAAGTACCCGTTAAATTTATTGGTGTGGGCGAGGGTATTGATGATTTACAGCCCTTTAACCCCCATGCTTTTGCAGAGGGTCTTTTCAATGATTTACCCGAAGATTTTGAAGAGGATGAAATCGACCTTTCAAAAATCCGTGAAGAATATGTTCCCCAAGAGGAAACTGATGAAAGAGAAGAGCTTGCAAGGGCAGTTGGCGAAATCTTCAGTGCTATGGCAGAAATCAATGACGAAGCAGAAGAGGAGCCAGCTGAAGAATCAGCTTCTGAAACTGCAGAGGAAGTTGTTGAAAAAGTTGCAGAAGTAGAGGAAATTATTGATGAAATTCCTGAAGAAATTATTGAAGAAACAGTTGAAGAAGATATTCCTGAGACAGTAGAAGTTGTGGAAGAATTTGACCTTGAAAAAGAGGAAGAAAAAGAAGAGCCTAAAAAGAAAAAAGGCTTCTTCGGGAGGTTGTTCGGTTAATGGAAAACAATGTTTTTTTAATTGCTACTCACAATATGAAAAAACGTGACGAGCTGTATCGCATTCTTTCTCCTTTGGGAATTGATGTTAAAACTGCCGAACAAGCAGGGGTGGAAATTTCCGATGTTGATGAAACAGGGGAAACCTTTTATGAAAATGCTTTCTTGAAAGCTCAGAGTGGATGTCTTGAAAGCGGTATGCCCTGCGTTGCCGATGATTCGGGTCTTGCGGTTGATTACCTTGTAGGTGCGCCCGGTGTTTATTCTGCTCGCTTTGCGGGTGAACATGGTAACGATGAAAAAAATAATCAGAAGCTTCTTAAGATATTAAAAGATGTTCCCGTTGAAGAAAGAACAGCAAAATTCGTTTCTGTTGTTTGCTGTGTTTTCCCTAATGGTGATGTTATTTCCGCAAGGGGAGAGTGCAAGGGCTACATCGGTTTCGAGCCTAAAGGCAACGGTGGTTTTGGCTACGACCCATTGTTTATGGTTGGTGACAAAAGCTTTGCAGAGCTTACAGGTGAGGAAAAGGACGCATTAAGCCATAGAGGTAATGCTCTTCGTCAGATTGCAGAAAAACTCAAGGTTTATATGTCTTTATAAATTGTAATAACTGTGCCGAGATTGGTAGTATCGATTTCTATTTTGATATTATCTGTCTCGGCACTTTTTGTTTTCATATTTATTTCCTTTATTGAATTTTGAAAATCCGTTGCATTTAATATTTCTTTCTCGTTTTTTTCATTTTGAACGAAGCATTTTATGCAGCTTTCAATAAAGGTGAGAGCTTCGGGTGAATCCTCCAATATAATAGGATTAAAAACTATGTTCATTTCATTTAATCTATACTTTTTATCGTATTTAAAATTAAGCATTATTTCTTTTTCAGAAAACCTGAAGAATTTTGTTAATTCACATTTTTCTGTGTCAATAATATAACCCTCCGAGGTCATATTATAGCTTTCGTTTATTTCATTCATTCTTCGTGAAAATGCTTCAAGGCTTTCGCCTGTTGTGCTGAAAACGCAGCTGTTGAGAGTTATAATTGATGCCAAGAGAATAAGTATGCCGAATATGTGCTTTTTCATTAGCTTTCCCTCATTTTGTTCATATTTTCTTAACAAATAATACAATAGATGTTGTATAATTTATTGTGGAAGCAAAGTATAATAATATATATGTTTAATTTTATTTTAATATAAATCAGAGTGATGGTAATGAAAAAAACATTTAAGAAAATTGTTTCTTTAATACTCTGTGTGCTTGTATCATTTTCTTCTTTGAGTTCAGTTGCTGTTGCAGGCTACACAACAGACTACCCCCAAGGCGTTACTGCCGAGGAGGCACTTGTTGCTGTCAAAGGAACAGATAAGCTTTTAAATAATATGCTTCCCGCTTTAACGGGCGGTAGCCTTTCTGATATGGTTAAGCCGATGCTTTTCAGTGATGAAAGCCTTTCAAGCTTTGTTGTTTCTCTTTATTCAGGTCTTTCTGAAACTGCAAGCGAGCTGGAAATGATAGGTCTTGATGCTTCTGTTTGGGCAGTAGCAAGTGGATTGGATGATTACCCCCAGGTTCAAAAGGCTCTTTACGAGGCTTCTTCATGGGAGGAGGTTAATCTTGAGGGTGTAAAATGGGGCATTAAAGATAAAAACAGCTTTGCAGCGGCTTTTGCAAAGGCATTATCTCCCTTTGATGATATTTTCTATACTCTTCTTTGTTCGGGAACTTTTGCAATTTCAAGCTTTATTAAAATTAATGGTGCAAACGGTTACGAAAATGCAGTTGTGCCTATGCTTCAAGCTTTTAAATGTACCGACTTAATAAGCCAAGAAGAGTTTACAAATCAAGCAAATGCTGACAGAAGCAATATGCTCAAAAATATTCTTCTTCCTATTCTTACTTTACTCGAAAAAGTGTTTGCAGCTCCAATGGATACCTTAACGGATGTTTTGCCAAGCTTTGCATATTTCGTCGAGAGTGGCGAAATGGATGCTTGTATGGATTCATTGCTTTCACCAATATTCTCAAATCCTCTTGTGGAAATTGCAGTATTTTTAAAAATACTCGATTTGGACTCAATGAAATTTGATATGGACGAAATGCTTTCAACAGGTCTTTCCGATATGGCAGGAGAAAGCGGTTTGCAGCTCGCACCCATTGATATGAAAAGGCTTTCAAGCTGTGGCTCTCATAACGGTATGGAATTCCGGTCCGATAAAGGCAGAGCCCTTGTTGAAATATTAAGATGGTTATTTGATACACTCAAGCTTAACAAAAATTCATTACCTCAGCTTATGAAAGATATGGGCGGTAGTGAAAGTAATATATCAACAGATATGCTGAGTGGTTTTCTTGATAATGATACCGATGCATTGGTTGGTGCAATTATTCTTTTGTTTACGCCTGCAAAGCTCAGCGCACCCCAAATGATGCTTTATCCCGAAATAGCACAGACTGTTGTTCAGTTTACTCCCAATTTAACAGAGGAGAATTATAAAAAGGTTCTCAATGAAATTGATGATTTATTAGATGATTTCGTTAAAGAGGGCGGAAGCTTCAGAAGCATTGAAGCACTTCTTTCAAATGCCATTTACACAAATGGAAATATAAATGCTCTTTTAACCGGTATTTATGGTGCTATGGAAAAAGAAGGTCTTCTTGATTTACTTGTTCTTTTAGGAATAGATGCAAGTCCCAAAGGCGTTGCGGAAGCTATAGGTAATGATTACCCCGATGCTTATAATGCTTTGATTAATGCAGACTCTTGGGAAAAGGCTTCAAAAAATATTTCCTGGGGCTTTTATAACGGCTCAAGAAGAGGCTTCCAGAAAGCATTTCTTGCAGTTCTTCGCCCCTTGAACCCTTTGCTTAAGGTTGTTCTTGCAGGTGAGGATTTGGTTGTTGCAGATGCAATTACCTTAAAGGGTGCAGATGGCTATAATACAGGCGTTATTCCCATTCTTGAAGCTTTGGGTTGTGAAGAAAACTCAATTAAAACTTATAATCAATATGTAAGTGATAAAACACAGGATGCTCTTTTAAATAATATTGCAGAGCCGGTTTTCGATTTGCTTGACGAGATTTTTGATAACCCCGTTAAAACTCTTACAAGAATTTTACCCAATGCGGTTTATTTCCTTAACAGCGGTTCTTTGGAAAAATGCCTTTCAAATCTTCTTATTCCCGTAACTGCATTAACATCCCGTATGTCCGGGGTTGTTAACATGGAATTAGATGTAAGTGATTTAACAAAGGAGCTTGACTTAAATAAGCTTTTGGGTGGTATGCTTGAGGGCTCGGGAATGAAAATTGCAGAGTTTGATATAAATTCTTTGGCAGGTATCGGCAATAAAACCGAAAAGCAAAGCAAAAGCACATTTAACGGTAATTATGTTAAGTATTCATATATTGAAGCTGACCAGACAGGCGTTTTAATGACTCTTTTAAGAGTTCTTGCAAAAACTCTTAAGCTTCCCGGTAACGAAAATCTTCTTGTGGGTTCAATGGCAGGCGGAAATGATACCTTCTCAACCTATTCCGCATCCATTGGCGAGCAGTTCGCAGAGATGACTGAGGATGAGCTTATTGAATGGCTTTATAATTTGCTCTTTAAAGAAAGAGTAAAGGTTGAAATAGTTGTTGATGATGAGTATAACCCAACAATTATTTATAAAGAGCCTACCAAAGACTATACCGTTCTTTATATTGTTGGCGGTTTTGCCCTTGTTTCAGCAGTTATTGGAATTATACTTTTCTGTAACAGAAAACGTCTGTACTATTGAGGTAATTAATTATGTTAGTATTAAAAAATATAGTTAAAGATTATATTACCGGTGACACAACCGTAAGGGCCCTCAAGGGAATTGATATAAATTTCCGTGAGAGCGAATTCGTTGCGATTTTAGGTCCTTCGGGTTGCGGAAAAACAACTCTTCTTAATATTATCGGCGGTCTTGACAGATACACAAGCGGTGATTTGCAGATAAACGGCAAATCAACAAAGCATTTTAATGACAGTGATTGGGACACTTACCGTAACCATTCAATCGGCTTCGTTTTCCAGAGCTATAACCTTATTCAGCATCAGACAGTTCTTTCCAATGTTGAATTGGCTCTCACTCTTTCGGGAGTTTCAAAAAAAGAACGCCGTAAAAGAGCTATCGAAGCTCTGAAAAAAGTTGGTCTTGAAAATCAGATTCATAAAAAGCCCACTCAGATGTCCGGCGGTCAGATGCAGAGAGTTGCCATTGCCCGTGCTCTTATAAATGACCCGGATATTCTTCTTGCAGACGAGCCCACAGGTGCTCTTGATACGGAAACAAGCGTTCAGATTATGGAGCTTCTCAAAGAGATTTCTAAAGATAAGCTCATTATTATGGTTACTCATAACCCTGACCTTGCCGAAACCTATTCTAACCGTATTATCAGATGCCTTGACGGTGAGGTTATCAGCGACTCCAACCCCTTCGATCCTAATGAAAAAGATAGAGAAAATGAAAAGGTAAGGCTTGAAAACACAAAGGAAAAGGGCAAAAAATCAATGTCCTTTGCTTCAGCTTTCTCTTTAAGTATTAATAACTTAAGAACTAAAAGTGCAAGGACGTTTTTAACTGCCTTTGCAGGAAGTATTGGTATTATCGGTATTGCTCTTGTTCTTGCTCTTTCAAATGGTATTCAAGTTTATATCGACAGAATACAAGAAGATATGCTTCTTTCATATCCTATGACAGTTGAAAAGCAGACCTTTGACCTTGAAAGCGTTATGACTTCATTCACGGGTATGACAACGGAAATGGTTGAGGGTCTGGAAAATCAAGAAGAGGGAAAGGTTTATGTTAACGAATCCCTCATGCAGATGGTAAATGCTTTTATTTCCGAGTCTACATCAAATAACCTCGATAATTTCAAAAAATATATTGAAGATAACCAAGAAGAATTTGATAAGGTCTGCAACGATGTTCAGTATAAATACAGCACGGATTTGAATATCTATCGTGCAGATACCGAAAATGGTCTTATTAAAGTCAACCCCAGCACCATGATGGAAAATATGCCCATGATGGAGGGTATGGGGGATATGGCATCTCAGATGACGAGTATGATGCCTGTTAATGCCTGGATTGAGCTTATCGGTGATGAGCAGTTAATGGATGCTCAGTATGATGTTATAGCCGGTAAAATGCCCGAAAAATTCAATGAGGTTGTGCTTATCGTTGACGGTAACAATATGATAAACGAGCTCGTTGTTTACGCTCTCGGTCTTAAAGACCAGGAGGAATTTACAAAGAATATTATGCAGGCCCTTGCAAGCGGTGAGTCATTGGAGAATGAAGATATTACTGAATATTCTTATGATGAAATTCTTGATATGAAATTCAAGCTTGTTTTAAGCGCGGATTATTTCGTTAAAGATAAGAAAACAGGTCTTTGGAGTGACAACAGTGCTAACGATTATTTCGTTAAAAAACTTGTTGACGAGGGCACTGAGCTTGAAATAGTCGGCATATTAAAGCCCGATGAAAACAACACTCTTTCCTTAGGTACAGGCGGTATCGGTTATATGCGTGACCTTATGGATTACGCTATTGAAGAAACCGCCACAAGAGAGGTTGTCAAAGAACAGCTCAAAGATAAAACCAAGGATGTTCTCACAGGTCTTGAATTCTCAAACCTTACGGTTAACGATTTTGACCTTAAGGACGTTGATTTAGGTCTTATTGATTTTAATTATCTTGACTATACACCTTTTATGTCCATGGCAGAGGGTATGGATATGTCCGAGGTCAATTTAATGGATATGGGAGCTATGTTTGGCTTTAACGATATGACAGAGCTTCAGAAAAAGCTTATGGAGGGCTTCCTTACCGATGAGCAGGTTCTTGCCATTAAGCAGGCCTATGTTGACACAATGGCGGCTAAAAGCTCTCTTTCAGGAACATTAGATAAGCTTGGCTATTCAACCTTTGAAACACCTTCAATGATCTGCTTCTATCCTAAAAGCTTTGAGGCAAAGGAAAGACTTAACGAGCTTATAAATTACTATAACGAGCAGGTAGTTGCAGACGGACACGAGGAAGCACAAATTAAGGTTTCTGACTATATCGGTATGCTTATGAGCAGCCTTACAACAATTATTGATATTGTTACTTACGTGCTTGTTTGCTTCGTTGCAATTTCACTTGTGGTTTCATCTGTTATGATTGGTATTATTACCTACATTTCCGTTCTTGAAAGAACAAAGGAAATCGGTATACTTAGAAGTATCGGTGCATCAAAGAAGGATATTGCAAGAGTTTTCAATGCGGAAACTGCGGTTATCGGCCTTGGTGCAGGTATAATAGGTATTCTGTCAACGCTACTTCTGGAAATACCAATTAACCTGTTACTGAAATATGCTGCTCACATTCCTGCGGCGGCAGTTCTTCCTCCCGTTGCGGCTGTAATACTTGTTATTATCAGCGTTTCACTCACTCTTATCGCAGGTCTTATTCCCTCAAGAATCGCGGCGAAGAAAGACCCGGTTGAAGCACTTCGTACAGAATAAATTTTATGCCACCATTCAAAAACAATTTTTGAATGGTGGCATTTGTTTTTGGAATTTCAAGTAGTTTTCTTGCATTTCGGCACGGTTTTTCTGCATTTCGGAAAATTAATTGAAATGAGGTTTGAAAATGCTACTATGAAATTGGAAAAATGTATTTTAAGAAAGAGAGGGTTAACAAATGAAAAAAACTATAAGCATTTTACTTACACTCGTTTTGCTTCTATCTGTTTTTCCAATCAGTGTTTTTGGAGCGACAAGCGGTGATTTTACATACTCAGTGCTTTCAGAAGCTGACAAAACCTGTAAAATTACAGCTTACAATGGCTCATCAAAAGATGTTGTGATTCCTGCTGAACTCAATGGCTATAAAGTAACAGCTATTGAAATTCTCACTTTTTACATGAATAAAGCTCTGACAGTTGAGCTTCCTGCAACAGTAAACTCATTAAACGGACAAGCTTTTAATGAAATGAATTCAACTGTAAATAGTATTACAGTTGCGGAAGATAGTCCGTATTTCTCATCAGTTGATGGTGTGCTTTATAATAAGGATAAAACATCTTTGGTTTGTTATCCTGCAGGTAAGAGCGATGAAATATATACCGTTTTAGACGGTGTTGAGTTAATTGGGTATTACAGCTTTACCAGTAGTCTTAATCTCAAAGAAATAATTTTACCAGATTCCTTAAAGACTATTGATGCTTGGGCATTTAATAACTGCACGGCTTTAACAAAAATCAATTTACCCGATGGCCTGGTTTCTATTGGTGCATCAGCATTCAGAACTTGCCGTGCTCTTGAAGCGGTCGCGGTTCCCGATAGTGTTACTACTATTGATGTTGCTGCTTTTTATCAGTGTAGTGCCTTGAAGTCAATCGCCTTACCTAATAATATAGAAAGTATATCCAGAGGCACATTTACCAGTTGTTCTTCATTGGAAAATATTACGATTCCAACATCGGTAAAAACGATATTCAGTCAGGCTTTTTACGGCTGTGATTCTCTTACTGAAATTATAATTCCTAACAACGTTACGGTTCTTGAGGATGCGTTTCACGAATGTGACGGGCTTGAAAGAGTAATTCTTTCAGAAAATTTAACAACCTTAGAATCATTTACTTTCAATGGTTGCGATGCACTTAAAACTGTGGTTGTTCCAAATAGTATTGTTGATATAGAAGAAAAGGTTTTTTATAATTGCAATGATGTGATAGTAGTATGTGAAGATAATAGTGCAGCAAAGACTTATGCTATTAATAACGGCATTTCATACATTGTAAATAATGATGATACACAGGTTGATTTAGCATCAGAAAGGATTTACAGATATGTCACAGGCAAAAAAACAAATGAAATTGTTTTGGGCTCAGATGATATTACTTGTTCAGCGGATACAAATTATGCGGGTACAGGTGTTCAATTAAGTATTATGAAGAATGGAATACTCCATTCACAATATACATTGATTGTTAACGGCGATACCAATGGGGATAGCGTTGTGGATGTTATAGATGCTTTTCAGGTTTCATTAGTAGTTAACGGACATACAGAATTAACTGGTGAATATTTCCTCGCAGCAGACACAAACTCAGACCAAGTAATAACCGTTGAAGATTATTCTCAGGTTGTTAATTTGGTTTTAGCGAGTTAAATGTTTTTTAAAAACAATTACTGAAATTTAGGTCAGATGCAAATTATTTCAATTTGCATCTGACCGAAAAACCTTTGCAATACTTTTACTATATTTAGAAAAAAACATCGGAACGGATGAATCCGTTTCCTACATTTGCTAACCGATACATATTTTATCGATATACAAGCAAGCTTGTTCGATATATTTTACTTCATAAAATTCGATATATTCAGAGTGGCTTAGCCACCACGCGCCACTTGCTCCAACGATTTAAACTCATACCCCAGCTCTCTTGCATAGTCAATTATATCACCCAATGCATCAGCATTATCCGGAGATACTGCGTGTAAGAGGAGAATGCAACCGGGGTGCAGTCGTGCCGTTACTGTGTCAAAGGCGTATTGTTTACCTTTGGGATTGTTAATATCCCAGTCTGCGTAAGCACTTGACCAAAAAACCGAGGTGAAGCCGATGCTTTGAACTAATTCCAAAGCGTTTTCTGAGCAAGCACCTTCAGGGAAACGGAAAAAAGGTGCAGAATACCCGAAATGCTCTCTCAGATAGTTATCAAGATTTTCAATTTCTTTCACCATTTGGGTGCGATTTATTTTTGAAAAGTTGGGGTGAGTATCGGAATGGTTTCCCACAATATGCCCTTCGTTTATCATTCTTGCAATAATTTCGGGGTTATCTTTTACATTTGGCAGAGTTACAAAAAATGCCGCTGTAATATCCTTTTCTTTTAAGGTATCGAGTATTTTTTCTGTGCAACCGTTTTCGTAACCGCAGTCAAAGGTGAGATAAATTACTTTTTCGCCACTTGTATCGAGGCAAAAACCACCATAATTCTCGTAGAATTTCTGATTATTTACAGAAATTTCGTGAGGGGTTTCATTTTCCGAAACTCCAAAGCTATGATTATGGACTGCGGTTGAAAGACCTTTAAGATTATTAGGGTCAACAACGGGTAAATTAACTGTTGGTAAAGGCTCAAGACCTGTATAGGTATTCTTCGTTCCTGTTTTTTTGCCGTAAAGTACTTTTGCAGTACTTTTAATTTTGTCCATTGGTTCAGGAGATGGGGTGCTTTCTGTCTGGCTTTCGCTTTGAGTTTCCGAAGAGCTTTCTTGTTTTTCTGTTGCTTCTGAAGTTTTAGCTTCGGATGAAAATGAAGTTGTTTGCTCTACATCATTTTTACCGCAACCACACAGAAGAGGGGATATTAATGAAATAATAAGTAAGATTGAAATAAATTTTTTCATTTTTTAATCCTTTCTTTTTAACAACGAGGGGAATGTCCCCTCGTTTCGTTATTTAAACATATACTGAACATTATCTAAAATGCCGTCCATTGTTTTAACGCTTTTTTTGGCAAGCTTTTTCATTTTTTTCTTTGTGCTGTTTTTGGAATTTACAACGCCTGCTGTAACTGCTGCCGCAACTCCCATTGCCATTAAGGCGCCACCAATTTTCATTGTTTTATCGGAACCCATTAACATCATAAAAAACACCTCCCGTTTTTGTTTTTAATAGTTTAGCCTAAAACGAAATAAAGTAGTCATTAGTACTTGATAAAAATAAATGGAAGTGATAAAATTTATAATAGTTTAATTTGGCAAAGAAAGAAGTGTTAAAATGGAAGATCAGAAAAGACTTGTTGCCATAAATGACATTTCCGGTTTTGGAAAATGCTCTTTAACTGTTGCAATTCCGATAATTTCTGCTGCAGGTGTTGAAACAATCTGTATGCCTACAGCGGTTTTATCAACTCATACAGGCGGTTTCACAGGTTATACTTATCGTGACCTTACTTGCGATATGCCCGATATTTCTGCCCATTGGAAATCTATTGATTTAAAGCCCGATGCAATTTATTCAGGCTTTTTAGGCTCCTTTGATCAGATTGATATTGTAAAGAAATTTGCAGAGGATTTCAAAAGAGAGGATAATCTTTTTATTGCAGATCCTTGTATGGCTGACCATGGAAAAATGTATGCAATTTTTGATGAGAAATTTGCAAAGGCAATGGCAGAGCTTTGCTCAATGGCAGATATTATTCTTCCCAATATTACTGAAGCCTGCTTTATGACCGATACTGATTTTATTTCGGGCATTCATACAGAGGAATATATTGAAACTCTTCTGAACAAGCTTTTAGATATGGGTGCTAAAAATGTTATTCTTACCGGCGTTACATTTGAAGAAGATAAATTAGGTGCCGCATTTATGGGGCAGGACAGAGTGGCAAAATATTATTTTCGGGAAAGGCTTCCGGGAATGTACCATGGTACAGGTGATGTTTTCGCAAGCTCATTCTGCGGTGCGGTTCTTAACGGATTTTCTTATTATGATGCAATGGGAATTGCTGCAAGATTTGTCTGCGACTGCATAAAGAGAACACAGTCGATGGAAAATCCTATTACCTATGGAGTTGATTTTGAGAGAGGGATTCCGTTCTATATTAAGGAATTAGGTAAAATATAAATGAGTGAGCTTAATATTGTTTTGGTAGAACCGGAAATACCGCAGAATACGGGTAATATTGCAAGAACCTGTGCCGCAACGGGTGCAAGGCTTCATATTATTAAGCCAATGGGTTTTACTATTGATGATAAGAAATTAAAAAGAGCAGGTCTTGATTATTGGTATTTGCTCGATTTGACTTATTATGAAAATCTTGATGATTTTTTTGAGAAAAATCCCGATGGTAATTATTTCTTTTTTACAACTAAAGCAAGAAAAACTCATTCCGATGCGGTTTACACCGATAAATCCTTCCTTTTTTTCGGTAAGGAAACAAAAGGTCTTCCCGAGGAGCTTCTATTAAAGCATCCCGAGGAATGTGTAAGAATACCTATGATTGACGATGCAAGAAGCCTTAATCTTTCAAACTCGGTTGCAATAGGTGTTTATGAAGCCTTGAGGCAGTTGGGCTACCCCGAGCTTCAGAATAAGGGCCAGCTTCATAACTATACTTGGGAAGATAATGCTTAAATAAAATAATACAGACATAACATCTCCGTTTTTTGCATAAATTGTATAGCGGAGGTGTTTTATTATGACAGAAGAAAAAAGAACAGGAATTTTGCCCCATAACTGCATTCTCGAGGACAGAAAAAAGCTTTCTGTTTCCGGGGTTAAGGATGTTGGGAGCTTTGATGAAGAAACCATAATTGCCCAGACCGAATACGGTGAGTTGACAATTAAGGGCGAAAAGCTCCATATTACAAAGCTTTCGCTTGAAATAGGGGAGTTATGTATAGAAGGAAGAATCAATGCTCTTTCTTATGCGGATATAATTGATAAATCGGGCAGCTTCCTCTCGAGAGTGTTCAGATAATGTATAATGTTGAACAAAGTGAGCAAGTTGTTATTTTCTTCGCATCTTTAGGTGTTGGTTTTCTTTTGGGTGTATTGTATGATTTTTTTAGGGCCTTGAGATTATCGTTTACCAAAGGAAAAATAGCGGTAATTATCTTCGATTTGCTTTATTTTTTTATGGTAGCTTTTTTAAGCTATATTTTCATTCTCGCAGCCAACAAGGGTGAGGTGCGTTCTTATATAATTATCGGTGAGCTTTTGGGTGCTGTTTTTTATTATTTTTCCTTGGGCTATGCTTTAATGAAGCTTACAGATAAATTTATTTCTCTTTTAATGAGGTTTTATTCTTTCCTTTATAAAATTATTTCCTTTCCCTTTCGCCTTATAAAATCTGCTTTTTTGAAAGTTTTTGGTAAAATTAAGGTGTTTTTCAAAAAAAGTGAAAAAAACTCCAAAAAAATACAAAAAAAGGTCTTGCCAAAAGCACGTGTATATGTGTATAATTTATTCGGTATATTATGTGCAGGTTCACAATATTCACGGAAAGGCGGTAAGGCTGATGGCGAAGGAGAAAAAGAAAAATCAACTTAATTCTCGCAGTGTTATAGTTATTGTTTTGTGCTTTGTTCTTTTGCTTTATATGGGTATAAGATTCGTTAAAAAGCAGAGCGAAATTAATGCCAAAAAGGCTCAGTTAACAGAGCTTGAAAGCGTTCTTGAAAGCATATCAGTTTCAAATGAAGAAGTAAGTGCCGCTATTGAGGATGGAGATAAGGATGAGCTTGCAGAAGAATATGCAAGGAAAAAGGGATATGTTATGCCGGACGAAAGAGTCTATGTAGACATAACTCCCGGCTCCGCAGAATAAAACATAACAAAAACATTTAGGGGTAAACTATGGCAGTGGAAATCGGCGCGATTCTTGAAGGAAAAGTTACAGGTATTACAAATTTCGGAGCTTTTGTTGAGCTTCCCGACAAAACAACAGGTATGGTACATATTTCGGAGGTTTCATCATCTTTTATTAAAGATATTCACGAAAAGCTTTCCGAGGGCGATGTTGTTAAAGTTAAAGTTATTGACATTAATGAAAAGGGCAAGGTGGCTCTTTCAATTAAAAAGGCTCAACCCGAGCAGCAAGAAGAATCTAAACCGAAGCGTCCTGCAGGAGACAGACCCAAGAGAAGTCAGCCTCCTGTTTGGACAGGTACACAGAAGTCTGAACCCGAAAGTATGTCTTTCGAAGATATGATGGCAAAGTTCAAAAGCGTTAGTGATGAAAAAATGAGCGACCTTAAAAAGAATAATGTTGCAAAGCGTGGTGCTTCAACACCTCGCCGTGGTGGTAATTCAAGAGGTTAATAAAATCCGTGCCGTATTAATCGGCACGGTTTAGTTTTATGAGGTAGAGAAATGAGAAAAATAAGTGCAAAGCTTATTGAAGAAGCAGTTGAGATCCTTTTTCTTGAAGCCAACGGAAAGCTCTCTGATTCTTTGGAAGAAAAAATTCGCAGTTATGAGGATTGTGAAACTAACCCTATTGCAAAAGGCATCTTCAATGACCTTTGCAGAAATCTTGATGCAGCAAAGGAGCTTAATATTCCCATTTGTCAAGATACGGGTATGGCAGTTCTTTTTTGTGAATTAGGCCAGGATGTTCATATTGTTGATGGGGATTTTAATACTGCGGTTAATAATGGTGTCAGAAAAGCTTATTTCGACGGCAAAATGCGTTGCTCCATTGTTAAAGACCCTATAAGAAGAGGTAACACAAACGATAACACTCCTGCTTTAATTCATCTTTCCCTGGTACCCGGTGATAAAATAAAGCTCACCGCCGCACCTAAAGGCTTTGGCAGTGAGAATATGAGCAAAATTAAAATGTTCACTCCGTCTGCAAGTGTTGATGATATTGTGAATTTTGTTGTAAACGTAGTAAAAGAGGCGGACTCCAACCCTTGTCCACCTGTTGTTTTAGGTGTTGGTATTGGTAGCGATTTTGAGGGCGTTGCTCTTCTTTCCAAAAAGGGTCTTTGCCGAGATATTTCTATAAGAAATGCGGACAAGTTCTATGAGGATTTAGAAAACAGAATGCTCACGGAAATCAATAAATTAAATATCGGTGCTCAAGGGTTCGGTGGAGATATCACCGCCCTTGCAGTTAATATTGAAACTGCACCAACTCATATTGCAGGACTTCCCGTTGCGGTTAATGTTGGTTGCCATGTGACGAGACATAAAGAACTTGTGCTGTAAGGCACAAGTTCTTTTAAGTTGCAAGTGGCAAATGGCAAGTGGAAAGTTTTGGGGAAGCGTTGCTTCCAAACATTATATTGGGTTTTCGTAACATAAACTTATTCTGAGTAATTAACTTGGTTTTAGGTTAAAAACATTCAGAAAAATAAAGTTGTTTTTTCTCTAACTTTTACAATTGCCGTGCGCAGCACCGTACATTCCGGATTTCGAATTTCGAAATCTGAATTATAATTGCCGACCGCAGGTCACGAAACTTGCCACTTGCCACTTCCAACTTGCCACTTTAGTTCCTAACTCCTAACTTATTACGGAATTCTTCATAAATTTCTAAAAATTTGAATTTAACAACATACTTATCTCCGCCGTTGACTATTTTTTCACCGCTATCTGTTAAATAGTCTGCGGTGTTTTCGTTTGTTTCAATTCCATTTGCGGCAGGTACACATAAAGGCGGAAACATTACACACCACCAGTTTTTACCTTCACCCTCGCCTAAAATAACCTTTAAGGCGGTGTATTGCCCTGCAGGAAATGTAAGATTGCCGTAAGACCTTGTGCTGAAATACTCTTCTTGAAGAGTAATTTTAATATTATAATTGAAGCCATTTTCTTTGAGCGTTTCTTTTGCGGTTTTAAAAAGAATATCCTTTGAAATTTCAAAATGCTCCTTTGCATTTTCTTTGGTGACATTGTCACTTAAAATGCTTGCATTGGTTTCTAAAAGTGCATCACGAACCTTCAATTTAACCTCTTGGTCAGCTTTTGAATTACTGTTTGCAATAATATGAAGCCTTACAACATCTTCTTTTACTGTTTCTGCAGATGCGGTAAAATAAGTACAGGAAAACGCCATATAAATTGAAATTGCAATAGCGGTAACGGATAGTAGAATTCTATCTTTCCTCGGGTTAAAGGCCTTGTATTTAAAAATTGACATAATAAAAACCGTCCTTTCAATCTCTGAAAAGATTGTGGACGGTTAAATACTATTTTATTCAGTTTTCTGAAATTATTTCCACACCGTTTTTTTCGGGAGTACAGATATATACATTTTCGAATTGCTTTTCTAAAAGCCTTGCACTTTTTTCTGCATTTTCTTTTTCTCGGAAAATTCCATATACTGCAGAACCTGAGCCTGTCATACAGGAAGCAACGGCACCATTCTTGTTCATAATATCTTTGATATCAACTCTGCCGTTTATATCAAAGGCTTGTTCAAAAACATTGGAGCATAGTCTAAGTCCGTTTTCGAAATCGCCATCAGCAAAGTATTCAAGCATTTGTTCATTTTTCGGGTGCTTCATATATTCTATACTATCGACGGCATCGTAGGCTTCTTTAGTGGAAACGCCGTCATTTGGTTTTACAACAACGATATGATAACCCTCTAAATCGGGTAGGGGAGCAACAATAGCGCCTGTATCAAGAGCTAAAGCAGTACCGCCAACAATGCAGAATGGAATATCTGCACCAACCTTTACACCAATTCGGCAAAGTACCTTTTCGGAATAATTTGTATTAAAAATTTTATTCAAAGCAACAAGCACTGCCGCACCATCGGCACTACCACCGCCCATGCCTGCACAGAATGGGGTATGCTTTTCAATATTAATATGAATACCTTTATTCTCTTTTATATCTGCATAATCGAAAAATTTTTCTGCACATTTGAAAACTATATTTCTTTTATCTGTAGGAACACCCTCGGTATCGCATGAGATGGTAATTTCTTCGCCCTTGGTTTTTTCAACTGTTATAATATCACCAAGGCTTATGGACTGCATAATTGTAAAAAGCTTGTGATAGCCGTTTTTCTTGATACCCGTTATATCTAAAATAAGATTAATTTTTGAATTAGCTTTTAAAGTGAGTTTCATTCTGCCACTCCTTTCAATACTGTTATTTTATCATAATTATATTGAAATTAAAAGATGTTTATTTTTATATATTTTTGTTGTAAGGTCTGTTATTTTGTGATATTATAATTGCTTGAAAGAAGGTTTTACTATGAGCGATATTAAAATTATTGACTTACACACCCATACAGATAATTCTCCCGATGGTAATCATTCTGCAATGTATATGGCAGAAATTGCAGAGGCAAACGGAATTGAGTGTGTTGCCTTTACAGACCATTGTGAAGTGGATTATTTTTATAAGGATGAATATGACAGGAGAACTGTTCAGAGCTTTTTTGAGGTAAGCAAGGCAAAAACCGCTTTTGAAGGCAGACTTGATATTCTTAGAGGTGTTGAGCTTGCTCAGCCTCATTATATTCCGGAGCTTGCTGAGAAAATTATAAACGCTCAGCATTATGATGTTGTTATCGGTTCAATTCATAATCTTCGTGAACAAGAGGATTTTTATTATTGGAAATCCTTTGACGGAATTGATATTGAATCAACAATGAACGAGTATTTTGACGAGCTTCTTCAGATGCTTCAGTGGGGCAATTTTGAAATTCTTGCTCATATTACATATCCTTTCAGATATATTTTCAACCTTTGTGGTTATGTTGAAGATATTAATAAATATTCTAAAAAGATTGATGAAATCTTAAAGCTTTGTGCTGAAAAGGACAAGGCTTTGGAAATCAATATGGGCGGTCTTAAATATCCAATCAACAAACCTGCACCCGATATTGATACAATAAAAAGATATAAAGAATTAGGCGGCAGACTTGTCAGTGTGGGTTCCGATTCTCACTACGCTGAGCGTATCGGTTTCGGTATTCCCAGAGCTTATGAAATGGCAAGAGAAGCAGGCTTCGATTTTGTTGCAAGGTTTAAGGACAGAAAGGCTTTTGAGTTTGCAATTAAATAAATAATACAGAGCAAAACTGTATATTTTATAGTTTTTAAAGAGTTTTATTCATTTATTACAACCGAAAATGAATGAAAAAACTGTAAAGCGGATAACTTGACAATGTTCAAAACTGTGTCTAAAATGTCAATAACTACGAGTTTAGACCTTTTTAAATTTCGAAAAAGGAAGAAACGCGTAAAGCAACTGACTTTACATTGACAAAGTTTTGAACATTTGGCTTTTTTCGACGAATGCATATACATTTGCATATTCAAAAGTGGAAAATGATGGGAGGAGATGTTCGTTTTGAGAAAAATTGAATATTTAGTTTCAGAAGAATACAACGGAACCCCTCTTTATTATTTTTTGAGGGAGTCTGTGGGGGTGTCCACCCGCATAATTCAAACTCTTCGTCATACCCCGAAATCCGTTTTTATAAATGGTGAAGAAAGCAGGGTTGTTGATAAAGTAAAAGCTGAAGACGAGATAACAGTATATCTTCCCGAAAAAACCGAACCACCGGTTTTATGGGAAACGGATCTGGATGTTATTTATGAAGACGAGGATTTACTTATCATAAATAAGCCCTCGGGAGTTTCTGTTCACCCAACAAGAAATCACCCTAACGGAACTCTTTGCAATGCGGTTGCAGCATATCTTAAAAACAGCGGTAATGAAAATTTTGTTGCGAGAGCGGTGGGCAGACTTGATAAGGTTACCTCCGGAGTTATGGTCTTTGCCAAAAATGCCTTTGTTGCATCAAAATTAAACGGCAACCTTGATAAAACATATATTGCTTTAGCGGAAGGTGTTTTAGAGGGTGAGGGGACAGTTGATGCACCTATTTACAGACCCGATATGAATAAAACAATCCGTGCCGTTGGTGAGCGAGGGGACGAAGCAATAACAAATTGGAAAGCTCTTAAAAGCTTTGACAATAAAACCTTATTAGAGGTGAAAACCGTTACAGGTAGAACTCATCAGATAAGAGTTCATTGCGCTCATATCGGTCACGCTCTTGTGGGGGACGAAATGTATGGTGCGAAAATAACCGATAATATCAAAAGGGCAGCTCTTCATTGTTATGAAGTTAAGATAACTCACCCTGTAACAAACGAGGAATTAACCTTTACAGCCGAGCTTCCCGAGGACATCAAAAAAGAATTGTAAAAAAGAGGATTTCCTCTTGACAAAGGGGAAGTGTTCTGTTAAAATACCATTTGCCGCATATTAAGGGCGGACGCTATAGGTGCGTCTATTAACACCAAAATCCTCAGGTGGCCTTGTTAGCGAGACTGAAAGAAAGCAGGTAAAAATCTATGTACGCAATCATCGAAACAGGCGGAAAACAGTACAAAGTTCAGAGCGGCGATGTTATCTTCATCGAAAAGCTTGAAGTTGAAGCTGATTCCACTATAACCTTCGATAAGGTTATCGCTGTTGGTGCAGACGACGGTATCAAAGTTGGTGCTCCCTACGTTGACGGTGCTTCTGTTGAAGCTAAGGTTATCAAAAACGGTAAGGGCAAGAAAATCGTTGTTGCTACCTACAAACCCAAAAAGAATGAAAAACGTAAAATGGGTCACAGACAGCCCTATACAAAGGTTGAAATTTCAGCCATTAATGCATAATCAATGATTAATGTAAAATTTTTTCATTCTGAAAATGGTGCGCCTTTAGGTTTTTCTTTTAAAGGTCACGCGGGCTATGCCGCTCACGGTAGCGATATAGTTTGCGCCGCAATTTCTTCCGTTGCATATATGACTGCTAATACTATCATCGAAATAATGAAAGTTGATGCAGATGTTGATGTTAAAGAAGACGGAGAAATGACTTTAAGAGTTCCCGAAGAAAGCACTCAAAAAACAAAAGAACTATTGCTTGGTCTGGAGCTTCATATTAATGAGCTCAAAAAGCAATATCCCAAAAATGTTACGATAACTACGGAGGTGTAACGAATGCTTAAAATCAATATCCAGTTATTTGCTCATAAAAAAGGTATGGGTTCAACTCGTAACGGCCGTGATTCCGAATCCAAAAGACTCGGTGCTAAAAGAGCAGACGGTCAGTATGTTCTTGCAGGTAACATCCTTGTAAAACAGAGAGGCACAAAAATCCACCCCGGTACAAATGTTGGTAAGGGTAAAGATGATACACTCTTTGCACTTATTGACGGACAGGTTCGTTTCGAGCGTCTTGGCAGAGACCGCAAGAAAGTAAGCGTTTATCCTGTTGAGCAATAATTAAATTGTAAAAACTCACCTTATCCGAAAGGATAGGGTGTTTTTTTATGCTTTTATGGGGGTTTGCGGTGTTTTTCTTTTGGTATTTTATTGCAAATATAAATGTAATATGATAAAATATAAAAGATTAGAAATATTTTTCACAGGACGTGATTATTATGAGAAAAACAAGTGCAAATATCGGATTTATCGGTATCAGCGGAAGAGGTTCAGGAATGCTCGGACTTCTTTTGCAGGTTGAAGGTGTTAAGGTTCCTGCGGTTTGCGACCTTATTCCCGAAAGAGCTGAAAGAGGTATCGAAATTGTTGAAGAAGCAAACAATAAGGAATACCCTGTTCACGCTTATCTTGATTACAAAGAAATGTTTGAAAAGGAAGACCTTGATGCAGTTGTTATTGCAACAACCTGGATTACTCACGCACGAATTGCAGTTGATGCAATGAAGGCAGGCTGCCACGTTGCAACTGAGGTTGGCGGTGCAGCATCGGTTGAAGAATGCTGGCAGATGGTAAGAACCAGTGAAGAAACAGGCAAAATCTGTATGCTCCTTGAAAACTGTTGCTATTGCCGTAATGAAATGGCAGTATTCAATATGATTCGTCAAGGCCTTTTCGGCGAAATCGTACATATGGAAGGCGGTTACCGTCACGACTTGCGTGATGAAATTGCTCTCGGAAGAGAAAATATTCACGGCAGACTCTTTAACTTTATGAACAGAAACGGTGAGCTTTATCCTACTCATCAGTTGGGCCCGATTTCCAAAGCTCTCAGAATTAACAGAGGCAACCGTTTCTTAACAGTTAACTCCGTTGCAAGTAAGGCAAGAGGTCTTCATCAGTGGATTAAGGATAATAAAGGCGAAGAATATGACCTTTACAACACCGATTTCAAATGCGGTGATATTGTTACAACAATTATCAAATGTGCAGGCGGAGAAACAATTAAATTAACTCACGACTGCACTCTTCCTCGTCCTTACACCCGTGACTATGAGGTTCAAGGCACAAAGGGTATCTACTCCGAGCCCGAGGACGGAAAAGGCAGAATTTATATTGACGGTACTCATACAGAGCATCAGAGCTGGACTCACGAATGGGATGATTTCACTCCTTGGAGAGAGAAATATGAGCATCCTTTATGGGTAGCTTATGAAAAGGGTGGAATTAAAGCAGGTCACGGCGGTATGGACTACCTTGTTCTTTCTGCTTTCGTTGATGCAGTTTATGAGGGTGAAAAGCCCCCGATTGATGTTTATGATACAGCAGCTTGGATGGTTATTACTTGCCTTTCAGAGCAGTCAGTTGCAATGGGTGGAGCTCCCGTTCCCGTTCCGGATTTCACAAACGGCAAATGGATTGATAGAGAAGATTTCCGCAGAGGCATGTATTGCCTTGAAGAAGTTTGCGATGAATGCTTCGAGAAAGTTGAGGAATAATTATGAAATATTATATTGGTGTTGACGGCGGCGGAACGAAAACCGCATTTGCTCTTTTTGATGAGAATAAAAATGTAATTGCACAGAACGAAACTGAAGGATCAAACCACGAAAACCTTGAGGGTGCAATTCCTCAGGCTGCAGGTATTATTGCAGGCGGTATCAATGGTCTTCTTGAAAAAGCAAGCCTTAAATTCGATGATATCAGCGGTATTTTAATGGGTCTTGCAGGTATTGACCATCCTTATCAGCACGATGAAATGCAGGTTGAGTTAGGTAAGCTGGGCATTACAGGTGCAAGAATTTATAACGACGGCTTTATTGTTATTAAAGCAGGTGTTGGTGCAGGTGCAGGTATTGGATATAACTGTGGCACAGGTACTTGCTGTAACTGTCTTGACAATGATGGCAATATGCTTCAGATTGGCGGTTTCGATGTGCTTTCCGGTGACAAGGGTAACGGTCACTGGGTTGGTGCTCAAGCATTCAGAATTATGTACGATGAGATTTGCCTCGGTAAAGTAAAATCACAGATTACCGCTTTGATGGGCGAAAAAGCAGGTATTAAGGACAGAGATACACTTCTCGGTTCTCTTGCAATTCTTGAAGACGAAGAAAAAGGCGAGGATTTCCTCAGAATGATTATTACTTCATTCTTTGAGGCTGCGAATAACGAGGATGAAGAAGCTCTTAAGGTTATCGAAGAAATGGCTCAGAGAGGTGCAGATTTCATTTGCGGTCATGTTAATAATATGAGCTTCGGCGACGAAATCAATGTTGTTCTCTCCGGTTCAATTCATACAAAACTTCCTTCACAGAAATATACCGACAGAATGGCACAGCTTGTTTCAGAGAGAACAGGCAGAAAGTTTAATTTCATCAAGCTTAACTGTGCACCCGTTACAGGCTGTATCAACTGGCTTCTTGAGGACTAAAAGAAATAAATTATTCTGAAAGGACTTGAAATAAATGAAAGAAATTAATTTAACCGTTATCGGTTCAGGTAGTACATATTGCCCCGAGCTTATTTATGGTTTTATTGAGGCAAAGGATTCTCTTAAGCTTAAAAGAGTTGCCTTTATGGATATTGATGAAAGAAAGCGCACTATCGTTGGAGGTCTTTGCGTTCGTATGCTTAAAAGCGCAGGTATTGACTGCGAGGTTGTTATGACTGATGACCTTGACCTTGCTTTGCAGGGTGCAGATTTCGTTGTTACCCAGATTCGTGTTGGTAAGCTTCCTTGCCGCCATATTGATGAATCAATTCCTCTTAAGCATGACCTTATCGGTCAAGAAACAACAGGTATCGGTGGTTTCTTCAAAGCTCTTCGTACAATTCCCGTTATGAAGAATATCGCAGAAAGAATTGAAGCAATTTGCCCTGATGCATGGCTTATTAACTTCACAAACCCCTCAGGCATTATTTCCGAGTTCCTTATTAACCACACAAATGTTAAAACAATGGGTCTTTGCAACGTTCCTATTGCTATGATTGATGACGTTAAAGCAGCAGTTGGCGAGGACGCAGATATTACATATCTCGGACTTAACCACCTTAGCTGGATTACATCTGTTAAGGTTAACGGCGAAGAAAAATTCGATACAATTTTCGATGATAATTTTGCTCCAACAGTTATGAAGAACATTCACGATGACGGCTTTGATATGGAATGCCTCGCAGCTTGTAAAGGATTCCCCTCATCATATCTTCAGTATTATTATTCCCGTGCAGCAAAGCTTGCTCACTTAAAGCAGGGTTCAAAGAGTCGTGCACAGGTTTGTATGGAAATTGAAGAACAGCTTCTTGAGCTTTACAGTGACAACGAGCTTGTTATTAAACCCGCTCTTCTTGAACAGCGTGGTGGCTACAAATATTCTCTTGCAGCAGTTTCTCTTATTGATTCTATTGCAAATGATAAGCAGGACGTTCACGTTGTTAACATCAAAAACAACGGTACTCTTAAATTTATGGATGATGACGATATTGTTGAAATTGCAGCAGTTATCGGTAAAGACGGTGCAAAGCCCGTTCAGATTGGCGAATTCGACAACCGCCACATCATCAGCCTTATGAGAACAGTTAAATCCTATGAAAAATACACTGTTGAAGCTGCAATTAAGGGCTCCGATGAGGATGCTATGAATGCTCTTATGCTTCATCCTCTTTGCGGCGACTTTGCTCAAGCAAAATCCTGCTATGAAGAGATGAAGGAAGCTCATAAGGAATATCTTCCACAGTTCTTCAAAGACTAAGGAGTTTTTAGTATGGCAAAAAAGAAAAAAACACCCAAGGAAGAAATAATTCCCGAGGGTATGAATAGAAAAGATTTTGCTGATGCGGCTTTCAGAAAAAAAGTTACTATAATAAACCTTTGTATTCTTGCTGTTTTTGTAGTAGGTGTTGTTGCTGTTATAGTTGCAGGCTGGTATAACACAAAGCTTGAGGATGAACGCTTTGAGCAGATTGAGCAGGCTTTCTTTGAAGAGAGAGATTCTGTTAAGGCAGCTCTTGAAAAAATTGAAAAAGACGGCGGTTCTCACGACGATAAGAGTAAGGTGAAAATTGAAGTAACCGATGACACTTTCTATTATTGGATTACAACACTTGATGAATCCTATCAGACTGAGGATGAAGAAAAATATGCGGCTTTTGGCGGTGCTGAAATTCATCTTCAAGGTATGTTTATAACAAGAGAATATGCAGGTGGTGCAATTCAATATTGGGTATATAGACAACATTCTCATGATGGTCAGGAGCATAACCACGACCATGACCACGAACATGAAGAAGAGGATTCATTACCCGCTGATATGATACCTATAGAGGTTATTTTCGATGAAGATGTTGAAATTCCCGAAAATGGAACATGGGTTGATGTGAAAGGTATAGTAGGACCTGACTCAACTAAAAACCTTTCCGGTATCAGATATGCTGAAATGACTATCATGGACGAACCGGGTCAGCAATATATAGAATAAAAAGTAGGGGCTGTAAAAAACTAAAGTTTTTTTACAGCCCCTTTTTAGGGAATAGGAAAAAAGATGCAGAACGGACAAACCGAGCAAAAACAAGGCTTCAGACTTGTTTTTGTTTACCCAAAGGCGTACAAAGGTACGTCGAGTGGCAAGATTTGTTCGTAACATAAAATTCATTTTTCTTAACAAATTGTGTTTTTGCATTGATTAAGGGGTTCTTACAGGTATCAGTCCTGCAGGAACCCCTTGATTTATATTGTTTTATGCTGTCTGCGCTTTTTTACAGCCCCTTTTCTTTTATGTATGCAAACTATTTTAATGGTTTCCAATAACAACCGCCTTCAACTTTTTCCGAACCTGCAGGACGGTCGCTTTCATCGGGGTACACCCAACTTTCATTATATAAATTTCTTATATATGCGTTATTGTCTGACCGAGCGTTTTTTATGCCGAAAAGATATTGAAGTGCACCCGCCATCTGGATAGAAGATTTACCCATTTGCTTAATACGCGCAGCAAGAGGAAACCCGTATGCACCGCAACCAACAAGAGCAATATCAAAATCTCTCTTGGCAATTTCTTCTGTCATATAATCAAGTGCTTCAAACCAATCAGAAAAACGGGAGTCAGTAGCATCTGCCTGAGTGTTAACTGCTTTTAGGGTTTGTAACTCGAATTCAGGTAGAGCGTTTGAACCGGGGAAAATTTCTTTTCTGTGGTTGAAATATTGTGATTCAATTGTTGTTGTCATAGGATGAATAACTAATATTTTTTTGTTTTCAAGACAATGAGTGTATCCTGATTTTGCAGAACCTATACCGCCATTTGGAATTAAAATTGCATCAGGACAAAGTTTTTCCACTATCCATCCTTCGCAATAATAATTCATAACGCCCATAACATCACATTCAGGCGAGCATTCTGTCAATAATTGAGCCCATTTGTCTATTGCATCTGTTTTGTTAGGGAAAAAACCTGCATTGCAACACAAAAAATGTCTGGTTCTATCATAATATTCTTTTCGCAGACCTAACTGAATTTGATGGTATTCTGCTAATGCACGTCCTTCACCTGTTCCGTATCTGCCAACCATGAAAGGTTGTTTGCTGTTTACAAGCTCTATAATATGTTTTCTGCCATCTTCCGTTGAGAGGATAGGTCTGTTTCCGTAATGGGTTCTTTTGTAAATTCTCTTTGGAAGATGATCAGATACTCTATAAACAAAACTTTCTAATGTGTAATACCGCAAAAGTTGTTTATCTTTATTGGTAAATTCCATTGAGTTACTCCTTTGAATTGAATATTATGCGAAAGGATTTTCTGTTTTATAGGGGAGTGATTTAGGTTGGTTGTAACCAATATCTGTTACACCTAAATATTTGAACACTTCAAAGAGTGCTTTGCCGTGGTGGCCGAAAGCAACTGCACCGTGGTGGGGGAAGTTACCCTCAATAAGCACATGGCGATAGAATCTGCCCATTTCGTTGATTGCAAATACACCGATACCTCCAAAGGAACGAGTTGCAACGGGAAGAACCTCTCCTTGAGCAACATAAGCGCGGAGCTTACTGTCTGCAGTTGACTGTAAGCGGAAGAATGTAATATCACCGGGAGCAATGTCTCCTTCAAGAGTACCGTTGGTGTATTCCTTGGGAAGAGCTCTTGCCATAATCTTCTGATATTTCATTTCGCAGAAAGAAAGCTTACAGGAGGGAGTGTTACCGCAATGGAAGCCCATAAACGTATCAGTGAAGCTATAAGGTGTTTTGCCTGCGATTTCTGCATCATACATATCACGGGGAACGGAGTTGTTGATATCAAGAAGAGTAACTGCATCGTTACTTACACATGCACCGATATATTCGGAAAGAACGCCGTAAATATCAACCTCGCAGGAAACGGGGATACCACGTGAAGCAAGGCGGCTGTTTACATAGCAGGGAACGAATTTGAATTCAGTCTGAAATGCGGGCCAGCATTTACCTGCGATTGCAACATATTCTCTTGAACCCTTGTGAGCCTCAACCCAATCAAGAAGAGTAAGCTCATACTGAGCGAGCTTTTCGAGTATTTCGGGTTTTTTATTACCTGCACCAAGCTCGTTTTCCATATCTTTAACAACCTCGGGGATTCTTTCATCACCTGCGTGAGCGTTAAAGGAAGCGAAAAGGTCAAGCTCACTGTTTTCTTCGATTTCAACGCCTAAATCGTGAAGGCATTTAATGGGAGCGTTACAAGCGAGGAAGTCTTGAGGACGAGGACCGAAGGATATGATTTTGAGGTTTTTAAGAGCTAAAATTGCTCTTGCAACGGGAATAAAATCACTAATCATTTTTGCACATTCTGCTGCATCGCCGACGGGGTATTCAGGTATGTAAGCCTTTATGTTTCTTAATTTAAGGTTGTAGCTTAAATTAAGAACGCCACAGTAAGCGTCGCCTCTGCCGTCAAGAAGGTCATTCTGGCTTTCTTCTGCAGCGGCACAATACATAACGGGGCCACCGAAATGTCTTGCAAGAAGAGTTTCTGCAGATTCGGGACCGAAGTTACCGAGATAAATAACAAGTGCGTTACAGCCGGCTTTTTTTACGTCTTCACAAGCCTTGAGCATATCTTTTTCATTTTCAATGCAAACGGGACATTCATAAATTTCACCGTATTTTGCATATTCTTTCACGATTGCAGAACGTCTGCCCTCGGAAAGAGTCATAGGGAAGCAGTCACGAGAAACTGCAACGATACCCAATTTTACGTTAGGCATATTTATCATAGTTGATTACCTTCCTTAAAAATATTAAATATATTTTACGATATTATGGCTTTATATGTCAATAGTTAATAAACCTTAATCCACTCAATATCGGGGATATCTCTTGAAGAGGTGATTCTTATTTTGATTTCGTCGGTTTCAGTATCATCTATTTTCAATATTTTTCTACTTCCGACAGTTGTGCCTTGAGCTACCTGTTTATATAATCCGTTACTGTCCTTAATAAAAACAGAAAAGCTTTCAATTCTCTGACCTTCGCTTATTCTCTCAGCCAACTCGACATATTTAACAGATTCTTTTTTATTAAGCTTTAAAAGATACTCGGGTTGAGTTTCGCCAAAGCCTTTAAGAGTTTCAAATTCTATTTCTTTTGCAAGATTTGTTTTGAACTCTTTTCTTATGAGTTCACCTAATTGGTGAAGACGTTCTAAATCTCTCGGGTCAAATTTGCCGTTGGGCATTGGGGGAATATTAAGGTTAAAGGTGGAGTTGTTACCTACAGTGCGAAGATAGGTGTTAAAGAGCCTTTCTAAAGAATGGGGCTCTTCATTTTCGTGGTAGAACCAACCGGGTCTTATGGACATATCTGTTTCCGCAGGTGCGAAAACAAGCCCATTTGAATACATTATTTGCTGAAGTGAACCGATTGTAATATCGGTATTATATAAAAATTCGAGGCTTCCGTCCATTAGTGAACCATTGGTCTGAGGTTCATTCATCGGACAAAGCTCCATCGGCACAACTGCCCATTGGGCAAATGGGGCAATACCTGCTTCATTACCGCACCAACGGATTGTTCCGCCGTCGTGGAAAATGTTTGCCTGAGGCTGATATTTTTTTATAAGCTCAATATAACCCTCAAAATCATAAACCTGTTTTTTGCCGTTGGGACCTTCACCGCAAGCACCGTCAAACCACACATAGAAAATCTCGCCATAGTTGGTTAAAAGTTCGGTTAATTGATTTTTATAGTAGGTATTATATTCGTCAGTACCGTAATATTTTGAATTTCTGTCCCAGGGGGAGAGGTAAAAGCCGAATTTGAGACCATGTTTTTTACAAGCTTCTGAAGCCTCCTTGACAATATCACCCTTACCGTTTTTATAGGGACTGTTTTTCATACTGTGCTCGGTATATTTTGTTTGCCAAAGACAGAAACCGTCGTGATGCTTTGCAGTAAGAACCATTCCTTTCATCCCTGCATCCTTAATAGCCTTTGCCCATTGTTCGCAATCGAGTTCCGTGGGATTAAATATAGCAGGGTCCTCCGTGCCGTCACCCCATTCGAGATTTGTATATGTATTAGGGCTGAAATGCACGAAAGCGTAAAAGGGAGTTTCTCTTAAATGCCTTAATTGGTTTTCACTTGGCACTACATTCGCCGCGTTTTTTAAAAATTCTTTGAATTCCATTTTATTTTTCCTTTATCATTTTGTTTTTACCAAACGCCAACCATACAATTATGATACTTGCAGAGAGAATTGCCATAATATGTTGGAAACCGGAATTTCTGAAAAGATGTGTGCAATCGGGTGTACCAACAAGAAGATATACAATGTCTATATATGTAACGAAGAAAAGTAAAAGGAAATTATAGTATTTTTCAATATGGATTTTTGAAGCGTTAAATCCGTAGAATTTTACGAGAACAGCAACAAAGGCGATAGCAAATAAAACTGCAATAACTGTTGCCATAATCATATAATCAGAGTCTTCGTATCTTACAAGGACAGGTCTTACGATATTAACGCCAATCATAAAGAGTGTGCCGAGAATGAATGTGAGAATTGTTTTCGGCTTTTCGGGAACTTTCTTGAAGGCAAGCTCAGGAACATCGTTTTGGGGTTTGAGCTTTAAAATGAAAGTAGTGATAATTCCGCCTGCAATAAAGCCTGTGAAATATTCCCAACAACCCCATGCATAGAAAAATTCGGGGAGATGGCTTTCGTGAAGCTGGTGGTAACCGCCGTTTCCGAAATAGAAGAAAAGATCAGCGACAGTTATACCGATTGCAAAAGCAGAGCAAACAACTGTACCTGTTTTTGCAGAAACCTTGTCCTTGATAATAAAGCGTACGGTTAAAAGAGAAGCGATTGCTTTAATTGTTGCAGTGATAACATCGCAGGATTGGAAATAGTTTCGGCCACCATCAATTTTCTTTGCCCAGGAAACATCCTTAAAATGCTCCATATAAACTTCATAAGCAGAGCCGTCAATATTCTGAATCTGTAAGCCTTTTTCGAAAACTTCGGCAGCTTCGGGCTGAACTGCATTTAAAATAAAGGGGGAAATAACTGCAGTTGCAATTAAATCGGTTATGTAAAAAACCGCCAAAAGAATAACAAAATCTTTTAACTTCCATTGTTTTTCGCTGAAGCCACGACCGAGCATAATGCCGAAAATGGAAGCAAGACCAAAGCCTAAGCAGAGCATTAAAAAGACAGCAGAACCAACGGAAGTATAAACATCGCTACCGCCCATTGACCAATCCTCTGCATCGTAAATAATGCCTGTTATCTGGCTTAAAAGAGTGCCCCAACCGGGAGTTGTGAGCATAAAGCTTAAAGCGGTAAGAGAAAGCCAACCTATATCAAGCTTCTGACGGCTACCTTTAACTACCACAATAAACATTGTGAAAACAAAGCCTGCATTTAAGAGTCCCCAGGATGAGCCCCATCCGTGCTCACCACGAACACGCCATAAAAGACCCATAAGGAGTGCACCTAAAAGGACTGTTAAAGTGTTTTTTAATATTGCGTTCTCTTTTTTCATTCTATCACCCTTTTTCACAGAGTTTATTACATTTATATTATACTTATAAAGATTGAGAATTGCAATAATATTGAAAAGTTTAAGGTTTTATGTTATTCTAAAAATGTGAATAGAAAGGCGGGGTTGCTTTATGGCAAAATTAAAAAAGATTTTGATTGGTTTTTTAATAGTGGTTGTGGCTATTGGGGCTGTAACTGCAGTTGTTAATACCATATTAACCTATAATCTTTTAAAAGTTGGAAGCTCATATAATAAGGTTGAAATTGAAAATCAGCTTATTCCCGAAAAGGATGAAAATGGCTATTGGTATTTTACAACCGACGGAGATTTTAAGGTTATGCACCTTACAGATGTTCATATCGGTAGCGGATGGATGTGCCACGGCAGAGATAAAAAGACACTTAACACCGTTGCCACTATGATTACGAAAGAGAAGCCTGACCTTGTTATTGCAACGGGTGATATTGCTTACCCGGTGCCTTTTCAAGCAGGTACTTTCAATAACTACACAAGTGCAAAGGTATTTGCAAACCTTATGGAAAGCCTTGGTGTTTATTGGACCGTAACCTTCGGCAATCACGATGCTGAGCCCTATTCTTATTTCGATAGAGAAGCAGTTGCAGGTTTTTATACAAATGAGGATTATAAATATTGCTTGTTCCAGAAAGGTCCTAAGGATGTTGACGGTGAGGGCAACCATGTTATTGAAGTGAAAAACTCAAAGGGTATTATAACTCAGGGCTTGATTTTAATTGATTCGCTTTCTTATGTGGATGATCGTATGATTACAAGCTGGAAAGGAACTTACGACAACATTCACGATAATCAGGTTGAATGGTATGAAGCTGAAATTAAGAGAATGAATGCTGAAAACAAGGCAATTGATAAAAACGCTGAAACAGTAAAAACTCAGGCATTCTTCCACATACCTTTGGTTGAATTGAAAGATGCCTGGAACGAATTCGCTGAAAATGATTTTAAAGATACTGAAGACTTTAAATACATCGACGGTATAATCGGTGAGGGTGGCAGAAGAGTCTTTTGCGGTTTTGGTGAGGATAAGCTTTTTGAAAAGATGCTTGAACTGAAGTCAACTAAAGCTATGCACACAGGTCACGACCATTATAATAATCTGACGGCTGAATATAAGGGAATTACATTCAGTTGTGGTTACAGCATAGATTATATTGCATACATTGGTATCGGAAAAGAGGGCTCTCAAAGAGGCTGTAATATGATTACCTGCAAGCCTGATTCTACATTTACAATTGATAAATATAATTACTATTCAGACAGATATGATATCGAGGGCTTTACTCGTGAAGAGGTTACAATGCAATTCGAGGATGTTAAATATCAGGTTGAAGAATAATAAAAAATAAAATGCGAATGGAGGCTTATCAATGAAAAAATTTAAAAGTATTATATGGGGGATTATTCTTGTTGCAGTTGGTGTGATTGTTGCACTTAATGCTCTTGAAATTACAGATATTGATATTTTCTTTGACGGTTGGTGGACTTTATTCATAATCGTTCCTTGCTTTGTAGGAATATTTACTTCCAAAGATAAATACAGCAATATTTTAGGTTTGGCAGCAGGTGTTTTTCTTCTTTTATGCTGTCAAGATATTCTGGATTTCTCAATGCTTTGGAAATTGGGACTTCCCGTTATCATTGTTGCAGTTGGTCTTAAAATGATTTTCGGAGGACTGTTCAAAAGAAAAAGCGAAAAGGTTATTGAGAATATTCAGATTAACGGTGGCGATACAAAAAAATTCGGAGCTGCTTTTTCAGGTACAAATGCAAGTTTTTCCGGAGAAATGTTTTACGGAACAGAGCTTAATGCCGTATTCGGCGGTGTTGACTGCGATTTAAGAGGAGCTTTTATTGAGCAGGACTGTGTTATTAAAGCTAACGCAATTTTCGGCGGAATTGATATTTATGTTCCCGAGGGTGTTAATGTTAAGGTTCATTCAACCTCGATTTTTGGCGGAGTTGATAGCAAGGAACACAAAAATTCACCTGAGAATCCCCACACAATATTCGTTCACGCCAATTGCATTTTTGGTGGAGTTGATATTAAGTAAAATAAAACGGAACTCGTTTCAATTGCGAGTTCCGTTATTTTCTTTTTTTTTTCTTTTTTCAAATACAAAGAAGCATATAAACAGAGCTATGAAGGTTATTAACCAGGAGAGAGGGTAAGAAAGATATAAGTTCCAGAGCTCCTGCTTTAAGGGGTAGCCTGTGTAAAGCCATAAAACTCTTATACCGCAAGCACCTAAAAGGGTGATTATCATAGGCTCGATGGATTTTCCCATACCTCGAATCTGACATCCTGAAACGTCCATTATACTGCATATAAAATAGGTTGTCATCATTATATAAAGCCTTTGCTTACCGATTTCAATAACATCTGCATCTGTTGTGAAAATGCCGATAATTTCTTCAGGGAAAAGAAGACCTATTGCGCCAAAGAGAACGCTTATTAAAAGTGCAAAGCCCATACACATAAAATAAACCTTGCGGAGATTTTCATATTTTCTTGCGCCGATATTCTGAGAGGTAAAGGTCATTGCTGCCTGACTGAAGGCATTGGTGCAGGTATAGATAATGGCATCTGCATTCTGTGCTGCGGTGTTTCCTGCCATAGCAACAGAGCCGAAGGTGTTGATAGTTGATTGAATAAGCACATTTGAGAATGAAAAAAGACTGCTCTGGAAGCCTGCAGGAAGACCGATTTTGATTATATCTTTTAATTCTTCCTTGTAAATTCTCACTTTTTTGAAATTGAGTCTGCAGGCATTTTCAATATTCTTTAGTCTTATAACAATAAGAATGGCAGAAATATATTGAGCAACTATTGTGGCAATCGCAACACCTGCAACATTCATATGAAAAAATACTACAAGAACGAGATTAAGAACCACGTTTATTATTCCCGTAAAGCCTAAAATGAAAAGGGGACGCTTTGTGTCACCTGTGGCACGGACTATTGATGCACCAAAGTTATAAATTAGTGAACCGGGAGCACCTAAAAAATATATTTTTAAATAAAGAGTTGCCAGGGGAAGAACATTGTCAGGAGTTCCCATAAGCTGAAGAAATTTACCTGAAAGAAAAAAACCGAAAAGTCCGACCGCAAAGCCCGAAGCAACGCTTACTGCCATAGCTGTATGAACGCTTTTATGAATTCTGTCGGTAAGATTTGCGCCGATATGCCGTGCGGTTACAACGCCTGCACCTGTTGAAAGACCAACAAACAAATTTACTATAAGGTTAACAAGTGAGCTTGTAGAGCCCACTGCCGCCAGGGATTCGCTACCTGCAAACCTGCCAACAACCATAACGTCGGCGGCGTTGTAAATAAGCTGAAGAACACCCGTAAGCATCAGGGGAATGGAGAATATAAGTATTTTTTTGAAAAACGGACCCGTTGTCATATCAAGAATACCGCGTTTATTCATAATTCCACCTCACTTTTAAAATTGTCTGTCATTATACTACTTTTTGCAGAAATAGTCATTATATTTTAATAAAAAATAAAAAATCTCCGCAAAATCACGAAGATTTTTTATATGAGTTTTTAAATTGTTGTATCAGGGTTGTGTTCTTCCGGCTCTGCGGCTTCAGGCTCTGAAACGGGTGCTTCAACCACGGGTTCAACGGGCTGTTGTGTAGGTTGAGCAAAGGGTTGCTGAACAGGCTGTGTGAAGGGCTGACCGAATGGCTGCTGAGTATAAGCTGTGTTACCCATCGGCATTCCGTCGGGTCTGTAAACAACATTCTTGGGTTGCTGATAGAATTGTCCTTGATACTGCATCTGAGGGTCTATAAACTCGTAATCAGGAATGTCATTGGGTGTGATTTTTCCCATTGCCAATGCTTGAAGCCTTATATCTGAGAAAAATTCAACGAATGTTGCCTGCATATAGGGATTTAAATAGAAAATATTTAAAAGACCCATTGTGAAAATGGAAAGCAAAATCCAACCATAAAAGGATAGGCTCAAAACGAACAGGTCAGCCTTGTTACCATCCATAAGAATTTTGCTTAAACGTTTTGCTTCATCCTTGTCAATGTTGGGGCGGACTGCAAGAATATAGTCAATTGCCCAATATTCATAGGATTTAATGATACCGGGGATTATGAAAAGCAAAGACCATAAGAACACTGACAAATCTCTGAAAAATGTTACCTTTGCGATATTAAAATTAGTTTTATCTTTAAAATTCTCGAATACTTCTTTAATTTCTGTAGGTTGATTTTTTCTTGATTTTAAGAAATATCTTATACCACCGCAACGGAAGGAATTGAAAATAAAATAACCTAATACGGATGCTACTGCAATAACTGCAATTATAGCTATTATAACAGCTATCGCTACAGGTTCTTGAAGGAATTCTTCCAGGAAATATTCAAAGTCACCACCTCCGAATAATTCGCCTGATGAGACATCTCCTGAGCTTGTGGTATTGAATGAGAAGTTGAAGCTTGGTGAGGTTGTGGTCGAGCCTGTGAAAAGCATTAAAAATGCTACTATAACGCTGTACCAGTAATTTTTTTGAAATAAATTTTTACCTGCTTGTTTTAATTGTTTTCTATCCATAAAAGCACCTCCTGAAAGTGTTTTTTATATTATTTATTATTCTTCAATAGCTTTTATTCTGTAAACCTTTACTCCGTGGGGAGCAACGTTACAGTCGATTTTATCTGTTAATGTGAATGTGTCATTTTCCCAAAGATTTGTTGCTTCGTAAGAACTATTGATGGGTAAATCAACATAGGGGTCACTATGGAGCTTTGAAAGAGAAATTGACATAGCTTTTGCCTTGTTTGATTTGTTGAAAAGACAAACTGCAAGTTCGTGATTTTCCAAGGGTTTAACGAGAATATCGCTTACTCCGTCTGTAAAAATACGCTTAGCCTGAATACCGCGTTTGTCCTGGTCGATAGCGATAAGGTCTTTGTTTTTGAGGATTCCGAGAACCTTGTTTTCTTCGTCAACTGTTCCGTCGGGATTGATGAATTTTCTTATATCGTTGCCGAGAATAAGGGGAGCAGCCATCATACACCAAAGGGAGAAATGAGTTCGGTTTTCTTCCATATTAAGCTGACCAACACCAACCTCAAGCATATCGGGGTCGTTCCAGGAGCCGATTCCGGCATATTTATAAAGTCGAACATTGAATTCATAAATAAGGAGCATTGACATCCAGTTTGGCTGAATATCGTGGGTTGTTCTCCAGAGGTTACCGGCTTTATTGCCCCATTTCCAAGGCTGATTCATACCCCATTCGCAAAGAGAATAGCAGATAGGCTTTTCGGGTGTGCCGTTTTTCTCTGCGAATTCCTTTGTTGCTCGTTTTAATTCTTTACCCATATTTGTATATTGACGCTGAGCAGAATCCATACGGGATGCAACGGGGTTATAGAATTTCAAGGTGTTGATGCCTTTTTTGAGCTTAACAACAATCTGAAGTCTGCCGTCGGGAGTGAAGCCCTTTGAAGAGGGGAAGAAGCAATCATATTCCTTTTCACCGTTAACAAGGCAAACGAGGAATTTTCGCATGTTTCCGCCTTTTCTGAAAACGAGAGTAAGACTATATTCACCGTCCTCGGGAACGTCAATATTATCAAAAAGAAGCTCGCCCAAGCCACCGCAGAGGTTACTTACCATATAGCCGTTTTCGACCTTTTCGTCCTCAACAACCTTTGCACCATTGAGGACAATGCCGTGCTCTGCCTGCATTTCAAGAAAATCAGCTTCACCGGGCTTTCCGAGAGTGATTTTTATGAGCGAGGGTGCAATAGTGGGGATAGCTTCATTATGGCAGAAATCATATTTGAAATATTCAACGCCCCATTCAGCAAGAGTATCTGCATCAACTGCTTCGTTATAAAGACTTGCGGGTAAATCCTCGCAGGTACCTGTTCCGTTTGAGGTGTAAAGACCAACCTTGAAGCCTAAGTCATTGATTTCTTCAATAAGGGGCTTCATTCCTCTGGGGAACCGAGTGAGGTCGCCTTGAAGCTTTCCGTCTGCAGTTCTCATTGAGCTTTGCCAGCAGTCATCAAGGTTTACATATTGATAACCTGCATCAAGAAGACCTGTTTTCTTCATAGCTTCAGCAGTATCTTTAATTAATTTTTCATCAATAGAGTTTCTGAAGGTGTTCCAGCTACTCCAACCCATTGGGGGAGTGAGGGCAACACCGTTATTATATTTTTCAACATCTGACACATGAACCTGGGTTGCAGCAAAAGCCTTTTTTACAATGCAAGCAGGACAGATGTTTTTACCCTTAAGGGCTTTTCCTATAAGAACTCCCGTTCCTGCACCTGCAAGAATTGAAGCGGTTTTCTTGATATTCATAAGTATCACCTTTCAAAAAAAGCCGTCCGAGATGGACGGCTAAGAATTTTATTCAGCAGCTTCAACTGTTTCTTCAACAGCTTCTTCTGCAGGTGCTTCTACTGCGGGAGCAGCTTCAACTGTTGCATTATAAGCTTCTGCAAGCTTGTTGAAATATTTGATTTTATAAACGCTGCTAACGATTGGGAGAATTCTCCAGATCATTACGAACATACCGCCGTGCTTGAGAGTGATGTTGTAATCTTTTGCTTTCTGATACATTCTTTCAACCATCTGATAATTCCAAACAAATGCATAAATGCCGAAGCTGAAAATATCAAGAAGGAAAACAAGAATGTAGTGACCGCTGTCTTTATCGTCACCATCGCAGATTTTATTAAGGTCATTAGTCCATTTAGTCCAGAAGAAAAGACCATAAATACCGAGAGTTATAATGTTGAGGAAAATAAATTTACCTGTTTTTCTTTGTTTAATCATAATTATTGCCTCCAAATAGAGATTTATTATCTTATAGTAAATAATACTATAATAAAGCATTATTGTCAATAAGAATTTGTTTATAAAAACAAAACAACCTACAACAAAGGTTGCAGGTTGAATATACTTTTATTAGTTGAAAAGTGAAAGCTCCTCTTTTTTCTGAAGCTCTTTATATTTCTCAAGTCTTGCTTTGATTTTATCTGCAGGGTTAAGAAGGCTTGAAACAGAGCAATCATGGTTAAGAGTGTCAATAATAAGAGAGCAATACTTACTCATATCAACCTCGAAATACCAAGGCTTTTGGAGAAGCTCGGGAGTTCTGTATACAAGATTTGTTGTGAAAACACCGTTGATGATGCCGGCTTCATAAGCCTTGTCAAATTCTTGAAGACCGTTGCAGAAAAGACCGAAGCTTGTGCAAACGAAAATGCGGTTTGCTTTAAGCTCTTTAAGCTTTGTTGCAACCTCAATCATAGAGTCACCGGAGGAAATCATATCGTCAATGATAAGGCAGTCCTTGCCTTCAACATCGTCACCAAGGAACTCATGAGCAAGAATGGGGTTTCTGCCGTTAACAACAACGGAATAGTCACGGCGTTTATAGAACATACCAAGGTCAATTCCCATAACTGCGGAATAATAGATGCAGCGACCCATACCGCCTTCATCGGGTGAGATAACCATAAGGTGATCATGGTCAATTTTAAGGTCTTTAAAGTTCTTTGTGAGAGCTTTTACCATCTGATATGTAGGTGCAACATTTTCAAAGCCCTTAAGAGGAATTGCATTTTGAACTCTGGGGTCATGAGCGTCAAAGGTAATGATGTTTTCAACGCCCATATCAATGCAAAGCTCTTGAAGAGCGATTGCACAGTCAAGAGATTCTCTTCTTGAACGCTTGTGCTGTCTGCCTTCGTAAAGCATTGGCATAATAACATTGATTCTTCTTGCTTTACCTTCAACTGCGGAAATTGCACGCTTAAGGTTTGCATAGTGTTCGTCGGGGGAATAGTGGTTTTCATAACCGTACATATTGTAGGTTAAGCCGTGATTGAAGCAATCGCAGATGATATAAATATCGTAGCCACGAATGGTTTCGTGAAGAACGCATTTACCTTCACCTGAGCCGAATCTTGTGAAATCTGCGTCAACGATAAATGTTTCTCTCTGATAGCCGTAGAAAGCGATGGTGCCTTTATGCTCGCTTTCACGCTCTTCTCTCCAGGAAGTAAGATAATTATCAATTTTCTGAGCAAGCTCCTCACAACCGGGAGTTGCGATAATTCCCAAGGGTCCTACGGGAATAGTGTTTGGTATACCGAATGCGTCTGCCATCGCCTAAACCTCCGAATATTTATTATATTCTATATTGTACTAATTATTTCTATTCTTTTCAAGTCAATTCGGCAAAATATAACATTAAAATTTATTGACATATTCTACCATCATTTTGTGAGATGTTACAAAAAATAAAAATAATGGCAGAATAAATAAAATTCTACCATCACAAACTGAAATCCTCTTTTGAAAACTCGCCGGAAAAGGATATAACCTTCGGCTCTCTTTTAAAGGGGTCATATTTAAATTTTTTGCATTTTGAAAAGGATTGCATAACACCGCCAACCTTACGGCAGAGAACGGTTTCACCATCGCCTATGGGTGAGCCGTGCTCGCAGAAAGCGCATTGAGGCTCAATTTCTTTATTGAAAATTTTTAAAGCCATACTAACGCCTCCTTGACAGGTTTGAATTAATCTACCTGTCAATTTTAGCACATTTTTTTACGGTTATCAACCTCTAAAATCAAAAGAGCGCACATAATCATTAAAATTATTGAGGCGCCTATGCTGTGGTATAGGGTAAAGGATGTTGAAGCTGAACCTATAACTACGCTTACATTTTCGCATTGAGGAAAGAATTTTAAAAGTAGGGAGCAAAAAATACCGCTTAATGCGGAATTTATAAGACGGGAGCATATTAAATATTTCATTTTTACTTTGCAGAGAGTGGAATATGAAGCGCATTGGCATATAACTGCAAATCCGCCGAAGCCCGAAATTCCTGCAATTACGGGGAGAGATAGCCTTGAAGCTACGGCATTTTTGCATCCCGTTGTAACCTCACCAACAGATTTTATTATGTAAGAAAGGGAATAGGGTAGGTTTAAAGCATCGCATAGAGAGGCAAGAACGCAAAAGGTAAGAACCCAACCGCAGATTGACAGCATACCCTCGCTACCCTTTGAAACAGATTTTACAAAAACGCTTTCTTTTGGCTTCAAGGACTGATTTTCTATTGGACTGATTTCACCGCTTGAAAGGAATCGACAGAAAAAACCAATAGTCAGAGATGAAAAAATGCAGGAGAAATATAAAATAAATCCGCTTTTCGTGTTTCCTAACATAAAGGTTCCGACAGCGGTTATTAAAAATGCGGGACTTGGATTTATACACCAATAAAGGAGCCTGTTTGCATCATTCTGAGATATTTTTCCTTTTTCATAAAACTCATTAACGGTTTTTGCTCCGACAGGATAGCCACCAAAAGCACCTAAAATAAAAGGAATTATTCCGTAACCGCTTGTTCTGAAAAGAAATTTAAAGGGCTTTTCAAAAAAATTGCTTATAAGCTCTGCAACAGTGCTTTCCGATATATAAGAAGAGAGCACCATAAAAGGAAAAAGGGCGGGAATTAAATTGTTTCCTAAAAGCAGGAAGCCGTTTTTTATACCCTCGGCAGTATTTTTCGGATGAATTATAAGGCAGACCCCGATGGCAGACACAATTACCAAGGTTACTATATTCTTTATTAACACAGAAGAAAATCGTTTCATTAGTTAACACCCCAAAATATTTTATGATTGACTGACATAAGAATATAACAAAGGGGCGTGGTTACTTTGGGTTTTAATCCGTTAAAGAATATTTCGGAAGATACGGGAAATGCAGGGATCGAGCTTTTCGGCAACAAAAGAATGATTGTCCTTGATTGCAAGTACGTGGTGGATTTTTCCCTGGAAAGAGTTGTGCTGAATTTAGGAAATATGAATATGAGTGTCAGAGGCGATAATCTTGTGATTTCCTCTTTTTGCTACGGGCAAACTGACATTGTAGGTGAAATTGTAAGTATTGAATTTGAGAGGGCTTAAAAATGATACAGGTTTTAAGGCTTTTAAAAGGGTATGTTGAGTTCTGTGCAGAGGGTGGTTTTCCCGAAAGATTTATAAATCTCTGCAATATAAGAGGGATTAATCTGTGGAATGTAAAAAATGATGGGGTAAAGGTGATTGCATTTACAACAGAAAGAGAATTTCAAGAGTTGAAAACTCCTGCAGAAAACTCTGGGATGAACTTAAAAATTATAAAATCTCATGGCTTGAAGACTTTTGCAAAGCGTCATAAATGGCGGTGTGGTGCGGGTTTAGGCATCTTCCTTGCGTTTTGCTTTTGGTTTTTTATGTCGGGATTTGTTTGGGAGGTGGAAATTCTTGCAACTGATGGTGTAAATGTTGAAGACTTTACAGAATCCCTCTCGGAATTAGGGGTGAAAATCGGGGCGAGAAAGTCAAAAATTGATATAATTCAGGTGCAAAATCAATTAATGAATGAATTTAGTGAATTGCTTTGGGTTTCCCTTAATATTTTTGGTGGCAAGGTCCAAGTGGAAATGAGTGAATTCATAGAACAAAAGGAAATAACAGATACGAAAACACCTGTTAATATTGTGGCAAGCAAAAAGGGTGAAATTGTGCTTGTGAAAGGTTATAACGGAGTAAATGCTGTTAAAGAGGGAGATAATGTAACAAAAGGTTCGCTTCTTATATCGGGTGTGGTAAAAAATTTTGACGGCTCGGAGTATTTTACCCATGCCAAAGGTGAGATTTTTGCAAAAACGAAAAATAAAGAAAAAATTTTTAAATCATATAAAAACAAAGCCTTAATTACGGTTCAAAAGCAAAGCAGATATTATCTTTATGCATTCTCTTTAAGGCTACCGTTAGGTTTTGAAACAAAAGGTGACTTTCTAACAGAAAGCAACAAGCTTCTAAAAAGCGGAGAAACAATTTTGCCCTTCGGAATTATAAGAGAGGATAATTTTTCAATTCTTCAAAATGGGGTGGAATATTCAAGGGAGGAGGCCGTGCTTTCAAGTGTTCTCGATGGGGTGAGAATTAAGAGAGAAAAATATAATAAAAGTGATTTGAAAAACGTGGAATATGAATTTTCAGAGAAAGATAACGGTGGAATAATTAATGTGAAAATCAGTTGTATTGAAGATATTGCACAAGAAAGCAAAATCCTAACAGAATAATAAAAAACTGTGACTTTTTCATATTTTATTTTAAGAATTTTAGTGGACATTTACAAAAAATGTGTTATACTTTAATTGTATCACTATATTTAAACTTATATAAAGAGGGTAATTAAGTCGGAACAGATAATTAATGTTGACCGAATGGAACAGGCAGTAAGCCTTTTCGGTAGCTTTGATGAGAATATTTTAATAATCGAAAAATCCTTCAATGTGGATGTTATAAGCCGTGGTTCAGATATAAAAGTCAATGGTGAGCCCGAGAATGTCAGCAAGGCGGTTAAGGCAATTAACGGCCTTCTGATGCTTCTTAACCGAGGAGAAACTCTTAACGAGCAGAATGTAAGATACGTCATCTCTCTTGTGGATGACGGTAACGAGGACAAGCTTGTTACAATGAGTGGTGACTGCGTTTGCATCACAAGCAAGGGCAAGCCCGTTAAGCCTAAAACTCTCGGTCAGAAAAAATATGTTGAATCCATAAAAAATAATACCATCGTTATCGGTGTGGGTCCTGCAGGTACGGGTAAAACCTATCTTGCGGTTGCTATGGCAGTTAATGCCTTCAGAGCCAAAGAGGTCAACAGAATTATTCTCACCCGTCCTGCTGTTGAAGCAGGTGAAAAATTAGGCTTCCTGCCCGGTGATTTGCAGAGTAAGGTTGACCCTTATCTTCGCCCCCTTTATGATGCGCTTTTTGATATGCTTGGTGCGGAAAATTTCAATAAATATCTGGAGAGAGGTAATATTGAGGTTGCACCTCTTGCATATATGAGAGGTCGTACTCTTGATGACAGCTTCATAATTCTTGACGAAGCCCAGAATACAACTCCCGAGCAAATGAAAATGTTTTTAACCCGAATGGGATTTAATTCAAAGGTTGTTGTAACTGGTGACGTTACTCAGATTGACTTGCCCGACGGTAAGCGTTCAGGTCTTGTTGAAGTAACAAAAATACTTAAGAATATGGAACAGATTGATATTGTTCGCTTTACGGGACAAGATGTTGTAAGGCACAAGCTTGTTCAAGATATAATAAGAGCCTATGAAAAATATGAGGAGGCAAAGAAAAGAAAATGAAAGAGAAGATTAAAGTAATTATCACAAATGACCAGAAAGAAGTTAAAATTCCCACAGGTGTGAGAATGCTTGTCAGACGTTGCTGTAATGCGGTTCTTACCTTTGAGGATTTCTCTGAGCCTGCAGAAATCAGCGTTACTTTTGTTGATGATGAGAGAATTCACGAAATCAACAAAGAGCATCGCAATATTGACAGCAGCACTGATGTTCTGTCATTTCCTTTGGGTGAAAACGGAGAATATGACAGAAACCTTGATACCGGTGCCTGCCTTTTAGGAGATATAGTTATTTCTGTTCCTACTGCAGTTCGCCAGGCAAAGACCTACGGTCATACTCTTCAGAGAGAAATAGGCTTCCTTACAGTTCATTCAATGCTCCATCTTTTAGGCTATGACCATGTTAACGGCGGTATTGAAGCAGTACATATGCGTGAAAAGGAAGAGCATGTTTTAACCGAACTCGGACTCAAAAGAAACGAATCTTACTATATGGATTCCGAGGAGGAATAATAATGAAGGATGTTGAAAGCCTCCTTAAAAGCTTTTTATATGCTTTTAAGGGCTTCGGGTGGATGGTGACTCACGAAAGAAATTTCAGAATTCACCTGACCTGCCTATCATACATGTTCTATTATTTGTTGAGATATGATTTTTTCACAGTTTCAAGAACAGAATTTGCAATTCTTCTTTTAGCCTCGGGGCTTGTTATCGGCGGGGAAATGCTCAACACAGGTATTGAAAAAGCGGATGACTCTGTTTCCGAAGAGAGAAAACATACCATTGAGGTTTCAAAGGATGTTTCTGCAGGTGCGGTTCTTGTTTTTACTATTTTTGCGGTGCTTTGCGGTGTTGCAATTCTTTGGCAGCCCGAGGCGTTTGAAATGCTTTTTAACCATTACGCAGAAAATCCGTTGAATATACTTTGGTTTGCGTTGAGCGTAGTGGCGTTCACATTGTTCATTTTTAAATTTGATTTCAAGAAAAAAGGAAAGAAATAATGACAGAAAGAAAAACTGCTTTTATTGCTATTGTAGGAAGACCCAACGTGGGCAAATCCTCAATTCTTAATAATCTTTTAGGGCAAAAGGTGGCTATTGTTTCATCAAAGCCTCAGACCACAAGAACAAAAATTATGGGCGTTTTAACTGAAGACAATGTTCAGCTTGTTTTCACAGATACACCCGGCTTTCATAAGCCTAAAACTAAATTAGGAGAAAAAATGATTAAAGCCGTTGATGACAGTATCGGTGGTGTTGACTCCTGCCTTTTTGTTACAGAGGCAAAGGGTGAAATAAAAGAAGCAGAGCTTGACCTTCTTAAAAAGCTTAAATCCGAGAGAATTCCCGTTGTTCTTGCTATTAATAAAATCGATATGCTTTCCGATAAGCAAGAGCTTATGGGCAGAATTCTTGAGCTTACAAATCTTCTTGATTTTGAAGCGGTTATCCCCGTAAGTGCCCGTGAAAATGATGGCATGGACGAGCTTAAAGAGGAATTGTTCAAACTGGCTGCACCATCGGAATTCTTTTTCCCCGAGGACACTCTTACAGATCAGCCCGAAAGAGTTCTTGCGGCGGAAATGATAAGAGAAAAGCTCCTTCATAAATTAAGCGATGAAATTCCCCACGGCATTGCAGTTTCTATTGAAAGAATGAAAGAGCGTGAGGACAAGCCCATTATTGATATTGAAGCGGTTATCTACTGCGAAAGAGAAAGTCATAAGGGTATTGTTATCGGCAAAAAGGGAGCAATGCTCAAGGAAATTTCCACTAATGCCCGTCACGAATTAGAGCAGTTTTTTGAATGTAAAATAAATCTTCAATGCTGGGTAAAGGTTAAAGAGGACTGGCGTAATCGAGAGGGGCTCATTCACAATTTCGGCTTGGATTGATTTGGCAGAAACTATATATTTTTTTACAGAATAAAGAACCCCCCGAGGAATAAAATACTATAAGATTTCAGTTCCTCGGAGTGATAAATATGAACGAAAAAGAACTTTGGGAAAAGTTTTGTAAAGGCGGAAAAATTGCGGATTACATTGAATACCGCAACTGCGTGAATATGAAGAATGGAGAGTCGGAGAAACGTGGTGAAAATAACTGCACCGGGGCTTGTAATCAGAGAACAGAATATCGGTGAAGCCGATAAGCTTATAACCGTGCTTACTGCAAAGCACGGGCTTGTTCGTGCATTTTCAAGAGGTGCAAAAAAGACCAAGAGCAAAAAGCTTGCTGCCACAGCTCTTCTCTCCTATGCAGATTTCACATTCACAAAAACAAGGGACTCTTTTTCCGTTGAAGAAGCACTTGTAAAAGAGGTGTTTTTTGAACTGAGAAATGATGTTCAGAAAATGGCTCTTGCCCAATATTTTTGTGAATTGGCTTATGAATTCTGCGAAGAAGATTTTGAGTCGGAGGAAATTCTCCGACTTTTTCTTAACGCATTATGGCTATTAAAAGAGGATAAAAAAACCCCCGCTTTCATAAAGGCGGTAACAGAATTAAGGCTTATGTCCCTAAGCGGTTATATGCCCGATTTGGTAGCCTGCGAAAAATGCGGGGAGTATGAAACGGAATATATGTACCTTAACATTGAAAGCGGTAAGCTTTACTGCAAGGATTGTGTTCCCACGGATTTTTGTAAATGCTTAAGCTTATCCGTTGTAACGGCAATGCGATATGTTTCGTTATCAGATTTTGAAAAGATTTTTTCTTTTTCCTTAAGTGATGAAGCGCTTACCGCTTTCAATAGAATCAGCGAAGAATATTTACTTAATAAAACCCAGAGAAAGTTTAAAACTTTAGAGTTCTACAATGTGATTAAGGATTAGATATATGAGTGAATTAAACAGACATTTAAAAGCACTTGAATATGACAAGGTTTTAGAGATGACAATGAAAAGGGCTTGTAATGATGATGCCCGTGATATTATTGCTTCCATAAGACCGGAAACAAGTGTGAATATGGCACAGAACCATATTGATATGACAGAAAATGCCTACATATTATTGGCAAAATACGGCGGTCCTTCCTTTGGTGGACTTAAAAATGTTAATAATTCTCTTGCCCGTGCCGCTGCAGGCGGTGTTCTTTCAATGAAAGAGCTTCTTGATATCGGCTCAACTGTGAGGACAGTTCGTGGTATAAGAGAATGGAGAGATAACAGTGGCGGCCAGGATGAGCTTAAAATCGATTTGTATTTTAATTCCCTAATGCCTAATAAATATCTTGAAGAAAAGATTTTTTCTGCAATTTTAACGGAAGATGAAATGAGCGATAATGCTTCGCCCGAGCTTGCATCAATCCGCCGTCAGATAAAAAACAAAGAAAATAGTGTCCGAGACCAGTTGGAAAAGCTTATTCGTTCACAGAAGCTAAAAACTGTTTTGCAGGATGCTATTATTACTCAGAGAAACGGAAGATATGTTGTGCCTGTTAAGAGTGAACACAGAGCTTCAATTTCCGGCCTTGTTCACGACACCTCCTCCACCGGTGCAACGGTTTTCATTGAGCCTGCAGGTGTTGTTGAAGCTAACAATGACATTCGTGTTTTAAGAGGTAAGGAAGCTCAAGAAATTGAGAGAATTTTGTATGAGCTTTCCGTTGAAGCAGGTGGCTTTGTTGAAGAAATCAAGGGTAGCTACGAATGTGCGGTGGAAATAAATGTTATTTTCTGTAAAGCCCACCTTGCCTACGATATGAAAGCCACAATGCCGATTCTCAATGACAAGGGCATTACGGATTTAAAGAAAGCAAGGCATCCATTAATTGACCCTAAAAAAGTTGTTGCAACCGATATTCGTTTAGGCTCGGATTTTGATACGCTTGTTATAACCGGTCCCAATACCGGCGGTAAAACGGTTGCGATTAAAACAATCGGTCTGTTATCTTGCATGGCTTCAAGCGGATTTATGATTCCTGCAGGGGATGAAAGTGAAATCAGCGTTTATGATAATATTTTAGTTGATATCGGTGATGAACAGAGCATTGAGCAGTCCTTGTCAACCTTCTCATCCCACATGGTGAATATTGTCAATATTCTTAAAATTGCAGGTGAAAAATCTCTTGTTCTTATTGACGAATTAGGTGCAGGTACTGACCCTGTTGAGGGTGCGGCACTTGCAATGGCGATTCTTGAAAAGCTCCATATTAAAGGTGCAAAAATTGCCGCCACAACTCACTATGCAGAGCTGAAAGCCTACGCCTTGCAGACTGCGAGAGTTGAAAACGGCTCTTGCGAATTTGATGTGAATTCTTTAAGACCGACTTATAGACTTCTTATTGGTATTCCCGGTCGTTCAAATGCCTTCGCAATTTCGGAAAGGCTTGGTATTGATAAAAGCATTATTGACAGAGCAGGGGAGCTTGTTTCTTCTGAAAATACCCGCTTTGAAGATGTTGTTGATATGCTTGAGAAAAGCCGTCTTGAAATGGAATATGAGCATACTAAGGCAAAGAAAATTACAGAATCTGCAAGGGCAGATAAGGAAAAGGCTGAAAAGCTTCTTAAGGATGCTCAGTTCAGACGTGACAGAGAGCTTGAAAATGCTCAGGGTGAGGCTCTCAGAATTGTTGAAAAGGCAAAGAGAGAGGCGAATGCACTTCTCAACGAGGTTGAAAAGCTGAAAAAAGAAGCGAAGCAGACCAAGGATGCGGCAGAGCTTGCAAGAAGGGCAAAAAGTGCCGTTAACGCTCACCTTAATGCTATTAACTCTGCAGTTAATCCCGTGTTTGATTCCATTGAAGATGATGAGGATTACACACTTCCAAGACCTCTTGAAATCGGTGATACTGTTTACTGCAAAACTATCGGCAAAAATGCAAGCGTTACTGCCCTTAAAGACAAAAAGGGTAATGTGGAAATTGCTGCAGGTATGCTTAAAATGAGGGTTAAGGAGGAATCTCTTCGCCTTGTTGAAAAGCCAAAGCAGAAGGAAGCAAAAAAGCGTCAGGTTTCAACGACAAGAGTTACAGGCGAAAGCAAGTCCACAATGGCAATTAATAACCGTTGCGACTTAAGAGGACTTATGGTGGATGAGGCTATTATCGTTCTTGACCGCTTCCTTGACGATTTATTGCGTTCGGGGCTTACAGAATGTACAATTATTCACGGCAAGGGAACAGGTGCTTTAAGGGCGGGTGTCACTCAGTACCTTAAAGGTGACCCGAGAATACGCACCTTCCGTTTAGGTACATTCGGTGAGGGTGAGAATGGGGTTACTATAGCGGAAATAAAATGAAAAAAGCTCCCTAAGGGGAGCTTTTTTAGTGAAGAGTGAAGAGTGAAGAGGTGAGGGGAAGCTTCGCTTCCGAACATTATTATTGCAATACTTTTACTCTATTGTAAATTTTACTTTTGAAAAATCAAGGCTTTTCAGGTCGTTTAAAGACATTTTGAAATATGCGATTTTCTCGGTGTCCTGAAGGAATTCGGGCATACCGTCATCAAGAGGGTCATATTGAAGAAGTGTAATTTCTTCACCTTTTTTAACAAAAATTCTCGTGCCGTCTTCTGCATCATCAGTATCGAAAAAATCTATTGAATATTCTGTTTCAACATCACCTAAAAATTCAAAGCCTGCATTGAAATCATCAATCAGAGTATCGGGTTCTGCTTCTGAATAGCGAATATTGGGAATGAAATCTCCTTTATCTTCTGTTAGGAAAATATAAATAAAGCCTTTATGGTCAATTATATTTTCTTTATCATAGCTTTTAAACTCAGATAACTTCAACTGACAGAAGAAGAAATCTTCATCGCCTATAGTGCCATCGGAAAGCCATTCCTCAGGCATTGTTGGTGAGCCGAAAAACTTACTTGTTCCCGGGTCATATTCTCCGTGTGCTTTTTCAACTTTTATTCCTATCATTTTACGCTACTCCCATATATTCTTCAAGAACAAGACCACTGTCTTTAAGCTCTTTTGCTAATTCAACACCAACATATCTCCAATGCCAAGGCTCGTAAATAACCTTAGTAATATCCTGCTTGTCCTTGGGGTATCTCATAATAAAGCCGTAGTCAGCGGCATTTTCTGTAAGCCATTTGAATTCTGCAGTATCTTCAAACCATTCGTCGACGCAGACGATGTCCATAGCATAGCCTAAATTATGCTCCGAGGAGCCGGGAGGCATAATAATTGTTGCAGCTTTTACTTTTGCATCCTTGTTTGAATAGCCTTGACTTTCATAAAAGCTTACTTTATTGTTGTAGTTCCTTTCCTGTAGCTCATATGAACGGTATCCTGAGCAGGGGGCAAGGTCTACACCGTCTTTTTTAGCAGCGTTATACATTTCTTCGTAATGCTCTGCAACCTTTCTGTCAAGGCGTTCACCACTACCGCATACATAAACTAAATCGGGTTCATAATTATCGGGAATTCTGTAGCTTGAGTTAACAAGTGTCATATACCATTTTTCTTCATCAATGGTTATGATGGTGGGGTTTTCCATTGTTCCCGGTTGAGCAACTGCTGCTGTAACAGGCTGAGTCGTTTCGGGGGCGGTGGTATCGCTTGTAGCTTCTGCGGTGGTATCGGGTGTATCACCTTTTTCAGATGCTGCGGGCTTTTTGCTGTTGCCTTTTTCAGTGGTCTGGGCGTTTTGTGAAGCTGATGCTTCCTTTTCTCTCAAGGTATCGTTCTTTTTATCAACGCAAACGCAAACAACCGCAACAAAAATGACCACCAAAGCCATCATAATGCAAAGAAAATTGAGGGCTTTCTGATTTTTGGTGCGTTTGTGCTTCTTTTTGGTGTTTTTAACTGCCATATACATAACCTCGTAAAATTTAATCCACGATAGATATTATATTGATGTTATTGCAAAAAGTCAAATAGTAATTACTGAGAAGAATAATGTAAATTAGTTGTAAACTACAAAGGAATGTCAATGATTTTGTGCTTTTTATACAAATATAAAAAAATATAAAAAACTACTGTTGCTATATGAATTTTTGTGATATAATTAATCAGTGAATAAGTCGAAGTATCGACAGATGCAAAAAATCGAAAGGGGTCAAACCTTAATGAAACGAATTTTTACTATTGCTACAGCTATTTTGCTTATCAGTGCACTTTTAATGACTTTAACTTCTTGTGGCGGTTCTGATACTGCTGATGAAACTGTTGAGGTTTATTCAACAGAAGAGGCAGAATATACTCAGAGTGCCGTTACTGTTGGCAAAACAAGCGAAGAGGTTCTCGCATATTTCAACACCCTCGTAAACGGTGTTAAAGCTGATAGACCTATTGTTAACTACAACATTGAGAAAAATGTTCCTAATGATAGCCTTAAGGTTACAAAAAAAGGTGCAGAGGATGCAGAAGAAATTGATGATTCTCTCAAGGCAATCAATGATGCGGCTAAAGGTGTTAAAGACCTTATTCTTGAAGATATCAAGGGTAATTCCGGTACAATCAATTTTGGCGACGACAACTCCGAAATGCTTTTAGTTAAAGGCGAGTCATGGTCCTCTCAGCTTACTGCAGAAGATATTGACTATGCAGAGCTTAAGGAAATCGGCGACCAATATTTCATTACAATCGCCTTCAATGATCTTACAAACGAAGAAGCTCAAGAGGTTCTTACAAAAGCATTCGACCTTCGTGATAAGGAAGAAATTCTTGCTTCCGAGGAATTTGCTAAAACTAAAGATTATCTTGTTCTTAACGATTACGATGTTGTTTACAGCGGCTGCAAAATCACCGCAACAGTTAATCGTCTGACAAACGAAATCACCAACATCAACTTCTTCAAAGCAGCAAATGTTACTGCATATATGACAGGTGCAGGAACTCTTGAAAGCTACGGTGATGTGAGCGTTATGTTCACTCTCGAGGATAAGGCTAACTACGATATTACATGGGATAGCGGTTTGCCTACAAGCCCTGTTGAAACCGCAGAAGTAAAATAATGATTTGAGTTACAGAGTGGCGAAACCCACTCTGTAATTTTAGACGGAGGTTATTCCATTGAGTAAAAAAATAATTGCAATTTTAACTATTGCAACAATTCTTTTTGTGTGTAGCTTTGCTTCTTGTAAAAAAGAAGAAAGCATATATTCAAACGATAAAGATTTCGATTTAGTAACTGATGTAAACGGACAGAAGGTCCTCTCTGATGAGGGTGAGCTTCTTGTCTACGCTACTGATGAAGATGGTAAATATGTTACGGAGGAATCCGGAGAAAAGGTAACATTAAGACAACAGTTTGAACCTTTTGAGAATGATGGTATTGTTGAAGATTACGGCTTCAAGGTTTTCCTTCCGGATGGTTGGAAAACAGATTCAACTGAAGTTAACTATTTCGTAAACGAAAAGAAGAAAGAAACTTGTGAAATTTCTGTAATGAAATATCTGTATGATGATTATTACAACTTAAACAAAGATTTTTATGAACGTCTCAAGGAAACTGAAAATGAAGTTACCTGGGAAGATGACGTAAAATTAGGTAAAGCATTCAAGAAAGCCTGCAGATTTACAATGAAAACTGAAGAGGGTATGTCGGTACTTTATTTATTCGAAAATTCCGATAATGTGTATAAGGTTCTTTTCTCTGGCGAAGGTGTTAACTATGAGGAGTTCATTGTTGATACAGTAGAATTCTGCAGAGCCATGGATTTTAAAGGCTTCACTTATTACGATGATGTTACTGCGGTAAGTGAGAAAAAATGATTTTTATGAAAAAACTGCATCTCCGTAAAAAGAGATGCAGTTAATTTTTTATTTATTTCAAGAAAAACAGGTTATTTGGTAAATTTATATTTTGTTTTTTAAGTATTTTTCTGTTGCTGTATAGATTGCGGGAACTAAAATCACTGCGGCAACAACCTCGATAATTCCGTTAACACCGATTAAGGTTGTAATAATAGTGTTTAAGGTTGTTGTAACGCCCAATGTAATGGTTTCAAAGCCGTTGAAAACATTTAAGGCGGTGATAACTAAAACTGTGTTTGTTAAGGTTCCTGCAAAAGCACCTATGCCTACAGCAATAGGTTTTTTGATTTTGGTTTTAAATAATGCTTGTATTACCAATGCAGTTACAATACCTACAAAAATTCTCGGAACAACTGAAATCATAGGATTCTGGAAGGGTATGTTTGCGGGGATCGGCTCTTGAAATGCTTTTATAACACATAAAACTCCCCAAAAAGCTCCTAAAAATGCACCCTCTTTAATTCCAAGTATTGATGCGCCTAAAATTGTTACCAAATGTATTGTGGTAATAGCAATACCGGGTCCGATGATTATGTAGCCAAGCGGTGTGAATGTGAGAACCACTATCAATGCCGCAAATAAGGCACATAAAACAAGACGTGTCAATTTTTGTTTTTTCTTCATAATAAAACTCCTTTGCTACTGTTCTCAATCAAGATACAATGCGTTTAGTTTGTTTTGTTTTATTACCTGTTTTTCTTATATATTACCAAAAGGCCTTGGAGAACAAGGTCTTTATTGTAAACAATTTCTTTTTCGCAGCAAGCAACTATCTCTTTTGCAAGACCTCCTGTTGCAACCATTGTTTTAATTGGCTTACCCAGCTCTTTTTCTAATCTGTCTGCCATACCGTCAAGCATTGCGGCGTTACCTAAAACTGTTCCCGAGCGGATGCACTCAATAGTGTTTGTTCCGATAGCGTGTTCGGGAGCAGAAAGCTCTATGGCGGGAAGCTGAGATGTTCTCATCGCCAGAGCATCAAGAGAAATTCCAATGCCGGGGGCGATAGTGCAGCCTGCAAAAAGACCACCCTCATCTATAACAGAAATTTTTGTTGCTGTACCTAAATCCATTACCAAGCAGGGAAGCTCATATTGAGCGATGGCACCTACTGCACCGGCAACTAAATCTGCACCTAATTCCTTAGGGTTGTCTGTTACGATTTTTAAACCGTTTTTTATACCGGCGGCAACTACAAGAGCATCACAGCCGATAACCTTTTTAATGGCGTCCTTAAAAACTCTTGTAAGCTCGGGTACAACAGAGCTGATTATTGCGCCCTCGAAATTATTGCCGATTTTCTCAAGCTCAAAAACTGCCTTTAACTCTATTGCATATTGCTCGGAGGTCCTGTGACGCTGAGTCGCTAAACGGGAAATGCAGACAACTTCGTCATTTTCATAAACACCTAAAGTAATATTTGTGTTGCCGATATCAGCAGTTAAAATCATGATTTGCACCTCGCTCTAAGAGTTTTTAACGCTTGAATTATACAACATAACTATAAATAATGCAAGAATTTTGTAAAAAGTATTTGAAAAAGCGGATTTATATGATATACTGTTTTCGATATTTTTTATCATATTTTTTTGTGAAAAGAGGTTTTTTTCGTGAAAGAAAACAAAGCAGTTCAGAAAACTACAGGCTTTTTTAAAGAGTTCAAAGATTTTATTTCAAAAGGTAATGTTATTGATCTTGCAGTCGGCGTTATTATTGGCGGTGCTTTCTCAGGTATCGTTAATAACCTTGTAACCAACATTGTTACCCCTGCAATATCTCTTTTAACAGGCAAGGTTTCCTTTACAGATTTATTTATTGCTCTTGATGGCGGTGAATATGCAACCCTCGCCGCAGCACAAGAAGCAGGTGCTGCAACTTTAAATTACGGTCTTTTTATTCAAGCTGTTATAGATTTCATTATTACAGCATTTGTTATATTCCTTCTTGTTAAGGGTATTAATAAAATCAGAAGCCTTGGTAAAAAAGAGGAAGCTCCTGCTCCTGCTCCCACAACAAAGGTTTGTCCCTTCTGCAAAACTGAAATCAATATTGAAGCAACTCGTTGCCCCAACTGTACCTCGGAGGTTGAATAATTCCAATGGGAATTTTAAGATATTTTATTGCCCTTTGGGCATCTAAAGCGGTTTTTGTTTTGTTGCGTCTTCTTAAAAGAAACGCAACAATGTATCCGGGCTTTATTGCTTTAAAAATCTGCCCCGATTACCTTGCAAGAACAAAAAAATCACCCAATGTTCTTTGTGTTACGGGCACAAATGGTAAAACCACCACAACAAATATGGTGGCGGATATTCTTTCTCAGAGTGGTATGAAGGTTGTTTCCAACAGATACGGCTCTAACATTAATACAGGTGTTGCAACTGCTCTTACTCATAGTGTTAATGTTTTTGGAAAGCCCAAAATTGATGCTCTCGTTTTGGAGGTTGATGAAAGGTTTTCAAGACTCATTATGCCTTTTATCAAGCCGGATTATCTTATTGTTACAAACCTTTTCAGAGATTCTATTAAGAGAAATGCTCACCCCGAATACATTTTCAGCATTCTTGACACTTATGTTCCTAAAGAAACAAAGCTTGTTCTTAATGCAGATTGCTTGCAGTCTTCTCAGCTTTTAAAGAATAACCAAAGAGTTTATTTCGGTATTGATAAGTTAGATACTGATGTAACAGAATGCGTCAATCTTATTAATGACTTTTCAATTTGTCCTGTTTGCGATGAGAAGCTTAAATTCAATTATTTAAGATATCATCATATCGGTAATGCATATTGTCCCAAATGTGATTTTAAGTCCTACGATGCGGATTACAGATTAACAAATATCGATTATGATAATAAGACTATCGCTGTTTTGCACAACGGCAAGGAAGATGTTTACCCTATGGTAAACAGAGCATTATATAACATTTATAACGAGCTTGCAGCAATCAGCCTTATGGCCGAATTTGGAGTTGATCTTGACAAGGTTAAGGACTATATGGCAAAAATCAGTGTTACTCAGACTCGTTACAATGAGGCAAAGGCAGGTAAAACCGAGATTATCAGAACTATGGCAAAGGGTCAGAACTCTGTTGCTTGTTCACGTTCATTTGATTTTGTAAGTCATGAAGAAGGAGCAAGAACAGTTTTCATTATGATTGATGACTTGTTTGAACGCAGAGATTCTTCTGAATTCGTTGGTTGGATTTATGATGTTGACTTTGAGTTCCTTAACACTCCCGATGTGAAGCAGATTGTTCTTGCAGGCCCCCGTTGCTATGATTATAAGCTTCGTTGCCTTATAGCAGGTATTCCTGAAGACAGAATTCTTTGCGAGCAGGATGAATTCAAGGCTGTTGATATTATGGATAAAGATATCGATAAGCTTTATCTTCTTCACGATACTTCAACTTACGACCTTGCTTGTGAGGTCGAAGCTAAAATAAAAGAAGAGTTCTCAAAGGCTTATAAAGGTGGTGAACAAGTATGAAAATAGAGGTTTTATATCCCGAAATTTGTTGCTTGTTCGGAGATAAGGCAAATATGCGTTATTTTGAAATGTGCTTACCCGATGCGGAGTTTATTAAAACTCCTGTTAGCGAAATGCCACACTTTCTTACAGAGGATGTCGATATGGTTTATTTCGGCTCTTGCAGTGAATCAAACCAGGAAAGAATTCTTTCAAGGCTTAAGGACCATAAAAACAGAATTGAAGAATTAATTGAAAAAGGTGTTATTTTCCTTATGACAGGTAATTCCTTTGAGATTATGGGTAATTTCATTGAAAAAACCGACGGAGAGAAGATAGAAGCTCTCGGTATAGTTGATTTTTATGCTAAAAGAACTATTCCTAAAAGAAATAACTCTTTGTTTATTGGTAAATTCGGTGAAACTGAAATCGTTGGTTACACAAGCCGTTTCTCTCATTCTTATGATATTAAGGAAAAAGACGCTTTCATTGATGTTTCCAAAGGATATGGTTCATTTATAGATGCTAAAACAGAGGGTATCAGAAAAAATAACCTTTATGGAACTTATCTTTTAGGACCTTTCTTAATTCAGAATCCTTTATTTACAAAGTATCTTATGAGTAAGTTAGGCATAGAAAACCCGCAGCTTGCGTTTGAAGAAGATATTATGAAGGCTTATGACGTTAGAATTAAAGAGTTTAAAACCGATATTGAGTTTGTTGGTTAAAATTTTAAGGAGCTGTAAAAAACGAAGGTTTTTACAGTTCCTTTTTTATATTGTTTTATACGGTCTGCACTTTTTTACATTCCATTTTATAGATTGGCTTGAATAACTCATTTTACCCTATGTTAGTTGACAAATTTTTCATCAAACATTATAATGGTAATTGTATTATTGTAATAAATTGTTAATTAGAGGGTGAAAAGAATGAAAACTCCTAAGGTTTTTGAAAGCGAATACAGATTTTGTCTTATTTTATGGGAGAATGAGCCCATTACTTGTGCAAAGATTTCTGATATCTGCAAGGAAAAATTAGGCTGGGCAAGAACAACTACCTATACTGTTATCAAGAGATTGGGTGACAGAGGTGTTCTTAAAAAAGAAGGCTCAACAATTACCTCTCTTGTTACTAAAGAGGAAATTCAGCTTGCAGAAATGAACGAATTGTTTGAGGAAAGATTTGAAGGCTCTCTTCCGGCGTTTATTGCAGCCTTTGCAAAAAAACAGAAGCTTTCCGAAAAAGAATATGAAGAGCTTAAAAAGCTCGTTGGAGAAGATAAATAATAATGGAAAAAATTTTCAGTGAAATACTGTCGATGACCATTGATTCAGCATGGCTTATAATTGCGGTTATAATTGTTCGTGCCATTTTGAAGAAATCACCAATGTATTTCCGTAAAATATTATGGGGTTTGGTTGGTTTAAGGCTTGTTATTCCTTTTTCGTTTGAAAGTGCTTTAAGCCTTGTGCCCCATAAAGTTCCCCAGACTGCTGACAGAGTTGCGCAGCAGGTGGGTTCAGTTGCAGTTGAGCAAGGCTTATCCTTAAGGGATATTGTCCCGGTTCTTTGGGTTGTTGTAGGCGTTGGATTTCTGTTTTATGGAGTCGCAAGCTACATAAAGTTAAGGTTTAAGATTGCCGATGGAGTTTTGGTAAAGGGGAATATTTATCAAAGCGAAAGAATTCAATCTCCTTTTGTTTGCGGTTTTGTAAAACCCAAAATTTATGTGCCCTATGGATTGGATGAAGAAACGCAGAATTGTGTTTTGAGACACGAAGAGACCCATATTAAATATGCAGACCACATTATAAAAGCGGTTGGTTTTGTTGTATTGTGTATTCATTGGTTTAATCCATTGGTTTGGGTTTCATATTTTTTGCTTTGCAAGGATATTGAGCTTTCCTGCGACGAATGCGTTATAAAAAAGTGTGATGCTGACCAATGCAAGCGATATGCAAAAGCCTTGTTGGATTTAGGTGTTAACAAGGTTAAATTAACTGGTTGCCCCATTGCTTTTGGTGAGGTAAGTATAAAAACCAGGATTAATAGTGTTATAAATTATAAAAAAGCAAGTAAGCTTCTTGTTTTTGCATCTCTTGCCATATGTATTGGCGTTTCGTTGTGCTTTATGACTGAGCCGGAAGCATCTTTAAAGGAAAAGGTTGAAGAGGTTGAAGAGGTTCAAGAGGTTCAAGAGGTTGAAGAGGTTGAAACTACGGTAGAAACGACTGAGCCTTCAACCGAAAATGTAAAGGAACCGACAACTGAACCTACCACCGAACCCGCTATGGATGAAATTGTTGAAAAAACAACGGAAACGAATATAATATCTGAAGATAATAGTGTTGAAACAACTGAGATGTTTTTGGTAATTGAGGCACCTACTTTCAGGAATCCTTTAGATACTACGCATTATGTAAAACCTGACCCGATGTACGATGAAGCTGAAGATGCAGGTGTTTTTGCAAACGATGAAGAAAAAGATGCATTGATTGCTGTTTTGGAAAATAACCGTGTTGAGTTTGAATAAAACCAGTTGAATTATTATATAAAAACCTTGCAGAAATTAATCTGCAAGGTTTTTATTATGTAATATTTAGTTTTGTTCTGCTCTTTGCTTTCTAAAGCCTTTGTTTGTCAAAGTGTTAAGCACAACATTAAGTGCAAAAAGTGCAATACCAACAAAAATTCCGTATTGAACAGAGCCGGAAATAAATGTAATGGTTGTATTACCTACCATTGAAACACAGAAAGTGAAAAGTATTGCTGCCAATGAAAAGCAAACTGTTGAAAGTACACACATTGTAATGTTGAAGCCTGCTTTTAGCTTGGGAGCTCTAAGAAGAACAAATATAAAATTGAGAACACCAAAAACAACTGCAAGGTAAAGAAGTAATACTGCAATTATCAGCATTCCTGTGGGTGCGCCGATAAAGCCCGATGAAATAAGGCTTATTAGAGAACCCCAATTAAGTGACAGCAGGGTGTTTAGGGTGAAATCTACTAAGTTCATATTAACAGAATCTGCATATACAAATGGTAGATTAACACTATAATTAGCAAGAGGTAGAATCAAAGCAACCAAAGGAACAAAGGTGAAAATAAAGCGGATTATTCTCAATTTGCTTCCGAATAAGGCACTTTTAAAATTACCTGTAAATTTGTTAAATTTTGACCAGGCAATTTTTGCTTTTTCGGCATCTTCGTTAAGGCGGCCTTCCCAATCATAGTTAGGAATGTTGACGCCGCAGGTGGGGCATTCGGCTTTTATGTGCCAGATATTCAGATGCCTTCCGCATTTAGGACAAAAAGCCATAAACGTTCCTCCATTTTTTAAAATTTAAATCAATAATCAAGAACACGAAGAATTGATTTTACATCAATGTGAAGCTTTGTAATAGCGTTGCGAGCTTCTTTTTCACGGATTACAGGAGTAACGAAAGCAATTTCGTTCTTTTCTGCATTATCTCTGTGAAGAATAAGAGGGGAGTCAAAGGTTTTATTGATTTCGTTGAATGCTGTTATGTAATCTTCTGTTTCAGCTCTTACATAGAGGGCTGTGCTCTGAAGAACAGGGTCAATAACGTAATTATCTTCTGTGGGACCCCAGCCGAAAGCTTTTCTTTTTGCGGTGTGCTTTGCACAGTCGATAACGTCTGCAACAACTGCACTTGCAGTGGGGAGCTTACCTGCACCTTTACCGTAGAAAACAACATCGCCGATAGCATCACCACGAACAAGGATAGCATTGAAAACATCGTCAACAGAAGCAAGCTGACTATGATTTTGAATAAGGCAGGGACCAACTGTTGCACTGATGCTGTTGTCATCAAGCTTTTGTGCTCTGCCGATAAGCTTGATAACTCCGCCCCAGTTTTTAGCATATTCAACATCTTCGGGAGTTATGTTTGTGATACCCTCAGTTTCAACAAAATCGGGATAAACATGCTTTCCAAAGCAAAGGGAAGCAAGAATACAGATTTTTCTTGCAGCATCGTGACCTAAAATATCTGCGGAGGGGTCACGCTCTGCGTAGCCGTTATCTTGAGCTAATTTGAGTGCATCCTCAAAAGCCATACCATCAACAATCATTTTTGTAAGAATGAAGTTTGTTGTGCCGTTGAGAATACCTGCGATTTCGCCGATTTCATTTGCGGCAAGGCATTGGCTGATAGGTCTGATAATGGGAATACCGCCACCAACACTTGCTTCAAAAAGGAAGTTTACATTATTTTCCTTTGCCATTTCAAGAAGCTCATAGCCCTTTGCGGCAACAAGCTCTTTGTTGGAGGAAACAACGCTCTTTCCTGCCATAAGGCTTTTTGAAACATATTCATAGGCCGGTTCTGTTCCGCCCATACACTCAACAACAATGCTTACAGCAGGGTCATTGAGAATATCGTTGAAATCTTTTGTGAAGCATTTTTCGAGCTCATGACCGGGAAAATCTCTTATATCAAGAATATGCTTGATTTCAAGAGAGGCCTGTCCGCTTTTTGCTACAATGCTTTTCTGGTTTTTAAGTAAGAGCTCCGCAACACCTGAACCGATTGTGCCGAAGCCCATAATTGCAATTTGCATTCGGATACCTCCGTGAGTTATGTAATAATGATATATACCAAATTATTCTATCACAATATTTTAAGATAATAAAGAGCAAAATTGAAATTTTATAAAAAATATTAAAAAATTATGAAAAAAATAATGTTTTTATTGTATTATTAATCTTAATAGTTTAAAATAAATTTAATTATACATAATCTAATGTGGCATTGGAGGGTTTTGTTATGGATGTCATTATTCAGAAGCGTAAAGCGTTTATCATAAATTTCATTTATGCTGCAATTTTTATAGGCTTATATTATTTCACAATTAGATATGCTTTCGGTTATATCTTCCCCTTTGTTTTTGCAGCAGCAATTTCAGTTTTTCTCCAAAGGCCAATAAAGGCAATAACCAAGAAGCTCCATATTAAAGCTCATAGTGCGGTTTCAATTATTCTTGTTCTGCTGATTGTTGTTATACTTCTCGGTACCGCAACAGGCTTGCTTTTTGTTTTGGGCAGTGAGTTGAAGGAATTTTTCACATATATGTTCAGCAGTATTTCTTCTCTTTCAGAATTAGTTGAAGTGGCAGAAAAATTTGTTATGGATTTACTTATGAAGCTTCCCAAAGGTATTGGTGATGCTCTGAGCGAATATGTTGTTGGTTTTTTTGATAAAATCGGAACAAAGAGTATGGAATTTGATATGTCTGTTTTATCTGCTCCCATCAGCGGTGCATGGCATGTTGTTAAGGGTATTCCCTCCCTTTTCCTTACATTTCTTGTTACAGTTGTTTCCTGTGTTTTTATGACTGCGGATTACGAACTTATTAAGCAGATGATTCTTGGCTTTTTTAAAGATGAAAATCGTGATAAGATTATAAACACAAAGAGAACAATTACAAAAGGTGTTTCAAAGCTTTTTAAGGCTTATGCAACTCTGATGATTATAACCTTTACAGAAATGTTTATAGGTCTTTCATTTATGAAGCTTATAGGCGTTTATAAAGGCGGATATATTGCGATAATTGCTTTTGTTACCTGCATTGTTGATATTATTCCTGTTTTGGGAACCGGTACTGTTCTTATTCCATGGGCGGTTTATAGCTTTATCACAGGTAATGTAGGTTTAGGTATTGGTCTTATTGTTCTGTACGCTGTTATAACAGTATTAAGGCAGGTAATTGAGCCCAAGCTTGTTGCAAATCAAGTCGGTCTTCCTGCTATTGTTACTATTGCGGCTATGTTCCTTGGTGCAAGAATTTTCGGTGCATTCGGAATAATTCTTTTACCTCTTACAGTTATTATTCTTAAGCTGATGTATGATGAGGGTGTTATCGGTAACAAGGCTATGGTTGAAAAAGAAAATGCCAAGTCAGATTTAAAAGAAGCAGGTGAGATAGATGGAGAATAAAATATTCGATATACATTCTCACGTTTTATGGGGAATGGACGACGGCTCTCAAGACCTGCAGACTACAGTTGAGTTGTGCGATATGGCAGCTGAATCGGGAACGGGGACTCTTTTTCTTACACCGCATCTTATGTACTGGGAAACATCCGAAAGGCTTTATGATAAAAGAGAAAGAAAATTTGAAGGCCTTTCTGAAATTCTTGATGAAGAGGGGATTCCTCTTAAAATAGAAAAAGGCTTTGAAATTCTTTGTGATGATGATATTTTTGATATAAAATATTTAAAACCATATACGCTTTGCGGTTCAAGGTATCTTCTTGTCGAGTTCGATTTCTTCAAGCCTACTTATGAGGATGTTAATGCATGGTGTGATTATCTTAAATCCTTTGGTATCGTTCCTGTTATTGCTCATCCCGAAAGATATGAATTCTTCCTTAATGATTATTCCGCTATTGATAAGCTTTCGAGAAACGGCAATCTTTTTCAGATAAACAGCGGTTCTGCGGCAGGTATGTTCGGAGAAGAGGTTCAAGATTTTGCTGAAAGAATGATTAACTGCGGTTTTTGTGATTTTATCGGCTCCGATGCTCACGATTTACGCTTCAGAAACACGGATATATCATTTTGTATGGAAAATTATCCGTTGGGTTTGAATATGGAAGTGATGGAAAATGCTCTTTTCATAAATCCCCAAAAAATAATAACAGATGAACAAATTAAGGTTAATAGATTGGGTTATTTTGCCGAAATGTAAAAAAAAAAATGATATTTTTCTAAAAAAGAAAAATAATTGTATGTGAATATGATAAAATATCGACGATAATAGTATGAAAGGAGGCAAAATCAATGTTAGATTCTATTTGGCAGCTTCTCGCTAACTATGGTCTTGATGTTCAGGAAATTGCAGACGGCATCAACTCTCTCTTCACAGTTACTGAAACAACTGATGCTGAAGGTAACGTAGTTACAGAATACGGCGGCACATTAGGTGCTCTTGCTGATTTCCCCATCATCGGTATGGTTCTTCAAGCATTCGCAAGCTTTGCTCCCAATGTTGAAGAAACAGTAGCATAAGTTTTTTTACATACACTAATGGTTAGTGTGAATTATTGCAATAGTTTTCACAGGGAAAGTGCGGTTTTTCCGCACTTTCTTTTTTATATTAATATATTTACTATTGCAATTATGTGTAAAAATCTATATAATGTATATACCATTATATTATATATACGTGTGAGGTCTGTTATGGATAAAGCTTCAAAGAAAAAAGGTATGGGGGCGGTTGTTGCCCTTGCTGTAGCAATTCTTATTGTTGTGATTGTTATAACTGTTTTTATTGCAGGTATGATAAAAGAGCGTGGCGGATTGGGCTCTAAAGAGGATACAAGTCTTTACTCACGAGCTGAAATCACAACCACAGAAAAAACAACACTTATCAACTGGGATGAAACTGAAAACGAAGCCGGCAGCGTTCAGCAGAATTTCAACAATGTCGAAGGTGACAATAATGCTCAAGCGGGGGAGATAGTAACCACCCCGTCTACAACAAGAAAATTAGAGGGCTATGACCCTGTTGCCGAATATGAGAAATTAACAAAGGGCGGCGACAATATTCTTTCCGATCATCATAACAACAAATATATCAAGCTCGTTTCGGGAAAGTTTGATGTGGATAAAGAGCTTCTTGTTGCAATTTATTCCCAGCCCGATACAGGCGACAACTTTGTTCTTGAATTCAGCGGTAAGAGGGACGAAGATGGAAATGTCATTAAAAGTCCCGATACTCTTACAAAGGTTTATGCCATTGATGAAAACAAAAACATTTCTGTTGCAACAGGTAAAACAACGGGTAATATCAATGTATCTTATGCAGAAGGAGCCCTTTGCTTTAATATGATTAAAACAATAGTTATGCCTCAGTATCCGGAATATTTCAGCGGTGTAGAAAAATAAGCCGGAAAATTGGCTATTTTACCTTGGTACATAGTGACAAAAAAACTTTAAAAAATTCTTAAAAAAATACCAAAAAACTCTTGCATTATTGAATAAGTTGTGATATTATGATAGGGCGCGTGTAGGGCGTGTCCCTATCTTTTTATGCCCTAATGCGTGCAGATATGCGATGACGCGGGAGGTGGCTGCCCTTTGAGGCAGGGAATTTCCGCCGAGTATGTCCGATTTTAAACCGGGCGATTAAATACCGAAAACAAACACGTTTGCCGTCCTTAACTGAGGCTACGGGTCTGTTTCGGAGCGTGAGTTCATCCCGGAATATCCATTCCGGTTTTTAAACGGGGAATGCGATAAGCCCGGGGGAGTTGTTGAAACTTACGCAGCCCGCCAATAATTTTAGGAGGCGTTAAAAATGGCAGTTAAGGAAAAAATCAGAATCAGACTCAAAGGCTACGATCACAACCTCGTTGACAAGGCAGCAGAAAAGATCGTTGAAACAGCAAAGCGTACAGGCGCTCAGGTTTCCGGTCCTATCCCGCTCCCCACAGAAAAAGAGGTTATCACAGTGCTTCGTGCGGTTCACAAGTATAAAGATTCTCGTGAGCAGTTCGAACAGCACACTCACAAGAGACTCATCGACATTCTCAGACCCTCAAACAAAACTGTTGAGGCTCTCACAGGTCTTGAGCTCCCCGCTGGTGTTGATTTTGAGATTAAGCTTTAATCCGAT
>JAZQJD010000018.1:0-35876 GCA_045541435.1 Acutalibacteraceae bacterium
AGTCGGTGTTGATGGCGTTGAGGGTCCACCCGTTCCCATCCCGAACACGGTAGTTAAGCTCAACAGCGCCGAAGATACTTAGTGGGAAGCCGCTTGGGAAAATAGGGCGATGCCGACACTACAGAGCAATCACTCAATAGAGTGGTTGCTTTTTTTGTGTGATAAAATTGCGAAAGAATAAAAACAGCAGTTGCGAAAATTTATGCAACTACTGTTTTTCTAATTTATTTCTATCCCACTTATACTCGATATACAAGCAAGCTTGTTCGATATATTTTGTTTTACAAAATTCGATATATTTCGCTCCGCTCAATTCGATATGATATAAATCCTTATTATCTCGTGCCGTCAGGCACATATCGAACCGAAGGTATATCGAATCAATAGATATATCGAAAATCCTTTAGGATTTATATCGATTTTGACTTTAGTCAAAATAACACTCCACTCTATTTATCGGCACGCCCATAGAAGAAAATCTTTTCTCATATTCTGTCATTACGTTTCCTTCCATATATTCGGAATTATGTAAATCGAAGGTAAGCTTTTCCTTTCTCATACCGAAATTCTCAAATTCTTCCAAAGAAAAATCAAAAAGACCTCTGTTATCGGTTTTAAAATGAATTGCACCGTCTTTTTTGAGAATTTTCTTGTAAATTGCAAGAAAGGTTCTGTAAGTAAGTCTGCGTTTTTCGTGACGGGCTTTGGGCCAAGGGTCAGAAAAATTAAGATAAATCCTGTCAATACTGCCCTCGGGAAAAATCTCTTCCAATTCTTTTGCATCAACACAGCAAACTCTTACATTTGAAAGCCCGGAATTTTTAATCTTTTCCGCCGCAATAACAAGAACATCGGAAACCTTTTCTACTGCAAGGAAATTCACATCAGGCTCTTTTGCGGCAGTACCAACAATAAAGTCCCCCTTACCGCAGCCGATTTCAATTCTTATAGGGTTATCATTTCCGAAAAGTGCCTGTGACGTATTACCCTCTGCTTTTAAATCCTTAATAACAATATTACCGCAGGCTTCAAGTCGTTCTGCACCGTGTTTTTTCTTATGTACTCTCATTTCAACTCATCCTAAATTACTTGTAATAAATATACAATATTATAAGTGTATTAACAATGTTTGTCAAATAAAATGCCCATTGTTTTCACGACACCTTTTATGTATAATGTTTGATATTATTTTTAAAAGGAATATTTATTAATGGATAATAAAAGCAAAAACGATTCATTGGGCTTGAGCCTTAACAAAAAAACTATGGCAACCATTTCTCTGGTGCTTATGTTAATACTCGCATTTATCGGCGTTCTCACCCAGACGCTCCCCCGAGGAGAATATCAGATAATTACTACTGATGGACATGAAGCTATTGTAGACGGAACTTATGAAGTTTTAGAAGACTATAAAATGCCCATCTGGAAAATAATACTCTCACCCATTCTCTGTATAGGTAGCAGCTATGCGGGAACAGGTATTGCAATTATTGCCATAATCGTCCTTATAGGCGGTGCATTTCTCATTCTTGACAAATGCGGTATTTTAAAATACATTATGGCAACTCTTATAAATAAATTCAGCAATAAAAAATACACCTTAATGGCAATCGTTATTTTTGTCTGTATGCTTCTTAGCTCAACGGCCGGTGTTCTTGAAGAATCAATAACCCTTGTGCCTATTGCCGTTGCGGTTTCATTAGCTTTAGGTTGGGACTCTCTTGTTGGCTTAGGCTTAAGCCTTGTTTCAATCGCCTGGGGCTTTACCGCCGCTACCTTTAACCCATTTAATGTTGTAACTGTTCAGAAGCTTGCAGATTTAGAGGTCTTCTCGGGACTTTGGCTTCGTCTACTGGTTTTTATTGGCGTATATCTCATTCTTTTCTTTTTCCTTTATTTCTATGCAAAGAAGATTGAAAAAGACCCGACAAAATCTATAGTTTACGAATCTGATAAATCACTCCGTGAAAAATTTACAATGACCGATGCAGAAGCAGTTCTTAAAAATCCCGACATCCGCAAGGGAACAAAAGCTTTTGTTATATGCATTTTAATTGATGCGATTTTCATAATCCTTGACTTTGCATTAGAATTAGGTGGCGGACTTTCTCTTCCTGCAATGGGAATTCTTTTTACAGTTGGCGGACTTTTAGCAGGTCATTTTTCCGGTTTAAAGGGTAAAAATCTCGGCAAAAGCTTTTTCCAAGGTGCAAAAACAATCGCTCCTGCAATTCCTCTTATAGTTTTTGTTATTGCAATTTCCTATGTTCTTAACGAAGGAAAAATCATGCACACAATTCTTTATGAATTAAACAACGCTATGCATGGCGTTTCCCCATATATTGCAATATTTATTCTATTTACAGTTATTGCAGTTCTCGAATTTTTCATCGGCAGCGGTACTGCAAAGGCTTTCCTTATAATGCCTCTTGTTGCTCCCCTTTCAGACCTTGTTGGTATTACAAGACAAAGCGTTGTTACAACCTTCTGTATTGCAGACGGCTTTACTAATCTTCTCTACCCAACAAGCGGTCTTATGATTATCGCCATCGGTCTTATCGGCGTTTCCTACGGCAAATGGATTAAATGGTCCTGGAAGCTTTTCGTTGCGGAATTTGCTTTTTCAGCACTTGTTATGCTCTTTATGGTAGCCATAAATTACAACTAAAAACTTGATATAAAAAAATTCCGAAAGCACTTTGCTTTCGGAAATTTTTTTATTCAAAATCATCCACATCTGATTCCGGCGTACCGTAATCGGGTTCTACACTCTCAACAACCTTTTTTCCCTCTTTGAAGCCATCCTCAACAACGATTGATTCATCAATCCAATCTTCATCCTCAAACTCTTCAACTATCTCTTCATCGGGGTCTAAATCTGCATTGAAATCCATTCTTCTTTTTGCAATAACAATTACAATAGCAAGAATAACTATAACCACTGCACCTACGGCTACAATAAGAGGTAGCTTAGACTTTTCGTTTTCTTCTTCATCAACCTCGGGAACATCCTCAAATTCTGCGCTTATGCTTACATTTCCCTTTGGCATAATGAAGTTGAAGAAATCCGTAGGCTCTCCGTTTATTTTCAAAGAACCCTCAACAAGCCTTTTACCATCATCGGGAATAACTGTTATAATAACAGGCTCACCTAAGCTTGCCTTTTGAGGATTAACCTCAATCTTTCCTCCGATACATTCACTTATCGATATATCATAAGCGATTGTTTTGCTGTCAGTTTCCCATTTTGCATAAATTGTCATTTGCTTTGTTGCTTTATCAGTAAGGAAATTCCAAGGCTTTTGAAACTTTGAATCTCTATACCAGCCAACAAAAACATAGCCCTTACGAACCGGCTCTTCCGGCTCAGGTAAATAGCCCTCACCATCCATTATGGTTTTTAATCTTCGTTGACCGTTATTTCTCTCAAGGTAAACATAATATGAACCATCGGGGAGAGACTCTTCGGTAAGCTCTTCTTCAGTTACTTTTTCAGTTTTTTCCTCTGTTACACCAACATTAACATCAACATTATTATTGTTATTGCTGTTATTGCCACTATTATCATCGTCGGGAATTTGTTGTTCCTTAGTTGTTTGTGGTTTAGTTGTTTTTTCAGCAGGCTTCTGAGTAGGCTTTTGTGTAGGCTTTTCCGTTTCTTTCTCGGTTTCCTCTTCTGTTTCAATTATTTCTTCTTGAGTTGTTGGCTCAATAGGTTGAATATTGAAATCAAAATCCACATCGCCGTTTTCTGCAAAAGCAATTAAAGAATTGCAAAACAAACACATTACAGCAACTGTGCAAATAATAGTTTTTAAGAATTTCTGTGTCATTTTTATCCGCCTTAGCTTTTAATAGTATTAATCTTAATAAGTAGAATCCATATTTTCGTTAATTACTTCTTTTACTTCCTTAACAAAGGTAGAATTTGCAATTTTTTCTTGGAGCATACTATAGAAAAGGTCTTCATCAACAGGAAGAGTAACCGATTTACCTAACCAAGAGGAAAGGAATGCTGCATTAGAAATCATAAGTCCGTTAATTCCTTCTTGACCTGATGCAACAAGAGGTTCGCCCCTGAGAATAGCACCTGCAAATTTATTCATAACCTCGGGATGCTGAATATTTCTTCCGTCAAGCTCTGCTTCAAAGGTTTCATATTCAATCTGTGCAAAGCCTTCTTCTGCATTTTTAGTAAATTCAGAAACAGACTCCTTAAGCTCGTTAACAATAAGCTTTCCGCCTTCACAAATGAGCTTCGCTCTGTCAAGAGTGATCTCAAGTCGGTTTGTTCCGGGACAATCACCTGTTGTTGTAATAAATGTACCTGTTGCACCATTTGGGTATTCAGCATAAATCATAACATCGTCTTCAACCTCGATATCATGCCATTTACCCTCGTGGCAAACTGCAGTGATTTTTTCGGGCATGCCGCAAATCCACTGCCATAGGTCAAGCTGATGAGGACATTGGTTAAGAAGAACTCCTCCGCCTTCACCGGACCATGTTGCACGCCATCCGCCGGAATTATAATAAGCCTGGGTTCTGTACCAGTCGGTAATAATCCAGGTTACTCTCTGAAGAGCACCATATTTTCCGCTATGAACAATTTCATGAGCCTTTCTGTAAAGGCAATTCGTTCTCTGATTGAACATAATAGCGAAAATCTTATCGCTTTTATCTGCAGCTGCATTCATTTCCCTTACCTGCTTTGTATAAACGCCTGCAGGCTTTTCGCTCATTGCGTGAAGACCTTTTTCCAAAGCCTCAATAACAAGAGGCGGATGGTCATAGTGAGGTGTTGCAATAAGAACTGCATCAACCTCTCCCGAATCCATAAGCTCAGAAGCTGTATTAAATGTTTTAACTTCCGGAAGCTGCTCCTTAGCCCACTCTAATCTATCGGGCTTAATATCTGCGACTGCAGTAATTTCAATTTCGGGCATTTTACCTTGAAGAGCATTTTTAATATGGCTTGAACCCATATTACCAACGCCGATAATACCTAAACGAACTTTTTCCATAAAAATCAAATCCTCCGTTTAATTTATAGATAACTCGCCATAATATATGCGAGGTGTTTTATATGAAAGATAAAAATCCAACTAAGAAAGCTTTGGAAGTTACTGAGAATTTCAACAATGATAAAATTCTCAGCGATGTTACCGGTTCCTATACAGGTTACCCGCTTGAAACCGAGAAACCTATCCAGGATGCCGATGACTTATGATTATTTTTTAGTCTTCTTATTTTTAGATTTTCCGTTTGTTGCAATGTGACTACCTGTCATAACAAAAATAGTAAACGCAGCAAAGAAGCCTTGAACAACTATTAACTGAATACAGTTCAAGGACGAAAGTCCCGAAACGAATGCAAGGGCACTTACAATCGCAAGACCTATGCCCATAGCACAGGTTTGGAAAATATTAAGAATATGCTTAACCGAGCCCAAGGACAACGCCGCATTTATTGCCGAAAGGAATGAATGGGGCTTTCCGTCATGCATTAACAGAGCATCAGCAGCAGATGTTATTCCTGCGCAATAATTCTTGTAAATATCACCTGAAACAGCAGAAAGAACCTTAACACCACTCTGAGGAAGAGAAAGCTTTGATGAAACCATTTCGTCTGTAATATTGGCATCATCTGCCCGAACAAGAAGAGATAAGCTGTTCTTTTCAATAGATTTAAGAAGCCTTGCATTTTCATTATTTATATCATAAGAAACAATGAAAACTGCTGCCGCCTTGCCGTCAACTGCAAGATAAAGCGGATATCTGCCCTCGCATAAATGACGTTCAACAAGTGCCACATCGGGAATAACTACATTGTGATTTCTTAAAAGATCGCCGTTACCAACGAGGATTCTTCTGTTGAAAATCCATGCAGAAAGACCTAATTTATCTTCATAAGTAAGTGAATCAACAGGCGGTAAAAGAGATGTTTCGCCAACGATTATTCTTTTGAAAAGGTTACCTAAAGGCCCGCCGGATTTTATAAGAAGTGACGCAGTATATAAAATTGCTTCGTCTATTTGTATGTCATAAAATGAGTGAATACCGAAAACATTACCGCCATCTTCGTCGAATATATCTGCACTGTCAAAAACAATTGCATTTGCAGAATTGCATTCATTGAAGGCATCCCAGCCCGCAAGCATACCGCCCTTTTCCAAAAGCTTTTTAGAGGTTTTGGAAATTATAAGTGCATCAACAAGATACGAGAAATACGGAACACTTACGCAAACAGCACCGATAAAGGCAGTTATTGCGGAAAGAATATCCTTCGTAATAAGAAGCGTTACAGCACCCACAAGAACAGATGCACCGAAGCTTATAGGAACAAGACGCTTATTAACGTCATCTGACGGATAAAATTTCTGAGATAGCTCGATAAATCTTCTCGGGAAGCTTGTTTTTTGAGATGCTAAAACGCTGGGGTCATCTAAAAGAAGCCCCCTGCCGATTTCAAAGGCGGTCTGCTTTTTCTCAATTTTACCGATAGAATATAATTCATTGTTCGCGATATATTCAAAATTTTCTGCAATTCTCTTGTACTCAAAGAATTCTGCAGTTCTATTAAATGCCAAAGGCAAAATTGCCGCCGCAGTTAAAAGAGAAAGACCATTCTCAAACGGCTCTGCAGAAGAGAAAACAAATGCAATATTCTGAACAAATGCAGCAAAAACAGCTATAACAGAACCTGTGTTTTTACCGAATTTCATACCCTTAAAGGAGCGAAGCCCATCTAAAAGTGCATTGAAATTTGCAGCAACGGTTATAATCAAAACTATCAGTGATGCAATAAGAACGCCCTTTTCTGTTTCGGGAAAGCTCATTGCAAATATTGAAAGAGCAGCTAACAAGCCGAAACACACATAGCTTGCAACCATACCTGCAAAGGAAGTATTTTTATTTTTCTTCAAATAGTAGGAAACTTTGAATTTATCATCGGGGGTACGATATTCATCTGTACCGTATTTTTTAGGTGATTCTTCCTTTTCCTCTTTGGTAATATCACTTGTAATGGTAAAAGTGCTTGCTTTTACCTTTCTTTTTTTAATGAGTTCTTCTTCAACTTCTCTTTCGTCAACAATATTGACCTCTTGGGTATGGAAGCCCTCAAAGGAAAGCTGCGAATCATCATATTCATCGGGTAATTCCTGCTCGTGAGCGTTACCATCCGTAACTGCTAAAGAGCGAAGACCGATTGTTCGTGTCTTGGCATCTTGATATTTATCATTTTCGATATTTTCTTTAACATCCCCGAAAACAACAGTTTTATCAGTTACGTCATCTTCTTTTATTTTGTCATCCGGAACAAGAGTAGGAACGGGAGAAAGGTCAGCAGTGTGTTCAAAACTGCTTTTTTGCTTAACGAAGCCACTTCTTTCATATTTCTGCTCTTCCTCGGGAATAAACTGATGCTCTGCGGTTTTTTCAAGGTTCTGAATAGGTCTGTTAAAAAATCTGTCCCTATATTTTTCGCTGACGAATGCACCATAGACTTGAGGCTCACCGCTACCTTCGGAACGCTCAATTTTTTCTGAAATAATCTGATGGTCAATTTCTTTATTTCTGATGGGACGCGGATTTATCGCCTCCGCCTTTTTAATGGGCGCAGACTCTTCAACGCTTTCTTCCCTGGGAAGCATACCGCTGTCCTGAAGAAGCTCATCAATTTCTTCAAGAGACCATTTTCTTCCGTTTTTTCGTTCGTCAGCCATTATCTTTAATCCTCACAAAAGCCAATTTATATATCTCTCTGCTTTGAAATCTCGTACATTAAAATTCCTGCCGCCACAGAAGCATTAAGGGAATTAATTTTTCCCTTCATAGGCATCGAAAGCACAACATCACACTTTTCCTTAACAAGTCTGCCTACACCCTTACCCTCAGAACCGATAACAAGTGCCACAGAGCCTTTAAGGTTTGCATTATAGAATGTTTCGCCATCCATATCTGCGCAGTAAATCCATACACCTCGTTCTTTAAGCTCTTCGAGGGTCTGGGGTATGTTAGTAACTCTTGCAACGTGCATAAATTCCACTGCACCTGCCGAAGTTTTAGAAACCGCAAAGCTTAAGGGTGCGCTTCTTCTTTTAGGAACAATAACACCATGAGCACCGGCAGCTTCCGCAGTTCTTATAATTGCACCTAAATTATGGGGATCTTCAATTTCGTCACACACAATAATAAACGGTGCTTCGCCTTTTTCCTCTGCAAGAGCAAAAATATCGTCAACAGTTGAATAGGCTTTAACCGCACCAACTGCAACAATTCCCTGATGATTTCCGTGACCGCACATGAAGTCAAGCTTTTTGCGGTCAACCTCTTTAACGGGAATATCTGCATTTTTTGCATCGGAAAGAATTTTCGGAATTGAGCCTGTTCTCTCTCCCCTTGCCACAAGAATACTGTCAAGAGGGCGTTCAGCCTTTATTGCTTCGCTGACAGAATTTCTACCGAAAATTATATCTTTATCGGGTTGATTGTCATTTTCTCTCTTGAAATCATCCCTATTATCAAAATCTCTTTTATTTTTCTTGAAATTATCTTCTCTTTTATCTTTATACATAAAAAACCCTTATTACAATCGGACGCGTAGCGTCCCCTTCATTCCGCATTCTGCATTCTGCATTTTGCATTAAAAAACTTATACCGAAGGAATAAGTTTTTCCTTTCCGCCCATATAAGGTCTTAATGCTACGGGGATGTTCACGCTACCGTCTTCATTAAGGTTGTTTTCAAGAAATGCAATAAGCATTCTGGGAGGAGCAACAACTGTGTTGTTAAGAGTATGAGGGAAATATTTTTTATCTTTTCCGCCTGCACGGATTTTAAGCCTTCTTGCCTGAGCATCGGAAAGATTCGAGCAAGAACCAACCTCAAAATATTTCTGCTGACGGGGGCTCCATGCTTCAACGTCAACGGATTTAACCTTAAGGTCTGCAAGGTCACCTGAGCAGCATTCAAGAGTTCTTACGGGAATATCAAGCGAACGGAAAAGGTCAACTGTGTTTTTCCAGAGCTGGTCGAACCAATAGGGGCTGTCCTCGGGCTTACAAACAACAATCATTTCCTGCTTTTCGAACTGGTGAATTCTGTAAACACCACGTTCCTCAATACCATGAGCACCTTTTTCCTTACGGAAGCAGGGTGAATAGCTGGTAAGAGTCTGAGGAAGCTTTTCCTCGGGAATAATTGTGTCAATAAATTTACCAATCATCGAGTGTTCACTTGTACCGATAAGATAAAGGTCTTCGCCCTCAATTTTATACATCATTGCATCCATTTCTGCAAAGCTCATAACACCTGTTACAACATTGCTTCTAATCATAAAGGGAGGGATGTAATAAGTAAAGCCTCTGTCAATCATAAAATCTCTTGCGTAAGAGATAACTGCTGAATGGAGTCTTGCAATATCACCGCAAAGATAATAGAAGCCGTTGCCTGCAACACGACCTGCACTATCAAGGTCAATACCCTCAAAGCGTTCCATAATCTCTCTGTGATAAGGAATTTCAAAATCGGGTACAACAGGATCACCGTAACGCTCAACCTCAACGTTTTCGCTGTCATCCTTACCAATCGGAACGGAGGGGTCGATGATATTAGGAATATTCATCATAATATCAGTAACCTTCTTTGAAAGCTCCTCCTCTGCTTTTTCAAGCTCTGCAAGACGAGCAGCATCCTCGGAAACCTTTTTCTTCATTTCCTCTGCTTCATCTCTCTTGCCTTGAGCCATAAGAGCACCTATCATTTTGCTGTTTTTGTTTCTTGATGCACGAAGATTATCAGCTTCACCCTTTACCTTTCTGCTTTCAGCATCAAGGGCAATAACCTCATCAACAAGACCAACCTTTTTGTCTTGAAATTTATTTTTAATATTCTGTTTTACAATTTCGGGGTTTTCTCTTAAAAATTTAATATCAATCATTTTTCTATCTCCTTACACCTTATTCGTTATCAAAAATCTTCAAAAGCTTTTTAAGGTCTGCATCATCGAAAAACTCAATTTCGAGAGCACCTTTTTTAGAAGACTTTGTTATTTTTACTTTTCTTCCTAAAACCTCTGAAAGAGCAAGCTCCGCTTCATCATAATAGGGATTACGTTTTTTAGCTTTGCTTTTTTTAGGAGCTTCTTTTACCATATTTCTTGCAATTCTTTCAGTTTCTCTTACTGAAAGGTCATTCTGTATAACAAGCTTTGCAAGGTCGGTTTTCATTTTATCGTCGTCAAGAGATAAAATCGCTCTCGCATGCCCCATTGAAAGACTGCCGTCAGAAACCATTGTCTGAACATCCTCGGGCAAATTAAGAAGCCTTAAAGCATTTGCTATTGAGGGTCGGGACTTGCCGACGATTTCGGAAATTTTTTCTTGAGTATATCCGAATTTATCGCTTAACTCTTTATAACCATTCGCTTCTTCAAGAGGATTAAGGTTTTCTCTCTGCAGGTTTTCAACAAGAGCAAGCTCTGCAACCTGAGCATCAGTTAAATCACGGATTACAACGGGTACCTCTGTTAACCCTGCCATTCTTGATGCTCTCCAACGTCTTTCACCTGCAACCAGCTGATAGCCACCATCGGGCATTGGTCTTACGAGCAAGGGCTGAAGCACACCATGCTGAGCAATGCTGTCAGAAAGCTCTGCTAAAGCATCTTCATCAAATTGTTTTCGTGGCTGGTCACGATTAGGCTCGATATCAAGCAATTTAACCTTGGTCGTGCTGTTACCCGTGGAAATATCTTCAACGGAGTTATCGGCAAAAATTGCATCGAAGCCTCTGCCGAGTCCGGATTTTTTTACTGCCATTTTTTATCTCCTTATAACTGACTTCTTAAAAATTCTTCTGCTAAAGCCATATAGCTTTCGCTACCTCTCGAGCCTCTGTCATAATAAATAACAGGCTCGCCAAAGGACGGTGCTTCAGAAAGCCTTACATTACGGGGAATTACAGTTCCGTAAACTTTCTTGGGGAAGAAGTTTTTAACCTCAGAAACAACCTGTTGAGTAAGGTTAAGTCTTCCGTCGTACATTGTAAGAAGCACACCCTCAAGCTCAATAAGAGGATTATAAAGTCTTTTAATTGTTCTTACTGTTGCCATAAGCTGTGAAAGACCTTCAAGAGCATAATACTCGCATTGAATGGGAACTAAAAAGCTATCGGATGCTGTGAGAGCATTGAGAGTTATGAGCCCCAATGATGGCGGACAATCGAAGAAAATAAAATCGTAATTTTCCTGTAACGGAGCAAGGGCATTTTTCAGAACCGCCTCTCTCTTTTCGATAACCGCAAGCTCAAGCTCCGCACCTGCAAGATTTATATTTGAAGGAATAATATCTACACCTTGAAACTTTGTTCTTATTACCGCAGCTGCTGCAGAAACTGAGCCTATTAAAATTTCATAAGAGGTAGCCGTAAGATTTTTACGGGAAATGCCGTAACCGCTTGTAGTATTACCCTGCGGGTCAATATCTACAAGCAAAACTCTCTTCCCGAGAGCACCTAAAGCCGCTGCAAGATTAACGGCACTTGTGGTCTTACCGACACCACCCTTTTGATTAACAATGGAAATAATTTTTGCCATTTAAACTGTCCTTCCGTATCACAAGGCACCAAAAGCACCTATTTACCTAATTATACATATTATAGTATAACATACACATATAAAAAATGGAATAGGCAAGATAAAAAATATTATTGTATTTTATTAAAATTCATCGATATACATATAAAAAGGAAGCCGTCTGCCGGCATACTGCCGGCAAACGACTTCCCCTTATTTATTCACTACTTTTTCTTTTTTGTTGCTGTTATCCAATGCAACAACGCGAGGCACATAGGTTCTGTGCTCTTGATGATTTTCCGTTTTGCGCATTTGGGTGCAAATACTTCGAAGCTGATTCAGAACTGCTTGGTTTTTCCCGTCGCTGAGAAAGGTTATTAACGGTTGATAGAGCTCAACCTTGTCTTTGTGACGTCGCCTTTCTTTTCTATTTGCCACTATTCTGGTTGCAATCTTATTTCTTTCCGAATAAGGAAGAGAATCCAGCTCCAGAGAATGAAGATAATCCTGTGTCAAGGCATCTTGCTTTTTCATTTGTTCGTAACTGCACAAGTATATTGCCTTTGAGGCTTCCAAAAACTCGAAAAAACAGGAAATCTGTTCAGAAGCACTTAAATTTACACTGCAATCTTCCATCTCAACCACCAATTTCTTCTATGAGTTTTATCAAATTATGAGAATCCGGGTAATACCACTCACCACACTTTGAATAAGGCATTATAGGCTCATATTCAAAATAGCGATATGCATCTACCAAATGTTCTCCCGGAATAAACCCATCATTTTGAAAAGCGTAGACTGTGGCTTCTGTTGGCTCTAAACACCCCTCTGCTACAATCATTGCGTTGGTCAAAAACCTGAGAGTTACCGCCTTGGAGTTCCTTGCAAAAGCTTCTCCAAAATTCACTAACTGTATTCCGTCATCCTTTAATTTAAGATATTTCATCTTTGTTCTTGGGTCGATCGAATTAGATGTATGCATGGATATATCCCTCCTTAATAACTGTATGAATACCGGGGTTATGCAAAAGGAAATCGAACTCGTCCGCCTCATCACCCCAAAGAGTTGTATAAACATCATCAAACAAGTTATTAAATTCAAACAAAACCTCACCATTGAATTTTCTTTCCAACCAGTCTGTCAATTTTTTTGAATGAACTGTTCCGTCATTATTTTCAACTGTAATCTCCATACAGTCAACAATATACGCAAGGGGTCTGGTGCTAACGGAAAAATCTCTTTTATAAAGCGTAAACACCAAAAAGGGAGCTTTCAAAAGCTTCTCATCAAAACCAACCAATCTAATGCTTTTATCGGGATTAATTATCAAATAGTTACCATTCATCAGGTAATCCTCCTTTAAATTTTTTATTCAAAATAATTGTTTGTTCGAGTTTTTTATTAAAACGCTCTGTCATCCAAGCGTCTCTGCATATTTGATATGCAGTCTTTCAATTCCTTTTGAGCCTCAAGCATTTTCTTTTTTGCAGCAATATACTCAGCTGCAATTTCTTCTTGCAGGTCCATTTTTAATAACGGAATTTCAAAATTTTCCACATCCTCTACCGTCAAGCTTATCTTGCACACAGTTCTACTGATATTACTTAACCTTTCTTTAATCGTTGAAGTGTGCAATAAGCATTCCAAATAGTAAGGATTCAGAAGCTCTTCATTGGTACGTATTACTACCATGCCGGATGTGGAAATACATCTAAAATTAAAATCATCTTCAAAAACAATGCTTTTCAATACAGTTCCACGGGCAGATAACAAAACATCACCTTTTTTAAGTTGAAATTCCGGATTGATGTTATAAAAACTGATGTATCTGTCATTTCCGAAATTTATTTCAATTCCGGCTTCGTCAAATTCCGAAAGTCCAATAACATAAAAAGCTGAATCAGACTCCTTTTGGCCTCTGTCTGACAACTCTGAAGCCCCTATATTCTTGCCCCTAAAAACCCGAGCACAGCTTTTAAGACTAACCATCATTGAGCTATGGTCATCTTTACTCAAATCAAAAAAGCTTTCAAAACGCCAATTAGGTAACCTTCTGAATTCATCACGAGATAATTTCTTCTCTTCAGCATCTCCGTTATATATATATACTCTGTTTCTATCCCAGTAACTAAAAAGCACCATTACATCAGAGTTTGCCACAGAATATTCTTCGGGAAACCATATACTTTCAACTTTAAGCGTTTCCTCAAGGTGATTACGGTACTCACGATTTTTTTCGTCTGAAATAAAGTTATATGGCAGATGACAAAGCAAATTGTACATATTAGGATTTAACACCGATATTAATTTTTGCAAAACATACTTATATTCAACCCTTTGAACAGTAACGCCGGTATCATAAACCCTATAATTGTATATATTTGAAACTATAGTATCAAATTTTTGAGAATGGGGAAAATCATCACGGGTAATATTGGTGTGAAGTAAGCTTACATTAGTACATCCCTCAAAAACGAACTTAAGAATATTATAAGCCAAAGGGTCTTCGCACACCATGGTTAAGCTGGTTATGTCACTTTCAAACTCCTTAAGCCACTTATAAAAATCACCGGAAAAGTCCTCTATCCTGTTAACCAACACATTGAATTCATCCGGAAAATTTCCCCACAGCTCATCCAACAAACGATCGGCACTTTTCTCGCTGCATTTTTTTCCGCAATATTGGTAAACCAAATCCATAATTGCCTCCGGACTTAAAGCAGACATGCCATCATAGAGCTCCAGCAAATCTCTATCGTTAATATCTAAATTCCCGCATTCCTTACGCAAAAAATTGAGAATTATTTTTTCACGTGCATTAGCTGAATTTTCGGAATATTTCTCTTTAGCCTTCAAAACGCTTAAAAGCACAAGCATTATTTCTCTTTTGTTCAACTGTTTGTTTGAAGATGTTTTTCTAAATTTGTCAATACAGAACATTTTAACCTCCTTAAAGTTTGCTCTTAGGCTTATTTTTCAACAGTCTTGATGAACGATACTTTAGTTTCCTTGACTATATTATAAGCATACAAATGTTCTATTGTCAACCTTTTTTTGAAAATTTTTTTGAAAATTTTTCACATTTAGCCTTTAGAAGTAATTGTAAATTACTTCTATTTTTTTAAATAGAGAGATAATTATATCAATATAAATATTTTTATTTCTATTGACTGCAAGATATAAAAATGCTATACTCTGACAGTAAATATTCGGGGCATTAGCTCAGCTGGGAGAGCGCTACACTGGCAGTGTAGAGGTCAGCGGTTCGATCCCGCTATGCTCCACCAGAAAAAAGACTTCACAAAGTGAAGTCTTTTTTCAGTTCTATTCGCTTGCGCGAGTTTTATTTTCTTCGAAAGTGATATTACTTCGTAGTGATATTCGGCTAAAGCCGAGTTATTAGCGAATAGAATATCACTTCTGCAATAAGCAGAAATATCACATTTTGCTTTTGCAAAATATATCACTCCGCCATTGGCGGAATATCACAACTTTTAACTTTTTTCACAAGAAAAATATTTCATTATTCTATTTTTACTTTTCTCTGAAATCCTGCGCAACTTTTCTATGAAGAAATAAAAGAGAAGAACGAAAAGTTACAACAAAAAAGCTCTTGACAATCCTTTCTCCGATATGTATAATATTTCTTGCTTGATTTAAGAGCGTGCTGATATAGCTCAGGCGGTAGAGTGCATCCTTGGTAAGGATGAGGTCACCGGTTCGAATCCGGTTATCAGCTCCAAAGTCTTGAAAACCCTGCGTTTTCAAGGCTTTTTGTTTTTTATTAAAATTTTTCAGACCGCATCCCTAAGATGAGTATTTCAAGAAAGGGATGCGGTCTAATTTTCTGTATTTTTTATTATTTCGTCGGGTATATATTTCATTATATCCTCAACCCTACAATCAAGGATTTTGCAAAATGTTTCTATGGTATGGGTGCTGACACTTTCATTTCGTTTTAATCTTGTGATTTGGGCAGGGCTTATCTTATATTTTTTTATCAACGCATACTGTGTTACGCCTTTTTCTTGCATAACCTTCCACAGATTATCGTAGGAAATCATTTTTATCACTCCCTACTTGAATATTAACCGAAAATGGTATATAATCATATTAACCAATATCGGTTAATGCATTAATTTTGATTAAATAACAACTTGAAGTTACACATTTTTGGGTGTGTGTAGCTTCGGTTGCACACACTTTTTTGGGGGTGATGAGTATATTCGCTTACTTGGGGAATATGCACTAACAAAAGAATATCAATAAACTATTGTTTTATTTAAAAAGGAGAAGTACAAAAATGAAATACTGTGGAAATTGTGGTAAAGAAACTACTAAAAAAATCTGTCCACATTGCGGAAGTAAAGCCGGAAAAGAACATAATTACTGCGGCTGGTGTGGTAATGAAGTTGATAAAAACGCGGTTGAATGTCCTAAATGTTATGAAAAGTTGAACGAAGGAACTATAAATAAAATCGGCAAAATTTTAGGGGCATTTGTTGCAATTTTTCTTTTGATTATGGCATTTGGATATGCTTTAGATGGTGATATTGCAACAACAATTTTGTTTGGTGTTAGCGGCTTATTACTGTTACCTTTTGTTGGCAGTATCATCAAGAAACTTACATTTAAGAAAAAAATTCAAAGAAAAATATTCTCGATTATTAGAGTGCTTGTTATTGTAGGCTTTGTTATCGGCGGATTCAATATGATAGACGTGACGGGCACTAATATTTATCCAGACGAAGCAACTGAAGCAGCACTTGAGGTATTCCATGACGAAGTTTCTTTAAAAAATGAGGACTCATTTGTATTAAACGATTCTTCTGTTACATATGAAACTCCCTATAACGGAAACGAAGATCTTGCATATGTAGAGGTTGTTCTTGACTATTCAGCCCAAAACGGTTTTGGTGGAATGAATCGGGACACATACACAGTTGAATTGATTTTTAACTATTCCGATGGTTCATATCAGCCTGCATAATTGCCCGATAAGAAATAGTATAGCACAACCCATACTTTAACCTGTCGTTTTATTAATCTTGTTAAAAGATATTATTATCTTTAATTAAAGATGTTAAAAGGTGTAAAAGTGTTGTAATAAACTTGCTTATTTTGTTGATACATATTATAATCTAATTGTTAGGGATGATGTCTGACTAACGATTTATTATGATTACTAAAAAACATAAAGTTATAAAAAGCTTATGTTTTCAATGCTTTTTGCGTATCTCATTCTTTTGGATTCTGATTTTTATTGAATTCAATTTTTGGTAAGGATGAGGTCACCGGTTCGAATCCGGTTATCAGCTCCAAAATTCCGTACACAAATGTGTGCGGATTTTTTTACTTTTTAGACACAAAAACCGCCTTATATTTGTAATATAAGTATATAAACATTTTTATAGAAAATGTTTACAAAAAATTTTTTTATGTTATAATTTATCTGTATAAATTTACATTCTTGAAAGGAATGGTAGTAATGAAAACATCAAAGAAAGTTATCGCATTGGTTCTTTCCGTTGTTATGTTGATGGGATGCTTCTCTGCAACTGCTTTTGCTATTGACGAGGCTTACACTCCCTCAATCGTAATTCCGGGTATTTTCCAGAGCGAAACAAAGTATTATGAAGACGGCAAAGCAACTGACGCAGAGCCCCCCTTCTTTATGGGTTCAACCATTGAAATTGTAGGCAAGGCTCTTACTGATGCACTTATTCCTATTGCAAAGCTTCTTACAACTCAAGAAGACAAGGATAATCAAGCAGCTCAAGCTGTTGCGGATATTCTCGGCGAAGCTCTTATGGAAAGAAGCCGCAGCGATGAAAACGGTAAATTTGTTCATGATATTCGTGCAACAAAATATAACGACTGCTTTGCAGACCTTAATGCTCACGATCAAGAATATATTCTTGACCAGATTCCCTTGCAAAATTATATTGATATTGCAGGTGGCGAAAACCTTTATTTCTTCTCATACGCTTCCTTTGGCAATATGATCGATACTGCTCAAGAGCTTTATGATTTCATTCAGTTCGTTAAAGAGGATTCCGGTTCCGATAAGGTTAATATCGTTCCCATCAGCCAGGGCGGTTCTGTTGCAAACGGACTTATGCAGATTTACGCTGATAACGGCCGTTCCGTTGCAGAGGATATCAACAGAATTATCTATGTTGTTCCTGCTCTTGACGGTTCAATTCTTATCGGTGAAATTTATCAATATGGTCTTATTGATGATGCTGAGCTTTATACAACAATGCTTCCCGCACTTATGGGCGAAGAAGATATGATCAGCTACCTCATCAATGTTGTTCTCCGCATTATGCCTAATGCAAATGTAAACAGCATTCTTGATACTGCAGTTAATACTCTCATTAATGACTATATGAGATATTCAACTCTTATGTGGGGTCTTTGCCCCTCGGGCAACTACGAAGCTTGCCGTGAAATGTACCTTATGGATGAAGGTCTTGAAGAAATCCGCAGACAGACTGACTGGTTCTACGGTGCTCAGTGCAACCGTTACGAAAACATCGAAAAAGCTATTGAAGACGGCGTTAAGGTTTTCGATATCGTTGACTACAACCATCCCCTTTACCAGCTTGTTGATTCCTACGATGATGTAAACGCAGACGGTATTATCCAGCTTGATTCTACATCAATGGGTGCTTTCAGCTATGGCGTTGATGTTCAGCTTGGCGAGGATTATGTTCCCACTCACTCAAACTGCTCAGACCCCGAAAACCACGACCACTCTGACCCCCACGGCATTGTTGATGCCTGCACAGGTCTTCTTCCCGAAACAACCTTCTATTTCTACAACCAAGACCACGAAAAAACAGGTTCAAACGACGTTATTATGAAGCTTGTTACAGAGCTTCTTGTTGACGAAACATTTGTTGATGTATTCTCAAAGCCCGACAAATTCCCTCAGTTCAATGTAGGCAGAAATTCAAAGGGACTTATGAAAGATATTGCTGAAATGAAAAAGTTTGACACAAGCGACCTTACAGAAGAAGAAATCGCTCTTCTTAATGACGCTATTGCTCAAGCAGAAGCTCAGCTTGACCAGACAAATGTTGATATTGATGCTTACAAAGCAGCAGAGAAAAACTTCTATGAAGTTTGCGATCAGATTCATAACAGAAATGCAGAGCCCGAGGAAAAAGAAAATGATGCATATATGAGCTTTGAGGATGCTCTCAAGCAGATTTTCCAGATGCTTTCTGAAATCCTCTATCTCTTCTTCGGCGATGCAGGCTTCAGTGAAATGTAATTAAAGCTATATAAAAAACACCTTGGATTTTTTCCAAGGTGTTTTTTATTCGCCGATTTAGTGGTTAGAAATGTAGGGAACGGATTCATCCGTTCCGCTGTAGCGATTAACGATTAGTCTGCGGTCTTCGGATGCCTCCAAACAGCACCTTTCATTTTGCATTAAAAATCTCTGCGGTATGGGCAAGCCCACACCCTATGGGTGCAATGGTTTAATTCAATATATCGTAGGGTACAGGCTTGCCTGTATCCCGTAATTAAGCAAGGAAGGTAACGGTAAAGAAAGCGAAGCGAAATATAGAAAAAAGGCGAAGTAATTCTTGCAGCATAAAACAACCAAAGTGCTGCGAGAATCTGACACTCTCTTTACCGTCCCCGCTTATATATGACGAGAAAAACGAAAATGTCACGAAAAAATTTTTATCTATTTTTCGTTTTTTATCGCCAAATTTCAAAATCTATGTTAAAATATGGAAGCAATCTGATTACATTTTTATAGTAAGGTGTTTCTTAAAATGATAACCGATAAAAGATTAGATGAAATCACAAAACAGTATTATGACAAGGTTTATACTTTTTGTCTGGCGAAGTCAAGTAATAACCCGGATGATGCTTTGGATATTACTCAAGAAGTTTTTATGGTTTTAACTCAAAAGAAAAACGAGCTGAAGGATACGAACATTAAGCAATGGTTATTTGAGGTTGCCAGGAAAAAATCCCAGGAATATTATCGCCAACGCAGAAAGCACGAAAGAGTCTATTCTTTTGAAGATACCTTCACCTCTGCAGATGAGGTCTTTTCCACCATAACAAAGCTTCACAGCTACAGCGATGCGGATATCAAAATGACTCTTGATGCTATTCTGCAGATGCTTACTGAAAAAGAATACGCACTTTATGTGAAGAAGTTTGTTGAAAATAAATCTCACGAGGAAATTGCTGAGGAATTCGGAATCAGCGTTTCGAGCGTAAGCTCAAGGTTAGACAGGTTGAGAAATAAAATTAAAAGATTGGGCTTTTTTGCTTTTACATTTGTTGGTCAAATTATCATCAAAAACTTCTTTTAAAAAAATTTTCAAAAAAATAAAAATTTTTTCGTGACATTTTCATTTTTCTCGTCATATATAAGTGAAGGGAGAAAAATATTCTTTCGGGAAAGGAGCTGGTTTTATGGAATTAACCCTGCAGGAAAAACGCAAATTAATAAATTTCTTTGAGTTTTTGCTGGATGAAGAGGTTTCAAAGCCCCTTGGCGAAATGAACGACAAAGCGGTTGACAAATATATTAAAATTCTTCTTTATTTGCAGGACAAGCACGTAGAGCTCAGCCCCGAATTCATTGATGAACAGGTCAGAAAAATCCTCAATCACGAGGAAACCGCCGCACCCGAAACGGCAAAAACAACCAATAAAAAGAATAAAAAACAAATCAATAAGAAAAAGGTATGGCTTGTTGCTGCATGTATTGCAATTCTTGTGGCATTGTTCAGCATTGTTTCTGTTGCAAACGATTGGAATGTGTTTGATTTCCTTTCTGAAAAATTTGGTTCGGTTCACTCCGCACCGGTTGAGAAAGAATTGGAGTTTAATGGTGTTTCTGTAATTATGAATGGTAAAAACACTAATTATAAAACTATTGAAGATGCTTTAAAAGCAGAAAAAATAGATGTTTTATATCCAGCTGTTTTGCCGGATGGCATAAAAGTTACAGACGTTATGTTTTATAATAAAAACGCTGAAAACAAAATGACATATACATTTAGTGATCCAGATTTATACTGTATAACATCCTTTAACACACAGTTATCTCAAAAAATTAAAATCGGTGCAACAGAAAAGATCACCGTTAACTCAATGATCTGTTATGCTGCTGAGATGCCAGATATTAAATGTATTCAAATACACTTTGAATACAATGGGAACACATATATGTTCAGCCACACCGATAAAGAAGTTCTTATTGAGATAATAGAAAATTTAGAGGAGATAAAAAATGAAAAATAATAAGCTTCTTTCAATTACATTGGCTTTGGCTACTTTAATTTGTGCAGTAATAATCCCTGCAAACGCTGCTGAAGCAGATGCAAATGAACATATTGAAATTTATATTCAAAACGAAAATATTTCAGAGGAAACAAAAGAAAAAATCATTGCTTTTTACACTAACGGTGGCGAAGAAAAAGACGGTGCAACTACATACGGACTCACCTGCACTCTTTTCGGTCACAAAATTGAAAGTTCAACCGTTACAACAATAAATCACAAGGTACGTTCATCTGCTCCCAGATGCTTGGAAAAAACTTATGACTATGAAAGTTGCACTCGTTGCGACTATGAAGAATCCACACTTAAAGCACAAGAATACATCTATTGTTGCTAATAAAAATTAACGCCTGACAGGATCTCCCTCTCCTGTTAGGCATTTTTTCTATTATATCCCCGAATTTATAAAAGCTTTGCGAAGCCTATCCCTCTTTTTTGCTTCAGCAAAAAGGAGGGGGGACCGCCCTTGAATATTCTTTTATTTATCGTTATGTTAATTTCGCGTTAATTTTTTTGTTCAGATATATTACATCGGGGTGGTGGGTGGTACAAGGTTATTGTGTATGGTGTAGAGTTTTATTGTACCCTCCAACGCTGACGCGGTCACCCTCCCTAAATTCCCCTTACGGGAAAATTTAAGGATGATGATAAGGTAAATAATTTTACTATACCACCCACCGTTCCGCTCAAACAAAAAATAAAGGTAAATATACAATACGAAATATACTCACCTAATAATACACATATTCAAGAACGGTCCCCCCTCCTCCTCGCCCAAGCGAGCAAGAGGGATAGGCTTCGCGACACTTTACATATCGGTAATAACCAAAGGGACGGTCAAGACCGTCCCTTACATTATCTATTCACTAAGCAAATAACCGAATGCACTTTCAACCTTGCCGTTTTTCATATAAACTCTTGTAACTCGGCTGTTGATATTGCAGATTATTTCGTAGTTTATTGTGTTTGCTTTTTTTGCGATTTCATCAACGGATATGCTTTCTTCTCCGTCTGTTCCGAAAATTGTTGCAGTGTCCCCTGCTTGAGCCTCGGGAATATCTGTAACATCAACCATAAACTGATCCATACAAACTCTGCCTATGATTTTTGCTCGTTTCCCTCTTATGAGCACCTCACCGTTATTGGAAAGAACTCTCGTAACACCATCTGCATAGCCTGCACAAAGGGTTGCAACTCTTGTTTCCTTTTCGGTTGTGTAGGTGCAGCCATAGCTGATGCTTTCCCCTGCGGGCAAGGTCTTCACTTGAACAACTCGGGTTTTCATTGACATTACCGGCTGAGGAATATTTATATTATTAAACTCAACCTCGTCAGAGGGACGCAAGCCGTAAAGAATGATACCTTGACGCACCATATCATATTTCTTTTCCAAATCTGCAATGGCAGCAGAATTATAAAGGTGCTTTATAGGTGCATCCACACCTATTTCGCAAAGAGTTTTCACAAATCCGTCAAATTTTTCTGCCTGCATTTTTGTATATGCCTTATCAAGCATATCTGCCGCTGCAAGATGACTGAAAACACCTTCGATTTCAATATTCGGAAGTGCTTTTATTTTTTTTATTTCTTCAACAGAGCTTTCATCGCATTTAAAGCCGATTCGGTTCATACCGGTATCAACTGCAATATGCATAGGGCTTGTTACCTCTGCTTTTACTGCTGCCTTTGAAAGCAGCTCTGCCTCATAAAAATCAGAAATAGTCGGGGTAATATTGTATTTAACAATGTTATCATAATCCCCATAAGGAATATGACCCAATATAAGAATAGGACAATTAATTCCGTTTTTGCGAAGCTCTAAAGCCTCGTCAGTTGCGGCAACAGCAAGGTAATCTGCCTTATCCTCAAGAAATTTTGATACACCAACAGCACCGTGGCCATAAGCATTCGCTTTAACCACAGCTAAAATTTTAATGTTTTTAGGGAGCATCTCCCTAACAGCGTCAAAATTGCACTCGAGTGCATCAAGATTTATCTCCACCCAAGTGCGTAAGGATTTAAAAATTTCGTCCATTTAAAATTATTTTCCTAAAAGTGTATTCATAAGTGCTGAATCATCTGTAATAAGACCATCAACACCATATTTTATAAGCTTTTTTGCAACGCTTTCTTTATTAACAGTCCAAGGGTTAACTTGAAGTCCTGCTCTGTGAGCCCTTTCAACATAAAGGCGGGTTACAAGCATATAGTAAGGATGCAAAGCATCTGCACCGATTTCCTTTGCAAATGCAACGGGTCTTGGTGCTATTTTCATACCAATCAATTTATCGGGAGCATAGAGAATACCTGTTTTGCAGTTTTTATCAATTTTTTTGCAAACAACAAGAATTGCAGGGTCAAAGCTTGAAATGAGAAGCTTATCGAAAAGACCGTGATTTTTAACTGCATCAATAGTTTTTTCTGCAAGCTCTGTTCCCGCTTCGCCGAAATGCTCGCTTTTAAGCTCAATATCAAGGAATTTCATTTTATCGCCCATTGCTTTGCTGAGCTCTAAAAATTCGTCTAAGGTGGGGATTTTTACACCTTCATATTCGGACCCTTTATAACTACCGAAATCAAACTGACGCAGCTCCTCTAAGGTCATATCCTTAATCGCACCTGTACCGTTTGAGGTTTCATCAATGGTAAAATTATGGCAAACAACAGGAATGCCATCCTTGGTTAAATGAATATCTGTTTCAAAGCCATCGCAACCAATTTCCATGGACATTTTAAATGCTTCTATCGTATTCTGAGGTGCAATAATATTGGCACCTCTGTGAGCAATAACGTTACATTCTGCCATTGAAACCCCTCACTTTCTTTTCTTTCTGATAATTATACTTTAAATTCCCGTTTTATGTCAACTTATTTTAATAATTTAACAATTCCTGCAGTTACGGCAGCTAAACCGACAACGCCGCCTGCAATAAGAGCAACCTTTTGCTTAATAAAGCCATCTGCATCCCAGATAAATGCAAGCTCATTTAAAACACCGTTACCCATAAGCTCTTTATATGTATAGAATTTTGTTTCGTAATTGCCGTTTTCGTCAATATCAAAAATTCTTACGCCACGGTTTCTTGTACCGTAGCAACGGAAAGAAGCACAAGCTGTCTGAACAATATTGATACCGTCCACAACGCCCTCAAAGCAGTTGCAATGGTCGTGGCCAAAAACAACAGCCTTTATATCGCCACATTCTTTCATTGCTTCAAACTGACCCGTTTTCTCGTCAACGGTGCAAAGATATTCTCCCATAACACCCTTGCAGGAGTCCTTTAATTTGATATATTTACCATCAGGAGTTTTTATTGCACCCTTGGTATCCTTTGAGCATTCCTCTGTAAGCTCAAAGGTTTCAAGCATAGGAATATGCTGAAACATCAATGACGGAACAGGCTCACCGCCGTTATTTTCCTTAAGCTCAGCACTTTTCTTTTTATACCACTCAACTGCCTCGGGCTTAACAAGACTGAAGCATCTGTCAAGCTCTTTATCCTTCCAGGCAGAATCCATCATCCAGAGGTTGAACTTAATCTTTTCGCCATCCTCGGAATAAATTGGCAGATTATATGTTGCAACATCGGGTGAGGTTTCATCATCAAGACCAAGACAGGTGCTGTATTTTCTATACATATCTGCCTGCTCATCTTTAGTAAGGCGGTTCATATCATCGTGGTTACCATAAATCATGGCGAAAGGAATTTTTCTTTCCTCAATGGGAGCAACAAGCTTATCAATAGCAACTCTCATTGCCTCTGCTTCGCCCTCTTTATCTTTGATAACTAATCTTGAGCCTATTCTTGCATCGCAAAGATGATTACCTAAAATGTTATCACCCGTAAGCACAACAAGGTCCGGGCTCAAGGTATCATAAGCTTTGTTAAGCATACGAATCATAGTAGGCCTTACAAACTGCAAATCTTGGGGGTCGCTGACCTGCATTACTCTGATTTTTCCGTTTTTGAATTTAATCTTCATAATAACCTCAAATAAAATTAATTACATCAATTCGGGCAAAATAGCTTTTGCTATGCCAAAATAAACTATAAGAGAAACGCCGTCCACAACGGTTGTAATAAAGGGGCTTGCCATAACCGCAGGGTCAAGCTTCATTTTTTTTGCAATAATGGGAAGAACGCAACCGATAAACTTTGCACAAATAACTGTTAGACACAATGTCAATGCAACAACAAGGGCTACATTATTATTAACTCCCGGCGTTTTAAGAAGAAGCCCGTCTATTAGAATTATTTTTACAAAGCAGGCGATTGCAAGAGATACACCGCAAAGAATTGAAACTCTGAACTCTTTCCACATTACCTTAAAAATATCTTTAACATCAACTTCACCTAAGGAAAGACCACGAATAACCGTAACTGATGCCTGGCTACCCGAGTTACCGCCCGTACCCATAAGCATAGGAATAAACGCTGTAAGCACAACTAATTTTGAAAGTGCATCTTCAAAAGAAGAAATTATCATTCCTGTGAAGGTGGCAGAAAGCATAAGAAGAAGTAACCACGGAATTCTGCCTTTCCAAAGCTCCCATGTTGAAATTTTGAGATAAGGTGTATCGGTATTGGGGGCAATAGCCGCCATTTTCTGGAAATCCTCTTCTGCCTCTTCTTGAATAACGTCAATAGCGTCGTCAAAGGTAACAATACCGACCATACAGTTTTCGTTATCAACAACAGGAATTGAAACCATGTCATATTTATTGAACATCTGAGCAACTTCTTCTTTATCGCTCAAGGTTTTAACTGTTATGGGATTTTCCTCCATAACCTCAGTTAAAACCTCATCATCATCGCAGGTCAAAAGATCCATTGCAGTTATTGTGCCTAAAAGCTTATGCTTTTCAATAACATAACAAACGTTAACAGTTTCAGAATATTCGCCTCGGGATTTGATTTTCTTTAAAGCATCTCCGATTGTCATCGCAGGGTGAAGGCTTATATATTCCAAGGTCATAATGCTGCCTGCACTATCCTCGGGGTAGTTAAGAATAGTGTTAATAGCAGTTCTCTTATCCCCTGCCATACGCAGCATTCTTTCAACCACGTTTGCAGGCATTTCTTCGATAACGTCAACAGCATCATCAATGAACATATCGTCCATAATAAGCTTTAATTCGCTATCGGTAAAAGCTTCAACGAGCACCTGCTCCTGCTCGGGCTCCATATAAGTGAAAACCATTGCAGCATTTTCCTTGGGAATAAGACGAAAAAGCATAACCATCTGCTTATCTTCAAATTCCGGCAAAAGCAACGCTGTATCAACAGGATTCATTGTATCAAAAATACTTTTGATTGCTTTATATTGCTTTTCGATTAATAATCTTTCAAAAACTTCTTTTGTCACTGTTTTTCCTCCTTTTTCTGTTTTGCAGAATGGAAGGCAAATGCAAATAAAAAAACCGGGCTATAGCCCAGCGACAAAAAGACACATCAGCCGAAAAGACCACCTTTTCCGCTAAGAACAAATTTGTGTTAACAATCCGTAATGGATTGCTTCATCGCTGTTTTAATATCAATGCAACTTCGCCCATGTCCGCTACTGCCTGAATCCATTACTATGTCACACTCCTTATATATTATGTTTATTTTATGGTATTAAATCCACATTTAAATATAAACCAAACCACAGCCTTTGTCAAGAAAAAACAAGACCTGCAAAACAAAAAAAGAAGCCCCGAAGGACTTCTTTTATCATTTTAAAATTGATTAGCCAATAAGAGAACTGATAAGAGCCATAATCCATTCCCAGAAAGCAAGAATACCGGTCCACTGAGATGTTCTTCTGTGACCGCATACTGAGCAAACCTTATTTGCTGCAGTTGCACCTTCTGCAAGGTGGTCATGACCGCCTTTATCTGCCTGGCCACCGCAATCTGCGCATACACGCCAGTGGTCAGTACCACTCATTTCATAATCGCCCTTGGGGTTATGCTTTGCAGTAACAACACATTCATTTGAGTAGCCATAAACTGTTCCGTCTATATTAGCTGCGAAATATCTGATAGCGAATGTACCTGCTTTTTCGCCGATAGGAGAGCCATCGTAAGGAACCCAGGTGCCATCAGCTTTCTGAATTTCCCAACCTTCAGCATAAACGGGACCGTTAACCTCGGGAGCTTCAATGAAATAATCATCAATTACATCACCGGGGCAAATTCTTTTTGTTGAAATGATTTCTTCAACTGTAATTGCACCCTCAGCACTTGCTACGCAAGCAAAAGCACTAAAAAGAAGGCATACTGTAAGTATTGTAGCCAACACTCTTTTTTTCATATTTCTTCCGTCCTTTCAATGACAGTTTTTTATATATTATCATTTATATGAGAAAATTGCAAGTGTTTTGAGAAAATCTCATAAAATTATTCAAAATAAATAACCTCATTTTTCTCAGATGACTCAACAATAGCTTCCATAAGCTTCATAAGTCTTCTTTGCTGGTCATGGGTAATTAACTGCTTTGCACCGTTTCTTAAAACATCATAAATGTTGTTATAATAGTCTGCCCACTGAACCTCTATAACCTCAAGAGGAAATTTCTGAATTGTTTCGGGAGTTCTTGGTGCCATTGTTTTTGTTATACCTGCACCCATTTGCACGGGAACTGCATCCATTTTTTCCCAATCCTTAATTTTAACAATTTCACCCTCGATATCCCAAGTTCTGATAATAGCAGTTCCGTTTTCACCTGCCATATACCAACGGGGAGCATCAATAAAGTTATTTGTAAGCACTTCAACAAGGCACTCGGGACCATCCTCAAACTTGATAATTGCACGGAACCCGTCATCAACCTTAAGAGTGGTAACATTTGTTAATGAACCATAAACGCTTTTGATTTTTTTGCCCTCGTTGAGCATAAGAATCTGATCCAAAAGGTGAACGCCCCAGTCGAGAAGCATTCCTCCACCGTGTTCCTTTTCACCTCTCCAGCCCGACGGTACACCACGGGAACCGTAAACCTTTGATTCCATTGAAAAAACGGGACCAAGCTCATTTTTATCAAGAATATTTTTGATTGTACGGTAATCATTATCCCAGCGTCTGTTCTGATGAACTGTGAAAAGCTTACCTGTTTCATTTGCAACAGCAATAATTTCTTCCAAATCCTCCGAACAAAGTGTAACAGGTTTTTCGGAAATAACATTTTTGCCTGCTCTCATAGCACGGATTGCAATATCCTTGTGAACATCATTATATGTAGCACAAACGATAAGCTCAACCTTTTCATCCTCAAGCACAGCTTCAAAAGAGGGGTAAACATAAAAGCCCTTACTCTCTGCAAACTCACATCTTTCGGGCTTTATATCATAAATACCTGCAAGATTGAAATTCTCAAAGCTATCTATTCTTTCAGCGTGGTAATTACCCATTCCGCCGTAACCAACCACAACAACATTAATTTTATCCATAATAACATCCCTAACAGTAAAAATTCATTAATCAAAAAATTCGGGTGAAACCGACTACAAGTTAGGAGTTAGGAGTGAGTAGTTAGAAGTGTCGGGACCTGCGGTCAGCATTATAAAAAAGAAACGAACCAAAACTTTATCCTTCCAAATATTTTTATTGTCAAGATAAACTGGATTGTGCATAAACACATTGATTAAACGAATCAATATAATGTTTGGAAGCGGAGCTTCCCCGACATTCCTCACTCCTCATTTTTTAAATCCACCAAGCAGCTTCCAAGCCTTCTTTAATAATACAATTCTTAAGAAGTGCAACTGCCTTTTCAAGACCTTCATTCTGGCTCATAAGTGAATCCTCGTGTTCAATGGAAATAGCATAATCATAGCCAACCATACGGAGATTGCTGATAACATCACGCCAATAAGATTCGCCGTTACCAAAGCCAACTGAACGGAAAATCCATGAACGATTGATTTCATCTGCATAGGATTTTGTATCAAGAACACCGTTTACTGCGGTATTGATAGCATCAATCTTGGTATCTTTTGCGTGGAAATGGAAAATAGCCTCCTCTTTACCCAATGCACGAATAACTGCAATAGGATCCATACCCTGCCAGATAAGGTGTGAGAGGTCAAGGTTTGCACCGATTTCCTTACCAACTGCATTACGAAGCTTCAAAAGACTTTCTGTGTTATAAACGCAGAAGCCCGGGTGAAGCTCAAGAGCGATTTTATCAACACCATGAGCAGTGCTGAATTTAACAAATTCTTTCCAATAAGGAATAAGAACCTCATTCCATTGATAATCAAGAATTTCGCCGAAATCGTTAGGCCAGGGGCAGGTTACCCAGTTAGGATATTTGGAATCTTCACAGTCACCCGGGCAACCGGAGAAGGTATTAATCTGATGAACTCCCAATTTTTCTGCAAGAAGAACTGCCTTTCTCATATCCTCATCAAAGGATTTTGCAATTTCCTTATTGGGATGAACGGGATTTCCGTGACAGCTTAAAGCGCTGATTTCAACATCATATTTTTTAAGAAGTGCTTTGAAATCCTCTAACGCCTTTTCATCGTTAAGAAGAATATCGGGGTCTGCGTGGTCTTTTCCGGGGAAGCCACCGCAACCGATTTCAACCATTTCAAGACCGAGAGATTTAAAATATTTCAATGCTTCCTCAAGGGAAACAGAACCTAATAAATTAGTAAGAACACCAAGTTTCATAAGTCAAAAGCCTTTCTATCATTTAAAGTTTTTCTCTAACCACTGATAACTACGAGCAATATCTTCCAAACCTGTGGGAACCGGGTCATCATTTTCGAGAATTACCCAGTCGAGACCGATTGCATTCACACCCTCAACAACCTTAGTCAAATCATTTTCACCTTCACCAAGAGCCTTAGGCTTACGGTCAACACCGTCTTTTATATGAACAAGCACAATCTTATCTTTATTTTCGGGAAGGTATTTGCTGTTATCTATTCCTGCACAGAAGCTCCAATATGTATCAACCTCAAGCTTACAGCCATTCTCGGAAATAATGTCCATAGCTGTTTTGCCGTCTTTAAGGTCTTCGAACTCTTCTGTATGGTTATGATAATAGGTATCCATACCCAATTCTCTTGCCTTTACACCTGCGGCACTGAGAACATCACCTGTGTTTTTAGCTTCCTCATAAGTAGAATGAGGTGCACCACCGACACCGAGATATTTAGCACCAAGTGCCTTGCCGTATTCAAGTGTTTTATCAAGGTTTTCGGGAAGATAATCATCTAAGCCAAGGTGACTACCTACAACCTCAAGACCTAATTCTTCGCATCTTGACTTGAGAGCTTCGGCGTCAAGTCCGAAATAGCCTGCAAATTCTACACCGTCAAAGCCGATTTCCTTAACCTTGCCGAGAATTTCTAACATATCGCTTCCGTTTTCTATATGGTCACGAACGGAATAAAGCTGTACTGCAAATTTCATTTTTGTCTATCTCCTTATCAGTCGTTAAAATATACAGGTTTACCGGTTTTAGCTGATTCATAAATCGCTTCGAGAATACGAGTTACGCAAAGTGCCTGACGGGGTAAAACAACGGGGTCTGTATCTGTTCTTATTGCATTAATCCAAGAGGATGCTTCCATTTCAGCAGGAGAACCATCTTTCTGACCCTCGAAGAATGCGGCACCGCCTGCTTCAAGGTTAGGTTCTTCAATGCACTGACGCTGATGCTTTATGTAGTTAATTCTTGCCTTATCGTCAATGGTATCTGCACCGCCCTTATCACCGCAAACCATATAGCAAGCCTCGTGATAATCTGCAATATTAAGTGCCCAGCTTGATTCAAGGTTAATAACCGCACCGTTTTTCATTTTTATAAAGCCGAAAGCAGAATCTTCAACTGTGAATTCATTTGGATCCCATTTGCCCCAGGCGTTGCCCTGCTCTTCCTGGTCTGCAAGCTTACGGAAGGTCTGACCCACAACCATTTCGGGCTCATAGTTATTCATAACCCAAAGAGTCATATCAAGAGCGTGAGTACCAATATCAATAAGAGGACCTCCACCCTGCTCATATTCGTTAAGAAAAACACCCCAGGTGGGAACTGCACGGCGGCGGAGAGCCAATGCTTTTCCGTAATAAATTTCACCGAATTCGCCGTTATCTGCACATTTTTTTACATAGAGATTTTCGGGAGTCTGACGATTCTGATAGCCGATAGAAAGCTTCTTGCCTGTTCTTTCGGCAGCTTCGCACATTGCCTTTGCCTCTTCATAGGTTTTTGCCATAGGCTTTTCGCACATAACGTGCTTACCGGCTTCAAGAGAATCAATAGTAATAAAGCTATGTGAACGGTTAGGTGTGCAAACGTGAATTACGTCAATGCTTTCATCCTTGAGAAGCTCTTTATAATCCTCATAAACCTTTGCATCGGGAGCACCGAATTTTTCAGCAGCTTTTTCTGCTCTTTCCTTAATAATGTCGCAGAAAGCAACCATCTCTACGCCCTCAACTTTTTTAAGGGCGGGCATATGCTTACCGTTAGCAATACCACCACAACCGATGATACCGATTTTTAAAATTTTATCCATAAGTCTACCATCCTTTCAGACAGAAAATTTCACTTTCTATTATATTTCTTTTGTCATTTATTTCAATATTTTTAAACCATTTATACTACCAAAAAAAAGCTTTGATATTTGGAGATTTTTCACATACAAAATTTGTTGCAAAGATAATTTCAATATTATATAATCTCCCTATATTTACCTTTAGGAGACGTGGTTATGGGAAAGAAAAAAATTTACACAATAGCAACAGCTCACCTTGATACTGTGTGGAGCTGGGATTTGGAAGAAACCATTGATGAATATATAAATGATACTTTCGAGCAAAACTTTAAATTACTTGAAAAATACCCAACTTATAAATTCAACTTTGAAGGTGCTTACAGATACGAGCTTATGGAGGAGTATTACCCCAAAGAGTTCAAGAAAATGACTGAATACATTAAAGACGGTCGTTGGAATGTCTGCGGCTCTGCTTATGAAAACGGAGATGTTAACGTTCCCTCTCCCGAGGCTCTTTTCAGAAATATTCTTATAGGCAATTCCTATTTCCGCAATAAATTCGGCAAAACCTCCTGCGATATTTATCTGCCCGACTGCTTCGGCTTCGGCTGGGCATTACCCAGCATTATGCACCATGCAAACCTCAAAGGCTTCACTACTCAGAAATTAAGCTGGGGCGGTGCTTTCGGTGTGCCCTTTGATACAGGCAGATGGCGTGGTGTTGACGGCAACGAGGTTTATTCGACCTTAAAATTAGGGTCTTACAGCAAATCCCTTGATAAATTGCGTGATTGGGATTTTATGGAAGAGAAATTTAAAGAAAATGAGCAATATGACTTTCCTTGGACAACTGTTTTCCACGGCGTTGGTGACAGAGGCGGTGCACCTAAGGAAAAATCCGTTGCTTTCGTTGAGCAGGAAATCAAGAAAAATGATGAAAGTGATATTGAAATTATCGCTGCAACTGCAGACCAATATTATAAAGATATTGACCAACAGCTTACTCCCGAGCAAAAAGCAAAGCTTCCTCTTTGGGAAAACGAGCTTGTTATGAGTGAGCACGCTATCGGTGGCTACACCTCAAGAGTTATGAGCAAGCGTTGGAACAGAAAAGCAGAAGAGCTTGCAGATATGGCTGAACGCAGTTCTGTTCTTGGTGATTGGCTGGGCACATACAACTACAACCGAGAAAGCCTTACTCGCTCATGGAAAAGAGTTCTTTCTCACCATTTCCATGATGATATGCCCGGTACTTCCTGTCAGCGAGTTTATAAACGTTCATGGAACGACCTTTATGTTTCAATGAATCAATTCCAAAGAGAAATTGAGGGAGCAGTTTCTTCCGTTGCAAAGCTTATGAATACAAGCACCGCCAAGGGAACTCCGATCACTGTTTACAACCCCATTGAAGCAGACAGACACGGTGTGGTTACAATCCGTCTTGACAACATCAAAAGCGAATATATAAAGGTTTTTGATGGTGAAGCTGAAATCAAAGCTCAGAGCAAAAAGCTTTCGGATAACAAAACCGAAATCACCTTTATTGCAGATTTAAAAAGTCTTGGCTTGAAGGTTTACGATATTCGTGAAAGCAATTCACCATGCTCAGTTAATAGTGAAATTTCCATTGGTAACAACTCACTCCAAAACGGCAAATACATAGTTAAACTCAATGATAATGGTGATATTTGTTCAATTATTGACAAAACATTAAACAATAAAGAAATTCTTAAAGCTCCTGTTGAAATCGGTCTTTTCAACTACACGGGCTCGTGGGATTGGCCTGCCTGGGAAATGAATTTTGACGAGGCAAACAAAAAGCCCGACAGAAAACCCACTCTCGTAAAAATTGAAGAGCTTGAAAAGGGTGCTGCAAGAGTTGCATATAAGGTTACTCAGAAGGATGACAGAAGCACTTTTACAAATATAATTGCCCTTACTGATGGTGGCGAAGCAGTTGAAGTTTATTCAGAAATTGAATGGCAGTCTCTTCAGACAATGGCGAAAAATGTTTTCTCCTTTACTGCAGATAATGAGAAAGCTCTTTATGACCTTGGTCTTGGTGCTATCGAGCGTGGCAATATGACAAAGCAGCTTTATGAGGTTCCCGCACAGAAATGGGCAGATATTACAGATAAAAGCGGTGAATTCGGTGTTTCCGTTATCAGCGAATGTAAGTATGGCTGGGACAAATTTGACAACAACACCCTCCGCCTTACAGTTGTTCACACTCCCAAGGGCAACTACCGCATCGACTCAATGCAGTCAATGATGGATTTGGGTCTTAACAGATATTCCTTCGGCATTTTCAGTCACAATGGCAAGGTAGGTGCAGATACTCAGCTTCAAGCAAGAATGTTTACTCAGCCAATGTGTGCTGTTGCTTGTGACAAACACGATGGTGTTCTCGGCACGGAATATTCCTTTGGTAGCGTTTCAACAAATGATATTATCATCAGAGCTATGAAGAAAGCAGAAGAAAGCAATGAAATCATTGTTCGTCTCGGTGAGGGTGCAAACAAAAATGTTGAGAACTTCACGCTCTCATTAGGTGACGGAATTGAAAGTGCAAGAGAAATATATGCAAGTGAAGAACATCTCCAAGAAGCGAAGGCTGTTGACGGAAAGCTTGTAACAGATTTTAAGCCTTATGAAATCAAATCCTTTGCCCTTACTCTTAAAAAGTCTTCAATAAAAACAGAAAAAGCAATTTCAACACCCCTTGACTTAAAGCCCAACAAACAGTTGATTTCAAAGCAAGGTAAATTAGGAGATTTCAAATATACAATTCCTTATGAAATCACACCCGACACCATCTCCATTGGCGGTGTTGTCTTCGAAATCAAAAAAGAGGGTAAAAATGCGATTGTTTGCAAGGGCCAGAAATTTTCTGTTAATAACAATGCAACTAAGCTTGTCCTTCTTTGCAGCTCTGTTAATGGTGATAAAAAAGCTAAATTCAAAGTAGGAAAAGACACAGTTACAAAATTTATTCCCGATGCTTTCCAAAGACCTGCCCGTTGGGATATGTATGACTTCGGAGAAACTGCAAGAATTAAAGACTGCAAGGTAGCTTATGAATTCACTCATTGCCACAAGGATTTCGCAGATGTTACAGCAAAATCAATGTATTTCTTCCTGGTTGAAATTGATTTGAACGGTGAAACGGAAATCACTCTTCCTAAAGACAAGGACATTGCAATTCTTGCAGCAACTGAAGTTAAAGGCACTCTCGGTGGTCTTACAACACCTCTTTGCGAGGAAGTCCCCGAAAGAAAATTCAAATTTAAAATGACCCGCAAAGAGAAAAAACAGTATAAAAAAGAGAGGAAGCTCAAAAATCTCCACGATAAAAAATTCTATAATCGTAAAAATTGGGGTAGAAATTATTAAAAACCAAGGCATCGCTTATGCGGTGCCTTGTTCAGTTAGGAGTGAGGAATGATGAGTGAGGAATGTCGGGACCTGCGGTCGGCAATTATAAAAGTTATAGAAAAAATTAATTTGTTGTTCTGTTTTTTTATAAATCAGGAGAAATTTTATTGTTTTGTAAAGTATTGTTGTTTGCGAAGCTTTTAAAATGATTGGAAGCGAAGCTTCCCCAACACTCCTCACTACTAACTCCTCACTCCTAACTTAACTAAAATATTTTCAAAAATATTTTAGTAACAATAAACCCAATAACCCCACACCCCGGGAATGTAAGCAACCAAGTTAATCCGATTTCTTTTATAACCGATGGGTTCAGAGATTTTAAAGACCTTGCCGTGCCTGCGCCCATCATAGCTGTGGTTTTCGCATGGGTAGTTGAAACTGGGTAACCGAAAACTGTACTCACCAAAAGAGAAAGTGATGCAGAAAAATCTGCAGAAAAGCCCTGGTATTTTTCCAATTTAACCATATCCATTCCAACGGATTTTATTATCTTTTTCCCACCGCACATTGTACCCAAAGCCATAATAACGGAGCAAAGAAGAATTATTTTCCAATCAGGTTGAAAATTCTCGTTTTGGCTGTTACCCGAAAAGCTCATGCAAAGCATTAAAACTGCAATAAATTTCTGTCCGTCTTGTGCCCCATGCATAAAGCTCATTCCTGCGGCGGCAAAAATCTGTCCGTATTTAAAGAATGTTTCTGCATTTTTTCTTTTTACGTTCTTGAAAAATATAATTATAACTCTGCAGATAATAAACCCAACAAAAAAACCGAATAAGCAAGAGGTAAAAAGTCCCTTGACCGCCTTAATCCACTCTCCTCCGTTAATACCCGAAAGTCCGCCGTTAATTGCAATAGCACTACCGAAGTCGGATCGTAGCCATGTCGTTCTGTGAGCCAAGGAGTTGACTGCCTTATTTGTCTTCCTAAGACCGCTTGGCCTCCGACTTACCGAATAAGCAAGAGGTAAAAAGTCCCTTGACCGCCTTAATCCACTCTCCTCCGTTAATACCCGAAAGTCCGCCGTTAATTGCAATAGCACTA
>JAZQJD010000019.1:0-28667 GCA_045541435.1 Acutalibacteraceae bacterium
CAGTCACACCGGACTGTTTTATCTACCTTCCTGCGCTTTTGAAGGGAATGGTGTGTCGCATTCTGCGGAATGCGACAATGGGCTTCGCCCCTTGACCCTACAACCTTTTGAAAAAGGTTGACGAAAACTTTAATATAAAAATTCAATCTGTTTATATTTATATAAATTTTGGGCAATCTATCATCGAAAGGATGGTTTTAATGATAGAACAAGATACAATAAGACTCCTTCGTGAATGCGATGCGGGAGTAAAAATGGGTGTTTCTTCAATAGACGATGTGCTTGATGATGTGAAATCGGTAAAGCTTAAGGAATACCTTGTTAACTGTAAGAATGAGCACATAGAGCTTGACAGAGAGATTAATCAGCTTTTGGATAAATATCATGATGATGGCAAAGACCCTAATCCTATGGCAAAGGGTATGTCCTGGATTAAGACAAATATGAAGCTTGCAATGAAAGAGAGTGATGAAACTATCGCAGATTTGATAACTGACGGTTGTAATATGGGAGTAAAATCTCATAATAAATATCTTAATGAATATTGTGCAGCAGACGAGGTCACAAAAGATATTGCAAAAAGACTAATTAATCTTGAAGAAAAGCTTGCTGTTGATATTCGAAAGTATCTATGAGTAAAAAAATTCTACCGAAAATTAATTCGGTAGAGCTTTTTTAAGGGGATAGGAAAAAAAGATGCAGAATGAACAAACTGAGCAAAAACAAGGCTTCAGACTTGTTTTTGGTTACCCGAAGGCGTACAAAGGTACGTCGAGTGGCGAAGTTTGTTTGTAGCATAAAACATTGTTTTTTTATTTAATTGGTAGTTTTTTGATAAAATTATGGGGTTCTATGGGAAAAATTTAACCTATAGAACCCCATTTGTTATATTGTTTTATGCGGTCTGCGCTTTTTTAACATCCCCGTCTTACTTCTGCAACTTCTTAATAAGAGCTTTACAATCTTCAAGGTCCATAATCTTCGGAACGGGGTAGAGGGGATTGCCTTCCATAAGAGCTCGTTCTGCAATAAGCTGAATATCTTCATCCTTTATCTGCTCGAATTTATCGGGAATACCCATTGCTTCATTGAGCTTTCTGATAGCTGCAATAAAGTTTTTAGCTTTATCTCTGTCACCCTGAGCAGCACCCGAAACACCTGCAATATCTGCAAGCTCGGCAAGTCTTTTATAAGCGGTTTCACCGAAATAATCAAGAACATAGGGGAGAATAACTGCATTTGCAAGACCGTGAGGGATGTTATACATACCGCCAAGGTTATGAGCAATAGCGTGAACATAACCAACATAAGCTCTTGTGAAAGCAAGACCTGCGTGGAAAGAAGCAACAAGCATATTTTCTCTTGCTTCAACATTTTTGCCGTCCTTGTAAGCGGTTTCAATGTTTTCAAAAACAAGCTTTGTAGCAATAACAGCATCCTTTTCTGTCTGCTTTGTATTGCTGTGACCTATGTAAGCTTCAACAGCGTGAGTAAGGGCATCCATACCTGTTGTTGAAGTGATGTGAGGGGGAAGACCAACTGTAAGCTCAGGGTCAAGAACTGCATATTTAGGACGAAGAACAGGGTCCATAATTGAATTCTTTTCGTGGGTATCGGGGTTGGAAATAACTGCAGCTATAGTACATTCGGAGCCTGTACCGGCAGTTGTGGGAACTGCAAAGAAGGGCGGAAGCTTCTTGAGAACCTTGAGAACACCTCTCATATCGGAGGGAGTCTGCTTAGGTTTAACAACTCTTGCACCAGTAACCTTTGCGCAGTCCATAGGTGGACCGCCACCGAAAGCAATAAAGCCCTCGCAACCGTTTTCCTTATACATTTTGAGGGCATCCTCAACATTGTAAATTGTGGGGTTCGGTTGAACGCTGTCGAATACTGAGTATTTAATTCCTTCTGCTTCGAGAGCTTCAAATAAGGGGTTAAGAAGACCTAATCCCATAAGACCCTTATCGGTTACAACAAGAACATTGTTAACGCCTTCGCTTTTAACTATTTTAGGCAATTCTTTAACAGAACCTGCACCTTTGATAAGCTTGGGTGGTGTCCAATCAAGGAAGTTAACAGCAAATTTCATTGTTTTCTGATAACCTCTGTAATAAGCGTGCTTTAAACTCATAATAAACCCTCCATAAGTTATTTATTACCTGTAATTTTTTCTTTTAAATCTGCAAATAAATCTTCTAAAAGCTTATCCTGCTTTGCCATTCCGTCTTTCAAGAAAGGGAATGCCGTAAATAATCTTTCTCTTGATTTGCTTTTTACATCCTTAAGCTCATTCCTAAATTTATTATATTTAGAATGAAGCTCATCGAATTTTTCGTTTAGCTCCTTCTTCATAGCTTCTGATTCGTTTTCGGATTTACCGCCAATGGTTGAATAAACTTGAATCGCAAACTCGCTGATTTCTTCAGAAAGCTTCATAAATTTATTTGATATATCTCGGATACCGAGAGCATGAATAACCGTATCAAGCAAGTCAAAAGCAAAAACTGTAAGGAAAATATAGGTTAAAATATTTCTTGAGCTTTCGCTGACTTGACCTACAAGATATAGGTTCATTATTGGCTCTAATATAAATACGAAAAGGCAGGAGCAGGTTCCCCAATAGAAAGTGTGAGTCAAACAGATTCTGCCTTGAATATTAAATTTTTTGTTGGAATAGTCCCACCAGCGAGCATTGAAAAGCTTTTCCATAATGTAGCTTGTCATAAATTCAACTATATCACAAAGAATTGCACCTGCAATAAAAATCAATAGCTCATTGACATAGAGGTTTTCTGTTATGTGCCTTAAGGGTAAAAGGCATATCATCATAACAAGACCGCCTGTACCGTAGATAGGGCAGATAGGACCTCTTAAAAAGCCTCTGTTAATCCATTTTTTAGGACGGATTGAACAGTAGCAGGACTCAAAAAACCAACCGATAAAGCTGTAAAAGAAGAAATAAAAGATATAATCTAAAACTGAATATTCTAACATTTATTCTTCACCTATTCCGGTTAAAATATGGAACTTTTTCCTGTATTTTTCTGAAGATGAATAAATCATTTCAATCGTTGCACAGTATTTGTCCATAGATGTAACAACAAAGCTTTCAAGATACTTTGGAGGTACAACAGTTAATGGCCACATGTGTTTTTTTATGATATCTTCTTCTTTTTTATTTAAAGTTCCGCAAAGATAGTAAGCATTTTTTAATGCAGTACCGGGATGTCTGTAGCCGTGTAGCTTATGGCTTAAATCATCTTCACGCCAATCGTAATAAAAAAGGTCATGCATTGTTGCAGCACGGGCAGTGCTTTTATAATCGAGGCCTAATTTACGGGACACAAGAAAGCTTAAATATGCAACGCTTCTGATATGCTGAAGACGGTTGATTTTGAAATGCTGTTCAAAGCCCTCCAGCTTTTGCAGCTGCGGTGAGTTATAAATATCACCTGCATATTTTAAAAATTCTTCCCAATCTCGAGTGTCCATACGATAGGATGAAATGTAAGCACTATATAACTTACTCATAATTATTTAACAATTTTGTGGAATACTTTTTTACCTTTTTTGATGATTACATAACCCTTTTCGAAGTCAGCAAGAGGAATGATATACATTGGGTCGGTAATTTTTACATCATCAACGCTTACGCCACCCTGCTGAATAAGGCGTCTTGCTTCACCTCTTGAGGAGCAAAGGCTTGCTTTGCATAAAGCATCAATAATACCGAGACCATCTGCAGAGAAATCTTCTGCTGAAAGCTCTGTTGAGGGCATATTTTCAGAATTGCCTGCACCGCTGAAAACTGCTTTTGCAGCTTCTTGAGCTTTTGTTGCCTCTTCTTCACCGTGAACAAGATTTGTAAGCTCATAAGCAAGAATTTCTTTTGCTTTGTTAAGCTGACTTCCTTCCCATTTATCCATTTCGTCAATCTGTTCGAGGGGAAGGAATGTGAGCATTCTGATGCATTTGAGAACGTCATCATCAGAAACGTTTCTCCAGTACTGATAGAATTCGTAGGGAGAGGTTTTGTTGGGGTCAAGCCATACTGCATTACCTGCTGTTTTACCCATTTTCTTGCCCTGAGAGTCAGTAAGAAGAGTGATTGTCATAGCATGAGCATCTTCACCTAATTTACGTCTGATAAGCTCAGTACCGCCGAGCATATTGCTCCACTGGTCGTTACCACCGAACTGCATATTGCAGCCGTAGTGCTTGAAGAGGTAGTAGAAGTCATAGCTCTGCATAATCATATAGTTGAATTCAAGGAAGGAAAGACCGTTTTCCATTCTCTGCTTATAACATTCTGCACGAAGCATATTGTTAACAGAGAAGCAAGCACCAACCTCACGGAGAAGCTCAACATAATTAAGGTTAAGAAGCCAGTCAGCATTGTTAACCATCTGAGCCTTACCTTCGCCAAATTCAATGAAACGCTCCATTTGCTTTTTGAAGCATTCTGCGTTGTGGTCAATATCCTCTTTAGTAAGCATTTTTCTCATATCACTTCTGCCTGAGGGGTCACCAATCATAGTTGTACCGCCACCGATGAGAGCGATGGGCTTGTTACCTGCCATCTGAAGACGCTTCATAAGGGTTAAAGCCATAAAGTGACCTGCAGTAAGGCTGTCAGCAGTGCAGTCGAAGCCGATGTAGAATTTTGCTTTACCTGCGTTTATCATTTCACGGATTTCACTTTCGTTTGTAACCTGTGCAATAAGTCCGCGAGCGACTAATTCTTCATAAATTCCCATTTGTAAAAACTCCTATGTAAAATATTAAATATAAAATTTCATACATATATAAGTATATTATATTAAAGGGTGAAAGTCAATAAAAAATGCAGAATGCAGAATGCAAAATGCAGAATTAAAGGGTCTGCGACGCAATTATAATTAGTAAATGAAACCTCAACTATAATTTTCTTGATTCTTAAATTTGAAATTAAAAGATATAGAGCTAAAAAGTAGTGGTTTGCGAAGCCATTATAATATTTGGAAACGAAGTTTCCCCTAAACTTGCCGCTTGCCACTTCCAACTTGCAACTTTATTAATTGTTTGGAAGCGAGGCTTCCCCTTGATTTCTAATTTCTAATTCCTAATTTCTAATTTTCATATTGACAATATTAAAAAAACAGAATATCATAATATAAACGAAACTTCAGGGCGGGGTGTAAGTCCCCACCGGCAGTAAAGTCTGCGAGTCTTTTGACTGAACAGGTGAAATTCCTGTACCGACGGTATAGTCCGGATGAGAGAAGATTTCAAAAGATTTTACTTATAATCTTAAATGAAACCTTTAATTTTCGCCCTGAGTCTTTCGGGGCGATTTTTTTTATTGAAAGGATGTTTAAGTTATGAAAAAATCCAATTACACAACCAAACAAAAGCTTCAAAGACTCACAACTGCAGCTGTTTTAGCTGCACTTTCCCTTGTGCTTATGGTAATAATCCGTTTTCCGATTTTTCCGTCTGCACCGTTTTATGAAATGGAATTTGCTGATGTTCCCATACTCGTTTGCTCTGCAGTTTTAGGGCCTGTATATGCCCTTGTAAGCCTTTTTGTTGTTTGCCTTGTGCAAACTCTCACTGTTAGTGCTTCAAGCGGTATAATCGGCTTTTTAATGCACTTTTTATCATCGGGACTTATGATATTGACTCTTTATTTTATAAAGAAAAAAATAAAGGGGATTAAGGGTTCGGTTATTTCAGCGATTTGCGGTGTTATTGTGGTTGTAATTGTTATGATACCGATGAATATCTGGCTCACCTCTGTTTTTATGAATCTCGATTTCAATGCTTTCATTAAAGGCTTTTTAGGTGTTTGCGTTGCTTTTAACTTAATAAAAGCAGGGGGTAATGTTTTGGTTTATAACATAATTGCGCCTGTGGTGTTGAAGGAGTATAAAAAGATATTTAAAAATTAAAAGTTCTAATGCAGAATGCAAAATGCAGAATGCAGAATTATAGGGACCTGCGGTCGGCATTTATAATTCGTAAAAGTAACCGCAACTATGATTTCTTTGATTTTTAAATTAGAAATTAAATGATATAGTGGTAAAAAGTAGTTGTTTGCGAAGCTTAAAATATTTGGAAACGTAGTTTCCCCGAAACTTGCCACTTCCAACTTGCCACTATTTTTATTATTTCCCTTGACAAACCTCTATAAAATATATACAATTTATAGGTTAAATCTTCAAGTTGCATTTCGGAGGTTATTATGGTTTTTGAAAAACTCAAAGAAATAATCTGTGATTATTTTGAAATTGAAGATGATGAATTTAAAGCCCAAGCAACATTACAAGGCGATTTTGGTTTTGATGAATTGGATTTAGCTGATTTATCAATGGATGTTGAAGATGTTTTTGAAATTGAGGTTACGGAAGATGACCTTGAAACAATCATAACAGTAGGCGATTTAGTTAATTTTATTGAGAAAAATATTAAATAAAGAGGATTTAAAAATGGCAGAACAGAAAAAGATGGTTGAAGCAATCACTTCTATGGAGGTGGATTTTGCTCAATGGTACACAGATGTTGTTAAAAAGGCTGACCTTGTTGACTATTCAAGTGTTAAGGGTTGTATGATTATCCGCCCTTATGGCTACGCTATCTGGGAAAATATTCAGAAAATTCTTGACACAAGATTTAAAGAATTGGGTCACGAAAATGTTTATATGCCAATGTTTATTCCCGAAAGCCTTTTACAGAAGGAGAAAGACCATGTTGAAGGCTTTGCTCCCGAGGTTGCATGGGTAACTCACGGTGGTAGCGACGAGCTTGAAGAAAAGCTTTGCGTAAGACCTACCTCCGAAACACTTTTCTGCGAGCATTATGCTAAAATTATTCAATCTCACAGAGATTTACCTAAGCTCTATAACCAGTGGTGCAGTGTTGTTCGTTGGGAAAAAACAACCCGTCCTTTCCTCAGAACAAGAGAATTTTTGTGGCAGGAGGGTCACACTGTTCACGCAACTGCAGAAGAAGCTGTTGCAGAAACAGAGCAGATGCTCAATGTTTATGCTGATTTCTGCGAAAAATCTCTTTGTATGCCCGTTGTTAAGGGTAAAAAGACTGAAAGTGATAAATTTGCCGGTGCAGAAGCAACTTATGCTATTGAAGCTCTTATGCACGACGGTAAAGCTCTTCAAGCTGCAACATCACACTATTTCGGTGATGGCTTTGCAAGAGCATTCAATATGACGTATCAGAATAAAGAAAATAAGCTTACTTACGTTCATCAGACCTCTTGGGGCTGCACAACTCGTCTTATCGGTGCGCTTATTATGTCCCACGGTGATGATAACGGACTTGTTCTTCCTCCCGATGTTGCACCTATTCAAGTTGTTATTCTTCCTATAGCTCAGCATAAGCCCGGTGTTCTTGATAAAGCTTATGAGCTTCGTGACCGTCTCAGTAAAAATTTCAGAGTAAAGGTTGACAGTTCTGATAACTCTCCCGGTTGGAAATTCTCTGAATATGAGATGAAGGGTGTTCCTGTTCGTCTTGAAATCGGTCCTAAGGACATTGAAAATAATCAGTGCGTTCTTGTTAGAAGAGATAACAGAGAAAAAATCTTTGCTTCTCTCGATAATCTTGAAGAAATTCTCAGTGCAACTCTTAAAGATTATGCTGCTGCTATCTATAATAAAGCACTTGATAACCTTAATAAACGCACATTCTCATGCACAACTATTGATGAAATCAATGCAAAGCTTAGTGAAAACGGTGACGGCTTTGTTAAGGCTATGTGGTGCGGTGAAGAAGAATGTGAAGATAAGGTTAAAGAGCTTACAGGAGTTGGCTCTCGTTGCATTCCCTTTGAGCAGGAGAATCTTTCTGATACCTGCGTTTGCTGCGGCAAACCGGCAAAATATATGGTATATTGGGGAAAAGCGTATTAATTGTGGCGAAGCCACATCGATATAAATCCTGACGGATTTTCGATATATCTGACTATTCGATATACCTGCGGTTCGATATGTGCCTGACGGCACGCGTTAATAAGGATTTATATCATATCGAATTGAGCGAAGAGAAATATATCGAATTTTGTGAAGCAAAATATATCGAACAAGCTTGCTTGTATATCGATATTAAATAAATTAGTTAAAGGCTCGGAGCAGTAATGCTCCGGGTCTTTTATTTTTTGTTGTGGGGGAGCTATGTCTATTGATTTTTTTAAAAAAATAGGTTATATTTATAAACAGAACAAATGTTCACTACTAATTTGTGCAATCATACAAATCATCCCTATTGCCCAAGAGCAACGGGGATGATAAGCTTCGCAAAAATAAAATAACAAGGAGGAATTGAGTGAAAGAAAAGAAAGGATTTATTGTTTATTTTGATTGGCTTGAAACATTAGAAAAATTTACTAAAGAGCAAGCCGGTGAAATGTTTATCGGTATGTTTAAGTTTGGTAAAACAGGTGAAATTCCAAAATTTGATGATTTTGCAGTTGAAACTGCTTTTTCATTTATTAAAAGAACTCTTGAAAGGGATATGGAAGCTTATGAAAAGCGATGTAATGCAAATTCAATAAATGGTAAAAAAGGTGGTAGACCTAAAAACCCAAATAAACCCAATAAAAGCGAATTAAAAGCCAAAAAAGCAGATACAGATAAAGAAATAGATACAGATATAGATATAGATATAGATATAGATATAGATATAGAAATAGACACAGATATAGAAACAGACACAGATATAGAAACAGAATATATATCAATATCTTCCTCATCAGAGATGAGGGGTGAAGTATCATCAGATTGCTATTCTGAAGAGTTTTTGCAGTTCTGGAAGGCTTATCCTAAAAAGATTGGTAAGGGTGCGGCATATAAAGTGTTTAACAAGCTTAAATTAACTCAGAAAGATAAAGGGGATATATTAACTGCACTAAAATGGCAGAAGAAAAGCGAGCAATGGTTAAAGGATAACGGTCAGTTTATACCATACCCTGCAACATATCTTAATCAAAGGCGATGGGAAGATGAACCGCAGGAAGCTTTTATCGGTGATATTACAGACCCTGACAGATACAAAGAAGATGAAGAAGATAATTTTGATTTCGGGGGTGCTTATGGATAATAAAAAGTACTGCTCTGTTTGCGGAAAGGAAAAGGAGCAGAGATTTATTGAATTCGGAGAATTCAGGCATTATTACAGTATTGAATGCGAATGCGAGAAGCAAGAGAGATTAAAGCTTGAAAATGCTAAAAAAGATAAGGCTCTTGATACATATTTAAAGAAAAGAACTGAAGCCAGCCGTATTCTGAAAAGAGAGGAGAATGCCTTTTTTGATAGGTTGATTGTTGATGAACATAATAAAAAGGCAATAAGCGCTGCAAAATATATTACTGACTTAATGCTTAAGGGTGGCGAAGAGCAAGGAAAAAACGGTCTTATTTTGCTGGGTAACAGAGGTAGCGGAAAGACTTATATTGCCTCATCAATTATAAATGAATATAACAAAAAAGAGCCTGTCAACGAGACCGCTCTCAATGAGGTTATCAAGGCTCAAGATAAGGGGTTTAAAAACGATGTAGGCTTCAGAATTGATTCAAGGTGCAGATTTACGAAGGAAAGAGAAATACTCTCTCTTTATGAAAAACACAGATATAAGGAAGAAAAATCACTTATTGACGAGTTTAAAAATGCGAAAATTCTTGTGGTGGATGATTTGGGCTCAACCTACGGTGACAGTAAAAGGATTTCCTCGGATTTATTTGATTTTTTTGATTATCGTTATAGCCAAAGACTGTCAACAATTATAACAACTAATCTTTCGAAAGAGGAGTTTTGCAGATATCTCGGAGAAAGAACCATCGACCGATTAAACGATTGCTGTCACTACATAACATTAACTTCACCGACAAGTCGGAGAAGTAATGTTAGTGCTAAGTGCTAAGTGCTAAATGGTAAGTGGTAAGTGCTAAATGGTAAGTGCTAAGTGCTAAGTGCTAAGTGGTAAGTGCTAAATGGTAAGTGCTAATTGTTAAATGCTAAAAGATTAATCGTATATCATTATTTTGCTCTTTTCACTAAAAATAAAAAGCTCAGGATTTTCTTCCCAAGCTTTTTGTGTTATTTAAGAATTAACTAAATCACTCATATTATATATGCCGTTTTCTTTACCGTTAAGGAAAGCTGCGGCGTTTACTGCGCCTTGAGCAAATATTGCTTTTGAACGAGCGCTATGAGAAAGCTTAACAATTTCGTCATTCCCTGCGAAAATTACTTCATGCTCGCCAACGATTGTACCACCACGAACGGAATGAATGCCGATTTCATTTGTATGGCGTTTTTCTCTTTTTGAGTGTCTGTCATATTCAAAGTAAGCATCGGGCATCATCTCTTTAACTGCATTGCCGAGCATAATGGCAGTACCGCTGGGAGCATCAATTTTCTGATTATGGTGAGCTTCAACAATTTCAACATCAAAATCAGTACCAAGAATTTTTGCAGCGGTTTTTGAAAGCTCGCAGAGAAGACTAACGCCTAAAGACATATTATACGAGAAGAAAACTGCAATATCTTTTGATGCAGCTTCAACCTCTTTGATTTGTTCGTCGGAAAGACCTGTTGTTGCCAAAACAACCGCAGTATTTGTCTTAACTGCAAAATCCAACATATCTGAAAGCAAAGCAGGATTTGAAAAGTCGATTATAACATCAGCTTTTACATTTACCTCGCCATAATTCTGGAAAACAGGAAAACCGAGAGTGCTGTCATCAACAATATCAATACCTGCAACAATTTCACAGTCTTTTCTTGCATTAACAACAGAAATAACATTTCTGCCCATTTTACCGCAACAACCGCTTAAAAGTATTCTTGTCATTTTAGAACATCCTTTAAATTATTTATTTAAACCCATTTATCCCTCTTTTTTCGTGAAACGAAAAAGGAGGGGGGACCACCGCAGGTGGTGGGTGGTACAAAATTTATATCATATTATGTTTTTCCAAAACATTTCTCAAAAGCTTCTCATTCGCCTCATTAAGAGGAGAAAGAGGCATTCTGCATCTGCCTACATTTACACCCATCATACACATTGCAGCTTTAACGGGAATGGGGTTGACATCACAGAAAAGAGCATTACATAAGTCAATATATTCCAGCTGTAATTTTGCACTTTCGGCAGTTTTACCCTCAATGCCAAGCATTGCAATATCGTGAGCAAGCTTCGGAGCAATATTTGAAAGAACGGAAATAACACCCTTCGCACCTAAAGCAGTGAAAGCGGTAATCTGATCGTCATTACCCGAATAGAAATTAAGGTTGTCACCGCAAAGAGCAACTGTTTTAGCAAAAGCGGAAATATCACCGCTTGCTTCTTTAGCTCCGTTTATAAGGGGGAGCTTAGAAAGCTCAAGATAGGTTTCGGGCTTAATATTAACTCCCGTTCTTGAGGGCACATTATAAAGAATAATAGGTGTTGAAACTCGTTTTTCTATGAAAGTATAAGACTCAATGAGTCCGTCTTGAGATGCTTTGTTGTAATAGGGGGTAACCATTAAAAGACCGTCAACACCGCAGGCTTCTGCATCATTTGAAAGCTTAACGGCATGGACTGTATCGTTACTGCCCGTTCCTGCAATAACAGGGATTCTGCCGTTTGTAACTCTGACTGCAGTGCGGATTGCTTCAACATGCTCGTCGTAAACTAGGGTTGATTTTTCACCTGTTGTGCCGCAAACAACAATAGCATCAGTTCCGTTTTGAATTTGGTTTTCGATTATCTCCTCAAAAAGTGGGAAATTGATTTTTAAATCCTCGTCTTTGAATGGTGTTACAATGGCAACACCGGCACCCGTGAAAATAGGATTTTTCACAGCGAAAACCTCCAAAAATTAAATTTAGGAAAAAATATTCCTATGTATTATCAATCCATATAACCTTCTGCACAGAGAAGCTCTGCAAGAAGAACTGCACCACCTGCAGCACCACGGAGAGTGTTATGTGCAAGGCATACGAATTTATAATCATACTGAGTATCTTCACGAAGACGACCGATGGAAACAGCCATACCGTTTTCAAGGTTTCTGTGAAGCTTTGTCTGAGGCATATTATCCTCTTCAAAATAGTGAAGGAACTGCTTGGGAGCTGAGGGAAGCTCAAGCTCTTGAGCTCTGCCTTTAAAGCTCTTCCACATTTCAATCATATCTTCTTTTTCGGGTTTGTTTTCAAATCTTACGAAAACTGCACCCATGTGACCGTCAGAAACGGGAACACGAATACACTGAGCAGTGAAATGAGGCTCTGTTGCAGAAACGATTTCATCACCAACAATTTTACCCCAAAGCTTAAGAGGCTCTTTTTCGCTCTTTTCTTCTTCACCGCCAATGAAGGGGATTACGTTATCAACCATTTCGGGCCATCTTTCAAATGTTTTACCTGCACCGGAAATTGCCTGGTATGTGCAAACAACAACATCTTTAACTGTGTATTTTTCATGAAGAGGGAAGAGTGCAGGAACATAGCTCTGCAATGAGCAGTTTGATTTAACTGCAATAAAGCCTCTTTTTGTACCAAGGCGTTTTCTCTGAGAATGAATAACCTCAATATGCTCAGGGTTAAGCTCCGGAACTACCATAGGAACGTCGGGAGTCATTCTGTGGGCACTGTTATTTGAAACAACAGGGCATTCTGCCTTTGCATATTTTTCTTCAAGCTCTTTTGTTTCTGCTTTTGAAAGATTAACTGCACAGAATACAAAATCAACCTCAGAAGCGATTTTTTCAATATCCTTTTCTGCATCAAGAACAGTCATATCAAGATATTTTTCGGGTGTGGGTTCTTCCATACACCATCTGTCGCCAAGAGCTTCTTTATAGCTCTGACCTGCAGAACGTGAAGAAGCTGCAAGAACTGTTACGTCGTACCAGGGGTGGTCTGCAAGTAAAAGTGCAAATCTCTGACCAACCATACCTGTTGCACCGATAATACCAACTTTGTACTTTTTCATCGTAAAACCTCCATTGAGAGCCTGTGTTAATCCATATTTGGTTCGAAAACACTCACTCTCGTAAAAAAATACTTGTAAATACTTTATAAATGAATTATAATATTTCAACGATTAAATATATTAACATATTATTGTAACTTAAGTCAATGTTTTTAAAGCATTTATTTTAGTATATTATATTATAAATAAAGGAATTACTATGAACAAATCTGATTTTTTCTATGATTTACCCGAAGAGCTTATTGCGCAGCATCCGCTTGAGCCTCGTGACAGCTCAAGAATGATGGTGCTTTCAAAGGAAAATAATGAAATTTTACATAAGCATTTCTATGATATCTGCGATTATTTCAATGCAGGCGATTGCCTTATTCTCAATAATACCCGTGTTCTTCCTGCAAGAATTTACGGTACTAAAAAAGAAACAGGTGCAGTTGTTGAATTCTTATTATTAAAGCAGATTGAAAATGATTTATGGGAAACGCTTGCGGGTCCCGGTAAACGAGCTAAAGAGGGGACTGAATTCACCTTCGGTGATGGTATATTAACTGCTAAGGTTGAAAATGTTCTGGAAAACGGCAACAGAATAGTTCGATTCTTTTATGATGAATCAGATAATATTTATAATATTCTCGATAAAATCGGTCAGATGCCTTTGCCTCATTATATAACCGAGGAGCTTGAAGATAAAGAAAGATATCAGACTGTTTATTCTAAGGAGCTTGGCTCAGCTGCAGCACCAACCGCAGGCCTTCATTTTACTGAAGAAATTCTTGAAAAGCTTAAGAATAAAGGCGTTAACATCGGTTATGTTACTCTCCACGTTGGTTTAGGTACCTTCCGACCCGTTAAGGCAGAGAAAATAGAAGACCATCAGATGCATTCTGAGCATTATCACTTGCCCAAGGAAACAGCAGATTTAATTAATGAAACTAAGAAAAATGGTGGCAGAGTTATTGCGGTGGGCACAACAAGCTGCAGAACTCTTGAAAGCGTGGGCACCTTCTGCGGTGAAATCTGTGAGGATGACAGAAATACAGATATATTTATTTACCCGGGCTATAAATTCAAATGTATTGACGGACTTTTAACCAATTTCCATTTGCCCGAAAGCACATTGATTATGCTTGTTTCGGCTTTTTACGGCTATGATAAAACACTTTCTGCTTACAAAACCGCAGTCCAAGAAAAATACAGATTTTTCTCATTCGGTGATTGTATGTTGATTCTTTAAGAGGTATTTTTATGTTCAAGCTTATCAAAACAGAAGGCACTGCCCGTCGTGGTGAGTTTCAGACCGTTCACGGCACAGTGCAGACACCTGCATTTCAGAATGTTGCAACCTGCGGTGCTATTAAGGGTGGTTTATCTGCCTATGATTTAAAAGATATTAATTGCCAGGTTCAGCTTTGCAATACTTATCATTTACATGTAAGACCCGGTGACAAGCTTATTAAAGAATTGGGCGGTCTTCATAAATTTACGGGCTGGAGTGGCCCTATTCTTACTGATAGCGGAGGATTTCAAGTATTTTCCCTTGCAAGTCTTCGCAAAATTAAAGAAGAGGGCGTAACCTTTAATTCTCATATTGATGGTAAAAAAATCTTTATGGGTCCCGAAGAAAGTATGCAGATTCAGTCAAATTTGGGTTCTACTATTGCAATGGCTTTTGATGAATGCGTAAAAAACCCTGCGGAGTATAAATATGCAAAGGAATCTATCGCAAGAACAACAAGATGGTTAATCCGTTGCAAAAACGAGATGGAAAGACTGAACTCTCTTTCTGATACACTTAACAAAAATCAACTGCTTTTTGGTATTAACCAAGGTGCAACCTTTGATGATTTAAGAGTTGAACACATGAAGCAAATTGCAGAATTAGACCTTGACGGATACGCTATCGGTGGTCTTGCGGTGGGTGAACCTAAGGAGGATATGTATCGTATTATTTCTGCTGTTGAGCCATTTGCACCAAGGGATAAAATTCGTTATCTTATGGGCGTTGGTACACCCGGTAATATAATTGAGGGGGTTAGCAGGGGAGTTGACCTGTTCGACTGCGTTATGCCCAGCAGAAACGCCCGTCACGGACATCTTTTTACATGGAACGGTATAATCAACCTCAATAATGCTAAATATGCAAATGACGATACACCTATTGATATCGAATGTAATTGTCCCACTTGTCAGAAGCATTCAAGAGCATATCTTCATCATTTATTTAAGGCGAAAGAAATTCTCGCTATGCGTCTTGCGGTTACTCATAATCTCTATTTTTACAATAACCTTATGCAGAGAATCCGTGATGAGCTTGATAAGGGCACGTTTACAGAATTTAAGGATAAATATGTTGATTTGCTTGATACAAGAATATAAATATTTAATTAATTTTCGAAAAACACTTGTATATTTTTAGCAATGAAGTTATAATACCATAGTATGAAATTTTTGGAGGAAAAAAATATGTTTGAATTTATTCCCTTATTAAGTGGTCTTTTTGGCGGTGGTGCTAACGCAGGTGCAGGTGCTGAAGGCGGCGCAGCAGCAGGCGGTAACCCCATGTCACTTATTCTTATGGTAGGCTTATTCGCAGTAATGTATTTTGTTATGATTCGCCCCCAGAAGAAGAAACAAAAAGAAGAACAGCAGATGCGTGATACTATCCAGATTGGTGACGAAATTACAACAATCGGTGGTATTATGGGTAGAGTTGTTACCGTTAAAGAAGACAGCATTGTTCTTGAAACAGGTGCAGACAGAGTTAAAATGAAATTTCAGCGTTGGGCTATTCAGACTAACAATACAGCTAATGAGCGTATGGAAGCTGAAAGAAAAGCTGCCGCTGACGCTAAAAAAGCTCAGAGCGAAAAAGCTGCTATTGATAAAGCAGTAAACGGCAAATCCAAAAAAAGCAAGAAGGTTGAAAATATCGGTTCTGCTGAGGATATGAAAGCTGAAGAAGAAGCTAAAATGGCTGAAGAAAAAACTGAAGAATAAGAATATATAAAAATTTCTCCGCATATCTTGTACAAAAAGGTATGCGGAGGTTTTTTTATGCCTAAAAATAAAAAAATAGGTGAAGCTTTTCATAAATTTAAGCCTTATTTATTTGGTGTAATAAGAGGCTTGGTTGTATTTTCGGTATTGTATTTATGTCTTAGTTTAATTATGTATAAAACCAACCTCGAATCAACAATTATGTACTGTCTTATGTTTGCTTTTATTATTCTTGGTGGCTTTGTTTGCGGAGTTTATGTTTATAAAAAGGTTAAAGGACGAGGCTTTTTAACGGGACTTTTATCTGCTGTTCCGTATGGCTTGCTTGTTTTTCTTGTAATTTCCGTTATTAATAATTTTAGCATTACAAGTGATATTTTTATAGCTTTTTTATTATCTCTCTCAGGTGGCCTTTTGGGTGGTATTACTGCTGCGAATACTAAAATATAGGAGCATAAAAAATGTTAAAAAAAAGTGTTGTAATAAGAGCAAAAAGACTAAAGCCATTAAATCTTGATTATGAAACTATAATTCTGTTTTCTTTTTTTCTGTGCGGAATTATATTGGGGATTTTTATAATTAAAAATTTAAATGATGATATAAGAAATGCCCTTAGTACGCTTTTAAATAATTATATTTCGGCTAAAAGTGAATGTGGGTTTTTGTCTTGTTTTTCCGGGGTTGCAGTTTATCTTGTAATATTTATTGTTATTGCATTTTTATTTGGAATGTGTGCTGTCGGAACGCCGTTTGTATGGGCAGTTCCTGTGATTTTCGGTATAATGTGCAGTTGTTATGTTTCCTTAATGCTGATTAACTATGGGCTTAAAGGCATCTTTTATTGTATTATTATAAATTTAGCTCCTTATGCAATCACAACAGCAACTCTTGTCAGGTGCTGTTGTGAGAGTACAAAATTATCTGTGAATTTATTTAATTGTATAGTAGGGGATAATGCTTTACGAGGACAAAATTTGTTCAAAGAATATATTGTAAACTATTTAATACTATGTATTCCTGTTATCATAGGTGCCCTTATAAGTACATTTTGCTTTAAAATCTTTGAAAGCTTATTCATTTTTACCTAAATCCTCAGTTTCATCAGTGAAAACAGGTCGCTTAGGTGCTTTAACAGTGCTTAGTGGGTTTGCATCTGCTGCTTTTTGAAGCTGTTCGTCCATAATATGAGTGTAAATCTGCGTTGTGCTCAGGCTTTCGTGACCAAGCATTTCTTTGATTGCCAGAACATCAACATTTCCGTATTGATACATAAGAGTTGCTGCTGTGTGTCTTAATTTATGTGTTGAAAGCTCTCTTTCCTTCATTCCGGCTTTTTCTAATGTGTTTTTAACAATAAATTGTACGGTTTTGGGGCTGATTCTTGACTTTTGTCGGCTGATAAACAATGCGTTTTTATCTTTAACACCATCAACCGGACGAAAGGGGAGATATGCATTAATTGCATCAATACAAGCATTATTTAAGTAAATAGTTCGTTCCTTGTTACCTTTACCTGTTACTACAATAGTGTTGTTAGAACGTATGTCGCTTAAATTTAATGAAACAAGCTCTGAAAGTCGCATTCCGCAGTTTAAAAATAAAGTTATAATGCAATAATCTCTCTCTTTAAATTTACCATCAACCGCTTTTAACAAATTAAGGCTCTCGTCAAGTGTTAAATACTTGGGGAGAGTTTTTTTGATTTTTGGTGAATCAAGCTCTTGCAGTGGATTTTCCGGGAGTAAACGTTTCTGAACAGTTAAGTATTTATAAAACATACGCAGGGTAGTGGCCTTACGGGCACGGGTACGCTCATTATTTTCACGCTCATCCTTGCAGTAAACAAGAAACATATATGCATCATTTAATGTAACTGAAGAAACTGTTTCAATAGTTAAATCATTAATTTTAATATCTTCAAAAGGTGTTTCCGGCGGTACGAGTCCACGCAGCTGCTTTAAAAACCTAAAAAAAGTATATAAATCGTTTGCATATTCTTTGACAGTCAAATCTGACCTGTTTTTAATAACACTATTATAATTGAGGTATTCGAATATAAACGGCGGGAAGATATAAATAAAATCTTCTTTTTTCAAAACATCAACCTACTTTACAAAAAAATGTGGAAGAGGAGCGTGTTGCTCGTACAAGCTTATTATACACTGCTTTCTTCACCTTGTCAACAACTTATACAAAATTAAAGTTTTGTATAAGTCGGAGGAGAGAATAAGGCGGGCAAAAGCATTTTTAAGCCTTGCCCGTAGGATTTGGTTGTTTGGTATTGTTTATTTGTTTTATCAGCCTTGAAGGCATAATTACTATGTATATAATCATTCTTTATACTTTTTCATACAAATTAATATTGCAGACGCTACTACAACCATTGTTATTGTATAACCTAATTTTGCTACTGCATTTTTTTCTGCTTTTTTCATTTTCTTAATTTTCCTTTCAGAATTTTTAATTTATAAAAAATTAACTCTTTGATACGTTGAATAGAAATTTTTTATTTGATACTTTACTCATTTCGAAAAAACTGATTAAACGGGATTTTTTCGAGTTTTTTTAATTCTATTATTAATTCTATATAATTTAACCAATTTATTCGGTTAATTGAATAATTCCGCCAAAATCAGTTAATTTACGGGATTTATTATAAATAGGTTTAACATTATAAAGCTTTAAAAAGTTTATTATGCTTTCGTAATCTCTATGGCCACTTAAATCCCCGCTGAAATACATTTCATTAGATGAAATCTTGCAGGAAGCTCCACCGAGGAAGCCGTAATGGGCATCAGAAAGGTAAACATCACCGCTTGAGATTAACAAAACATCATATTGATAATTTTTTAACAAACAGGCGAGACCCTTGTCTTCTGTTATTACTGCATTATCATTTACAATACATAAATTGCATTTAGTATAGCCCTGTTTCGTATTGATTATTTCAATATTATTTTTACGAGCAAAATCAATTATTTCGCTTGCAGTATATGTTGAATTACATATAATGTGTTTGCCTGTAAAAGCAACATTCAGCGGTATATCGTTGGGATACGGAGAAAATATTTTATCATAAATAAGGGGCTCAATACCGATATTTTTCAGTACGTCCTCCCCTATTGAACGGTTATTTATAAGAGCTTGTCCGTTACCAAAATTAAAAGCTAAAATATCTGCGTGGCTATTGATTTCTTTTTCTAATAAAGGATTTTCATTTAGAGTCAAGCATTCAATACCAAGCTCTTTCAACTCTTTTATTTCAACAGTATATTTCTCACCGATTAAGCATTTATTTACCCTGTATTCAGGCAAACAAGGCACTTTTATAAGCTTATTCATATATTATCAACCGCACATTCAAAGGCTTCTCTGATATTTCTAACACCGAATATTTCAATATCTCCAAAGTCTTCTTTTGAAAGGTTTTTTAGATTCTGTCGTGGTACTATACATCTTTTAAAACCAAGACGCTCACACTCTCGAATTCTTTTTTCACAGTTGTTAATTGTGCGGATTTCACCACCAAGACCGATTTCACCGAAAACTATAGTTGAGCTATCAATAACAACATCCTTAAGGCTTGATATAATTGATAAAGCAACCGCAAGGTCACTTGCAGGTTCATCTGCACGAAGACCGCCAACTATGTTTACATAGCAATCCATATTGCCCAAGAAGTAACCAGCACGTTTTTCTAAAATAGCAATAAGCATCGCCATTCGATTATAATCAAATCCTGTTGCCATTCTGCGAGGATTTCCGTATCCGGAGGTGGTTGCAAGTCCTTGAACCTCCGCTAAAATAGGTCTGGAGCCTTCTATAAGGCAAGTTACGCAAGTACCCGATATGTTTAAGGGCCTTCCGGAAATCATCGCTAAAGAGGGGTTTTCTATTTCTGTGAGCCCTTTGCTTGTCATTTCAAAAACGCCGATTTCATTAGTTGAACCGAAACGATTTTTAACTGCTCTTAAAATTCTGTAAGAAAGATTCCTTTCGCCTTCAAAATATAAAACAGTATCAACTATATGCTCCAAAACCTTGGGTCCTGCAATATTGCCATCTTTATTTACATGACCTACTAAAATAATTGAAGCATCAAAATTTTTAGCAGTTCTCATAAATAGATTTGTGCATTCACGAACTTGTGTGATACTACCCGAGGTTGAATTAACCTCAGATATACTCATTGTCTGAATAGAGTCAATCATAACAATATCGGGCTTTTCAGCTCTTATATATTCACAAATTAATTCTGCATCTGTTTCGCACATAATAGCAAGCTCTTCACTTGTAACACCAAGTCTTTTTGCTCTCATTTTAATCTGATAAGCTGATTCTTCCCCCGATACATATAAAACGGAAAGCTTCTGAGAAAGATATTCACAAATTTGGAGAAGTATTGTAGATTTACCGATACCGGGATCACCCGAAAGAAGAACAAGTGAGCCTTTAACAAGACCACCGCCTAAAACTCTGTTTAACTCCCCTACTCCTGTGTCATACCTAAGCTCAGTTGAAGAGTCGATTTTTGATAATGACAAAACCTTATTTGTTACAGCACCAACACGCTTAGAACCACTTTTTTTAGAAGTTTCTGTAATAATCTGTTCTTCGTTCATAGAGTCCCACTCGTTGCAGGAAGGGCATTTTCCGTACCATTTTGCAGATTCATAACCGCATTGGTTGCATATAAAAATTGTTTTTGTTTTTGCCATTTTAATTCATTCCTTAGATATATAATTCTGTATTCCTATTGCTATACAAAAAGCTATTTTCTTTTGATATTCGGGTGTTTTAAGTTTGTTTGTTTCCGCATAATTCGATAAAAATCCGCATTCAACAAGCACTGCCGGCTTTACTGCATTATACATCAAAAAAACAGAGGTTCCGCATTCTTTTATTTGCCTTTTATTGTCTTTTTGCAAAGTATTTACAATGCAATCTTGAATTGATTGGGCTAAAATTTGGCTTTCATCTTTAGTTTTTGGAGAATAAAAAACCTGAGTGCCACTATATTTTTCATCGGTGTATTTGTTCTGATGAATACTGATAAATATTGAGTTTTCTGTTTCTTCCATTATTTTCATTCTGTTATGTAAATCTGATGATTTTTTCTCTCTTATTGTGGTTAGTCCGTTATCTTCAACAGAGTAATCAGCATCTCGTATCATAACAGCTTCTATGCCGAAAAGGGAAAGATACTCCTTAAGATATAAAGAAATTGAAAGATTTATATCTTTTTCAACAGTTCCGTCATTAGCTACTGCACCGCCATCAAAACCACCATGACCTGCATCTATAATTATAACGGGTAGATTTGAGCCTTGTTCAGCTTGAATAGCCGTTTTTATAGTATTGTGAACAGTAAAAGAATAAATAAATATTATAAAAGAAAGTGCTAAAGGTAAAAATACATATAATAATTTCTTCAAAACTATCACCGATTAATTATATGCACTTTCATTTAACTTTACTTAATATTATATTCTAAAAAAAGTTTGTTTTCAATATAAAAATAAATAAAACACCTTTAATCGTACTTGATAAAGGTGTTTTAATAATATTAAGCGTATTTTGAAATCATTTGCTTTCTGTCAATTTTACCATTGAAGGTTTTAATGATTTCATCAATAACCTCAATCTTCTTGGGGAGCTTGTAGGGTTCGAGGTTTTCGGTAATTAATTTACGGATTTCAGCCTCGTCAAGCTCTTTACCCTCTTCAAGAACAACAAGAAGCTTTAAGGAAACGTTATCACCCTTGATTGTTGGAATAAGAAGACATTCATCTACGCATTCAGCTCTCATAACAACCTCTTCAACCTCAATCGGTGCAACCTTTAAGCCACCGAGGTTAATTGTATCATTGCTTCTGCCAACAAGAATGATTTCGCCATTGGGAGCAAAGTAGCAAAGGTCGCTCATAACAAGCATACCGTTTTTAATTGCTTGTGCAGTTAATTCGGGTTCGTTCCAATAACCCTTCATAACTGATTTGCTGCGAATAGCAATAAGACCGGGGTTTTCAGCTGATGCGTCAGTCATTTCGTTGCCGTCCTCATCGAGAATAACAATTTCGCTGTATGAGTTGGGTTTACCAACGCTTGAAGCATATTCAGAACCACCGGAAACGCAGAATTCATCTGTACAAACAACGCCTGCTTCAGAGCAACCGAAACAGTTATACATATAAACATCAGGCATTAATTTGCGCATTTTTTCTTTATCTGTTTCCGGATATGCGGTTGAGCTTGAGTAAACAAAACGGAGCTGGTCATTAAGAGCAGCGAAGTTTTTACTTGCAAACCCAAGAAGAAGGTGAATTGCTGATGGGGGCAAATAAAGAGAAGTAACCTTATTATCTTCAATAGTTTTGAAATACTGTTTAAAGTTTCTGAAGCCGTCAAGAAGACAGGTTGTACTACCTACTGCCATAGCAATATGGACTTTTCTCAATGCTGCTGCATGGTTCATAGGTGTGGGAATAAGCCAGATATTATCTGATTTAATATTTGTTGTTTCAATACCTGCGAGAGCAATGTTTACTTGGTTGCCGAAGGAAACCATAACACCCTTTGATTTACCTGTTGTGCCTGTTGTGAAAAGAATTTCTGCAAGGCTGTCTTCATCGGGGTCAACTGCAACAAAATCGTCAGCAGTTGCTTCAATTTCTTTTATAATTTCGGCAAGGCACCAAGCTTCTTCAAGATCTTCTCTCGCTTCAAGAGTTACCATCTTAACAGCATCAAGTTCTTCTGCAATTTCAATAATTCTCTTGCTGGGAGAGCTCTTTTCAACAGGTACAAAGGTTGCACCTAAAAGCTGAATACCATACCAAAAATATACATAAGAGAAGTTGTGGTCTGCTTCAACTACAATTCTGTCTCCTGCTTTAATGCCTCTTGTTTCTAAAAACTTTGCAGTTTTTCTGTTAAACTCTGCAAGGTCTTTATAGTTGCATTTTTCATCGTTGATGATTAATGCAATCTGCTCGGGAGTTGTTTTTGCGTACTCCTGGATTTTTAATGCGATTGATTTCATAACTTAACCTCGTAACAAGATTTATTGAGCTTCTGCAGCCACAGGCGGTGTGACAGCCTCTGTAGCTTTATCAGCTTCCTCAGCTTTTGCAGCCTCTTCAGCTTTAGCTTTAGCTAAAATTTCAGCAGCTTCAGCAGCTTCTTCCTCTTCTTTAAGCCTTCTTGCCTCTTCTAATTCGCCGATTTTAGCAAGTAAAGTATCATGAACTCCGTCCCAATGTTCTTTAACATGAGCATCGTTTCTGCGGTCTTTTAAATTATAGTTTTCAACAAGGTATTTTGCGAAAATATCAGTAAATTTAGTTGCACCATAGTAGTTGGTATGACCTGCATTATAGAAATCTGTTTCAAGAGATAAATCTATAGTGAAGTTGTTAACCGGGTTCTCTTCGTAGTAGTGAACACAATCGAAGCCTTCCTCAGCTAAAATCTTATAGACAGTATTTGATCTGCCCTCTTCAGCGTCAAAACGAACCTGGGGAGTATCAACAAAAACTACATTAAGCTCTTTTTCTTTAAGGTAATCGAGGAATTCATATAAACATTCCTCCATATAAGGATCTAACTCGAGTAAGTATTCAGCGTCATATTCTCTGTATTTCTGCGGTGTTGGACGGGCAGTTAATCTGTCATTAATATTGAAGCCGAGATATTCGTGAGGATAGTTACTCCAGTTGTTTTCAACTAAATATTTTTTGCTTGACCACTTGCTGTGAAACTTGATAATCGGGAACAAATATGATAAATCAAGACGTGATGCAGAGCTGTCAACCTCGTCGCGAATAGCCATTGTTTTAAAGCAACCCTTGATTCTGTTAATCGAAAACTGAGGCATTATATCAAGGAATCGACGAGCACGGACATCCATTTCCGCAATATCATAATCCGCCATAGTAAAAGGTCTGATATCTAAGACAAACAAATCAACGTCTTGATACTTAAGGGCTTCCTCTACGGCATATTCATAAAGCCATGCAGGGAAAGCATCAGTTGAAAGCGGATAAACAGTAATTCCGTACTCCTCATAAGCTTGAGAAGGAATCCAATATCGGTCAATACCACTTGTGCCAAGTAAAACCGCATCTACCGTGTCTTCAGGAAAATTTCTATATGTGTAGTAACGTTTGTTATAGTTGGAGGTGTTTTCCATTTCAAACAAATCACATAACCCAAAAACCATAATTGCAACAGTTAACAAGAATGCAACTGCACCTAAAAATTGTTTCTTAGTCATTTACAGAAATCCTCCTTCCTTAGAAATTACCGTATATGAAGCTGCTTGCATTGTAACCGGGTCCATATATACCGAAGATTAAAATGAAAGCAATAAATAATAAAATAAGGAACCATCTAAAGAAAATATTTTGCTTTGCAAGTGTTTCACGGATTTTTAAGCCATTTTCCTGTAAAACGCCTACAACTAAAAGAATAAGGATTGAAAAAATTACAAGTGACATTTCCTTTTGAGATACACCATAAGTATAAATTTCACCATTGAAACCAAAAAGGAAATCAAAGTCAACAGTTGTAAACAAAGCCTTAATCATCAATAAAGCATCTTCAAGGCTTGGTGCCTTAACAATAATTCTTGAAATAAAAAGAAGAATTGTTGTTCTTGCAATCTGGAATAATTTATAGCTGAAAGTTTCAGTATTAATATGAAGCTTTTCAATCAACTTTTTATAAACCGGAATCATAGCTACGCTTCCGGAAATAAGTATAGCGTTGTAAAGACCGTTTACAATATACTGCGAGGTAATACCATGCCATATACCAATGAGGAAGAAAACAACCATTGGTGCGGCAACAGAAGGTACAAGCTTACCTGCATATGTGCCGTGCTTTTTACGCATTTTTTTACTCAAATTAGAAACCGGTCTGCAAAGCATAACAGGATAGAAAACGTATTCTCTCATCCAGGCACCGAGTGACATATGCCATCTGCGCCAGAAGTCTGCCAATGATATTGAGAAGAAAGGCCTTTCAAAGTTCAAGGGAAGATTAATATCCATCATCTGAGCTGTGCCTCGGGTGATATCAGTACCACCGGAGAAATCACCGTAAATCTGGAATGAGTAAGCGAGAACACCGAATAAAATTTGAGAGCCATTGTACTCAGTAGCTGCAAAGCTGCTTGAGAAAACAGTAGCTGCAATAGCTGCAACTCTATCAGCAATAACGAGCTTTTTAAACAAGCCCCATAAAATTAAAAGGGCACCATCTCTGAGGTTTTCATATTTTAATTTGTGAGGTTCCTTAAGCTGAACGCCTACATCACCAAATCTGTTTAAAGGTCCTTGGACAACAGATGGGAAGAATGATACGAATAATGCAAATTTACCTAAGTGCTTTTCAGCAGCATATTTACCACGGCCGATATCAATAAGATAACCAATACTGTTGAAAGTATAATAAGAGAGACCTAACGGTACAATAAGGTTCACGAACGGAATTGAAGCATCCCATCTGAAAAGAGTGAACATATCATTTGCAGAACCGATAAAAAGGTTGAGATATTTAAGACAAGCAAGAGTGCCAAGGTTTACAAGAACGGTAATAACTTGAACTGTATGAATTTTCTTGGCAACAGCTTTTTTCATTTCTCTCTTTTTATCAGCTGTTAATTCTTCACCGAGAGCATCAATTTTCTTTTGGTTTTTATTTCTCATGCTTTGCATAAACAAAGCAGAGAAATACGTGAATAATGTTGTACCGACCATGTAAAACACGGTATCGATACCACTGTAAAGATAAAAAGCGTAGCTGGATACTAAAAGTACAGCCCATTGAAATCTTTTCGGAACAATGTAATATGCAAATATCACAAATGCCAGAAAGAAAAAGAATCTAAATGACGTAAAAGGCATATTTATCTCCTCAAATATAATCCCGATTAATTACATTCAACTTAATAATATAAATTACATTTCGTCAATAAGACGTTCAACTAAAGCGAGGATTGCACTTGCACTGTTGAAGTTTTCGGGTTCCATATCATCAACTGTGATAGTGATTTCATAAGCATCACATAACTCGCCAACGATTGATACGATATCAAAGCTATCAAGGATTTCATCGTCAATAAGCTTAGTTTCATTTTCAAAATCAACATCATCTCTGACAGATTTAAGAATTTCTAAAAGTTTTTCCATAATAATTTCTCCTAAAATCAAATTAAGTTAAAAACACATTTTAACCAATACAATATAGCACATTGTTCGACTTATGTCAACAAATTACTATTATATAAGAGGGTCAAATAATTATCTGAATTCTTTCAAATCTTTTGTAAGAAGTTTATGACGAACTATTCTGTGGAGAAGCTCAGTTTCCCCTACTCTGCTAAATAAAGCATTACAAAAAACAACAGGGTTTACCGTGAAATCATTTCCTGCAGGTAAGATAAATGAAAGCGTAACAGTATCATTATTGAAGCTGCAGTTGAAATCTAACAAATGCTCGCTTACATTTATTTCTTTAATTTGTCCCTTCTTAGTTTTCTTTTCGATTACTATATCATCTTTGGAAATCTCTTCTTTGATTCTGCCATACAGCATCTTAGCATCAGAAACAGATGGAATTGTAACAGTATAAAGAGCCTTATTAATTGCAAGATTTTTTTCAACAGGCTCTGCAATTTCAAGGAATTCAATACCGGGAACGCTTACTCTGTTTAACTCTGATAAAACTCTTTCATTTGTGTAGCTATCATCAGTTAAACGAATGTCAAGAACCTCACGAAACCCCTCTGCACCCAAGGGAAGAGGAAGACCAAAAACGAGGTAAGGATGTGGATTAAAGCCTTCAGTATACCATAAAGGTATATCAGTTCTTCTGAAGGCACGAATAAGGCAACGAGTTAAATCTAAATGGGAGATATATTTAGAAGCGTCTTTTTTAGTGAACCATATTCTTATTGAGCGCATCGCATTTACCTCCATTCAATGAATTTGAACCGCAAGAAGCACATTGTTGACGACAGTGACCTGTTGTCTGCGCCTGCTTTGCTTTCTCGTTTTCTGCAATAAGGAAGGATTTTTTGATACCTGAGTTAATATGGTCCCAAGGTAAAATTTCCTCATAGCTTCTTCTGCGGTTAGCGTAAAATTCTGTTGAAATTCCGCAATCCTCGAAGGCTTTCATCCAGCCCTCATAATTAAATTTATCATCCCAGCTATCAAAGGTACAGCCGTTGTTATAAGCAGCTTCAATAACATCACAAAGCTTTCTGTCGCCTCTTGCAAATACACCCTCGAGGAATGTTAAATCAGTGTTATGGAAACGGAATGTGATTTTCTTAGTTGTGCAGGTTTCCAGAAGAAGCTGTTGCTTTCTGTGAAGCTCTTCTCTTGTGTCTTGAGGCTCCCATTGGAAAGGTGTACAGGGCTTAGGAACAAAGGAGGAAACACCGGCACTTACGCTTACACCCTTCCCCTTTGGCTTGTCCGGATTGTTATAAAACTCGTTAACAACCTTTTGAGAAAGCTCGTTAATACCGATTACATCAGCATCAGTTTCTGTGGGAAGACCAACCATAAAATATAATTTAACAGCAGTCCAACCGCCTGTGAAGGCCTTCCTGCAGGTTGAGAGAATTTCTTCTTCAGTTATATTTTTATTAATAACATTTCTCATTCTTTGAGTACCTGCTTCTGCTGCAAAGGTAAGACCTGAACGGCGAACAAGTGCAAGCTTCTCTTTAAGCTCGTCCGAGAAATTATCAATTCTCAAGGATGGTAAAGCAATATTAATTTTTTGTGGAGTTGCCCAGCCTAAAAGTTCTTCAAGAAGCTCTGTGATTTTTGTGTAGTCGCTGCTGGAAAGCGAGCAGAGAGAAAGCTCGTCATAGCCGGTTGTACAAGCAAGACGTTGGCTTTGCTTGCTTATTGTTTCAACGCTTTTTTCTCGGATTGGTCTGTACCAAAAGCCCGCTTGACAAAAACGACATCCTCTTATGCAGCCTCTGAAGATTTCATGAACTACTCTGTCGTGAACAACCTCAACAAAGGGTACAACAAAATTTTCGGGATAGAAAATTTCATCTAAATTTGCAACAACTCTCTTATTAACTCTTTCGGGAGCACCATCATTAGCAGTAACAGCTTTAATTGTGCCGTCTTCGTTATACTCAACATTGTATAAGGATGGCACATAAATTCCCTCAATTTTTGATGCGGCAATTAAAAATTCTTTTCTTGATTTACCCTGTTTTTTATAATCATCAAGTAAATCAAGAAATTCAAGCATCATTTCCTCGCCCTCACCGATTTCAAAAACGTCAATGAAATCAGCTAAAGGCTCAGGATTGCATACGCAAGGACCGCCTGCAACAACAATAGGTAAATCAAGAGTTTCTCCCCTGTCCTTTGAGCGAAGAGGAATATTTCCTAAATTAAGCATATTTAAAACATTAGTAAATGAAAGCTCATATTGAAGCGTGAAGCCGACTGCATCAAAATCAGTCAAGGCATCTCTGCTTTCGAGAGCAAAGAGAGGAATATCACGCTCTCTCATAATTTTTTCCATATCAGTATCGGGAGCAAAAACTCTTTCGCACCAATAGTTTTCACGGGAATTAATAAGACTGTATAATATCTTCATTCCAAGATGTGACATTCCGATTCCATAAGTATCGGGAAAGCAGAAGGCAAAACGG
>JAZQJD010000020.1:0-55289 GCA_045541435.1 Acutalibacteraceae bacterium
TGTAAAAAAAGCGCAGACCGTATAAAACCAGCTATAGCAAGGGGTTCTGCAGGTGAATAAAGCCTGTAGAACCCCTTAAAGAATATAAAAAACATAAAATTTATGAAAAAAATTATATTTTATACTACGAACAAACTTCGCCACTCGACGTACCTTTGTACGCCTTCGGGTAGAGTAGGCAAAGCGTATCCGAATCAGCCTTAAATGGCGGTGTTTCGGTACTTTTGCCCGATTTGCCTTTGAAAGGCGATAGCCTGTCTGCAGTCAAATACGACCAAAATTCCTCGAAATCCCGTTCATTTAAGGTCGAAGAATTTTGTGATTAAGTATTTTTCGCTCAGATGAGGTAAAAACGCAGTAAATCCTGACGGATTTACGAGTATTTTAACGAAATATGCGTGGAAAAGACTATCCCAAAATCTGGTTCGGATACGCTTTGCCCACTCTAAACAAAATCAAGTCTGAAGCCTTGATTTTGCTCAGTTTGTCCGTTCTGCATCTTTTTTTCCTATCCCCTGAAAAGAGGCTGTAAAAAAACTCGCGTTTTTTTACATCCTCTTTTATTTTGCATTGTAATAAATTGTACTTCCCTCTTCAACTGAGTGGGTAAGCCAGGTATTACCGCCAATAACGCAGTTATCACCGATTTTTGTGTTGCCGCCGAGAATGGTAGCATTTGCATATATAACAACATTATTACCAATGTCGGGGTGACGTTTAATATCTTTAACAGGTGCACCGTTTTCATCAAGCTCAAAGCTTTTTGCACCAAGGGTAACACCTTGATAAATCTTAACATGGTTTCCGATTGTTGTGGTTTCACCAATAACAATACCTGTGCCGTGGTCTATGAAGAAATACTCCCCAACAGTTGCACCTGCGTGAATATCAATACCTGTTTTTTCGTGAGCATATTCTGTCATAACTCGGGGAATAAGCGGAACCTTAAGGGTATAAAGCTCGTGAGCAAGTCTGAAAATAGATATTGCATAAAAGCCGGGATAGCAAATAAGCACTTCTTCATGGCATTTTGCTGCAGGGTCGCCCTCATAAATCGCTTCAATATCTTTAATGAGGAGTTGCTTTATTTTAGGTAATCTTTCAATAAAAGCGTTGCACAGCTCCTCGGGAGTTTTTTCCATGGCCGTTCCGTTGAAAGCATAAGCACCTTTTATCTGCTCGATAAGTCTGTTATAAATATTGAGAAGCAGCTCTGTTTGTGAAAGCACATTTTCACTACCCTCACTATGCTTAAAATAGTTGGGGAATAAAAGTGACTGCAGGTCTTTTATAACTTTAACAATTTCTTTTCTGTTAGGTATCAGCTCTTTGTCTGCATCCTTTTTAAGAAAACATTCCCCGTTTATTGCTTCAAGATTTTTAACAGTTCCCGTTATCAATCCTACTGATTCCAAAAATCTTTCCATATCTTTTACCTCATTTATAAAGCTGGGTTGAAAGATACCTTTCCCCTGTATCAGTCAACACAACGACTATATTTTTTCCTTTGTTTTCGGGACGTCTTGCAAGCTCAACTGCTCCAAAAAGAGCTGCACCCGAGGAAATTCCGACTGCTATACCCTCTTTTTGTGCTATTTTACGAGCATAAGAAAAAGCCTCTTCATTTGAAGCATCAATTATTTCATCAATTATTTCTCTATCAAGATTTTTGGGTACAAAGTTTGCACCAATACCTTGAATAGCATGTGCACCTGCAACACCTTTTGTGAGTAATGGTGAATTCAACGGCTCAACGCCAACAACTTTTATGTTAGATTTTTGCTCTTTAAGGTATTTTCCTGTACCGGAAAGAGTTCCTCCCGTACCGATTCCTGCAACAAAAATATCAACTTTTCCGTCAGTATCGTTCCATATTTCAGGACCTGTTGTTTTATAATGAGCTTCGGGATTTTGGGGATTATCAAACTGAGATGGAATAAATGAATTTTCATATTCCCTTGCAAGCCTTTGTGCCTCTTCTATTGAGCCCTGCATACCCTTTTTGCCATCGGTCAGAACAACCTCTGCCCCGTAAGCTTTCATAAGCATAATTCTTTCCTCGCTCATAGTGTCAGGCATAACGATTATTACCTTTATGCCCTTTGAAGCACCGATTGCTGCAAGACCAATACCTGTGTTACCGCTTGTGGGTTCAATGATTACGCTGTTTTCTTTAAGAATCCCATCTTCTTCAGCTTTTAAAATCATTTGAAGAGCAGGTCTGTCCTTTGCGCTTCCGGTTGGGTTAAAGCTTTCTAATTTTGCAAAAATATTAGCCTGTAAATTTTCTTCCTTTATAAATTTAGAAAGCTCCATTAGCGGAGTTTTTCCAACCAATTCATCTATATTTTTATAAATATTCATAATATCTACATCCTTACCAATTTATAATAACATAAAGAGATTTTGTTTACAAGACTATTGCTCATTGTAAATTTTCTCAAAAAAGCTTTTACTGCTTTTTCCGTATGAACGGTTAAATCTTCCTAAGTCTTCAAGACTTCCGCCAACAGAAATTCTGTTGGTTTCTTCCCGACAAGTCAGCGTTATTTTAAATCCATTTTCTCTTACAATGTTTGTCAGAGTTTCATTTTTAATTCCGTAAGGATATGCAAATATTTCAGTTTTTTCTCCCGTTATTCTTTCATAGTCAGTATTGAATTTTTTTATATCATTATTTATAAGCTTTTTATATTCCTCTTCCTTTTCACCATAAATTTTTCCCATACCTCTCCGAGAGCTTAAGGAATGTAGGTTATAGGAATGACAGCCTAAAGAAACCCACTTATTTTCAACCAATTTCTTCACATCCTTTTCATTAAGATAGGCGTACCTGTCATCAGTGTCACCGTTTTTAGTAAATAACTCTACAAGAGAACCAACTAAATTCATATTGGCAGGATATTTAAACTCTTCCAAAAGCGGTAAAACCTTGGTTATGAAGCTTCTTTCTCCGTCATCAAAGGTTATAATTATAGGATTTTGCGGTAGCTTTTCTCCCTTTTCTGAATATAATTTCAACTGCTCAAATGATATGGGAGTTATGTTATGATTTTTCATATACTGAAAATCCTCCTCTAAAACAGAAAGAGGTATAACATAATCACCCCAGATTGATTTATTTTCACTTATCTGATGATACATAATTATAGGTATTTCTTCTGCATTTTGCGAAAATACAGCTATATATGGGGACAAAGTATTTAAAAATGAGCTTAAAAGCATAATAATACAAAGAAAAAATGATATTATCGCTATTTGCTTGAATGTGAAAATTCTGAACATATAACCTCTCTCCAACAAAAATTAATCTTTTCCTTAAAATATATGAAAATTTTTTGATTTTTTGCAAACAAATGTTTGCTTTTTGTGAAAAGATATGTTATTATATACATGAAAACAGAAAATTTGTTCGGAAAGGTGATTTTATGGAACCTATTAACGAAACTCAAAAAAGAATATACGAATTTTTAGTGGAGCGTTCTCAAGATGGTGTTCCCCCATCAGTAAGAGAAATTGGTGCTGCGGTTGGTCTTAAATCTACATCATCTGTTCAAGCTAACCTTGATGCATTGGAAAAAGCAGGCTATATTATGCGGGACCCTCTTCTTAAGAGGTCTATAAGAATTCTCGGTCAAGCGGAAAATGTTACTCATGTTCCCCTTTTAGGTACTGTAACGGCGGGCATGCCAATTCTTGCCGTGGAGCAGATTGAAGGCTACATTCCCTATACAGGAAGAGTTTCCCGTGATAAACCTCTCTTCGCTTTAAAGGTTCGCGGCGAAAGTATGTTATGGGCAGGTATTCTTAACGGTGATATTGTTATCGCAGAAAAAACCCCTTATGCTTCAAACGGTGAAATTGTTGTTGCTATGATTGAGGATGAGGCGACTGTTAAACGCTTCTATAAAGAAAACGGTCATTTCCGTTTACAGCCCGAAAATGATGAATTTGAACCTATTATTACTGATGAGGTCATCATTCTCGGCAAGGTTGTTGCTTTGATGAGATATTATTAAAATAATGCAGTTACCCCGTATCAATTCAAATGAATTGATACGGGGTAATTTTCATTTATAACAACTTATGCGCAAAATATGACAATCTTTAATCATCTTGCTGTGCTTCTTTGATTACTTCATCCGGTACTGCTTCACCATGTTTAACAAACATAATAAGGATGATTGCGATAGCGAACATAATAGGACTGTAATAGAACAAGGACATATATGTTCCTGCAAACATTCTTATGAAGCCATAGATAATGGGAGATGCAATCTGTGCGGAGAATGTTGCTGTATAGTAGTAGCCTGTGAAAGTACCAACCTTTTCAACACCACCGATTTCAAGAACAAGAGGAAGAGTATTAACAGTGATAAACATATTTGCCGCACCTGCAAGAACAAGAACGGGGTAAATGAGAATCTGAAGGATTTTTGTAACACTGTCAACAGTTTCTGTTACTGCCGTTAAGGCACTTGCAAAATCAACATTTTCACCGTTAACAAGGACCTCTTTAGTAACAGTAATTACTGCATCGTAAATACCCTCGCCTGCATTTTCAACAAGGTATTTATCAAATTCTGCATAGTGGCCTGCAACGTCTGTGCCCTCTGTCTTATATGCAACGTAGCCTGCCATATTGAGAACCTCATCATCTGCAAGCTCTCTGCCCTCTGCTTCTGCAAGGTCACTTACCTCTGCGTTATATGCATTGATATTATCGTCAATAGCAATATAAGTATTGTTTACTTTAACATAATTGTTAATTGTAAGGTTTTTGCTTGCGAGCATACCAACGAATACACCAAAGAAAACAACGAAAGCTGCAAGGAATACTGCAAGACCAGCCATAATAGTTTTCTTTCTGCCGACTTTTTTACCCATTTTACCTGCGGGAAGAGCAGCAGCACCTGAGCAAACAGCAAAAATCAGCATAACGATTGTTGCTTTTGAGGTAATCATATGAAGGATTTCTTGGGCAAACAATGAGAAGAATGTTGTGATAGCATTTGCTGCACAGAAAAGGAAGAAAAGGGTTCCGAGCATAAAGATAAGGCTCTTTCTTTCTGCCTTTGAAAGCTTGATAGCTTTAAGAGCAGCCTTCTGTGCTTTTGCTTCTTCTTTAGCAGCTTTCTTTTTAGCCTTTGCATCAGCATACTGATTTAATTCGCCTTTGAGCTTGATGCTTGTATCTTCTTCTTTAACAAAGAAGAGAAGAACGAGCATACCAACAATCATAACAACAGAACCAACAATGAAAACATAGGGGAATGAAAGAGTTTCATCCGCTGTGATTTCTGCTTTGCTGTGACCTGTGAAAATTGTGCAAAGAATTATACCGAGAGTACCTGCAACCATACCAACAGCTGAGCCGATACCACCCATAAGGTTGATAACTGCATTACCCTCTGAACGAAGCTCCGGAGGTGTAAGGTCGGGCATAAGAGCAACTACGGGAGCTCTCCACAAGGACATTGAGAAAACAAACAAAATAACCGTTATCATTGTGAGAGGAAGCTGTAAAGCACCATCTGTATTAAGAGCAACTATGGGAATAAGAGCAAAAAGTAGTGCTGAAATAGGTGCACAAGTCACAATAAAGGGACGGCGTTTACCTAATTTTGAATGGCAGTTATCGGAAAGCTTACCGAAAGTAGGCTGGAAAATAACACCGAAAATGTTATCGAAGGTCATAATAATACCGATAAATAAGGGAACGAGTGTAAATCCGCCACCAAGGGAAACTGCATTACCTTGAGCCTCTGAGAACTCCCCAATCCACGGAACTGCATCTGCAATAGCGGTACTCAGTCTGGTGATGAAATCACTTTCAGAAAGAATCTTATTAAGAATTTTGGTTATGTATGGGTCATAAATTGCCCATGCGATTGATGTTGCAAGAAATCCGAAACCTGTAAGAATGGTTTTCTTATAATTAAGTTTCATCTGTTTTTCTGCCAACGTTTTCTCCTCCTTTATGACTTTTCACAGTCATTTTTATACAAGTATGATTTTAACATAGATTTATGAAAAAGCCAACAAAATAAAGAGCCTGTATTATTTTTTGGAACATTCCATAAATAACACAGGCGTTTTTTGTTTATTTTATTGTTTGAATTTCCTTTTATTGCTTACTTCTGTAGCTTTCTGCTTCCCAGTTAACAATAAAATCTGTCAGCTCTTGGCTTTGGTGCCTTGCACCACCGAAATTCTCCGCATAAACAGCAATTTTCATTGCATCATTAAAGAGTGCCGCCGCTGTTTCGCTACCCTTTTGAGAATAATCAACTGCATAAAGACCGCAATCCTTTACGAAGAAAATCTTGGGCAAGAAGCCATTTTTATTTTTGTATTCTTCAACTGCAGGTTTTATATCTTCTTTATTTTCAATATATACCGGGTAGGGCTTGCAGTAAACTATCTGATCGGGGTTAAAGGGCTCATAAATTTTATTAAAGCTTTCCTTGTCCTTTGCATATTCAAGAGAAACAGCCGAGGGCTCATATGTGATAACGCTACCCTCACCGAAAGCATCACAGAATTCGTTAAATATTTCTTGTGCCTTATCTCCATCAAACTCACCAACAGAAGTATCCGCTTCTTTTTCTGCAACGGAACGGATTTTTGCCATTACGGAAAAAAGCTTCTCACCTAAACCGTCAACGGTATCATCCGCAATAAAAATACCGTGGTTTGCAAGAAGAAGAAAATCTGCAGCCTTGCCGAATTTTTCTTTATATTCTTTTAATGTATCACAGCATTTTTTTGCAAGTGTGTAACCTGGCTTGCAGGGTTCAATCCACAAAACACTATCTCCAAAAAGCTCTTTCGCAGCCTTTTCGCCATCAAGAGAACAAGTAATTCCGTTAACAAGAGCAGGATGCAAATGCAAAACAAAGGTATGGGGAAAAAGAGAATGAAGTGTGGTTTCAACACTTGGTCTTTTATTCTCCTGGTTGGGAAGCTTTGCTGCCATTAAATCTGCAAGAGAAAGTGCTTCTCTTTCTTTATCATTATCGGGATAAGTTTTTGTAAAAATCTCCGCAATTTTACTACGGCTCATTTTAACAAAGCCTTCTGCGGTAATATCTGCAAGGCGAGTTCCTGAGCCTTTGATATACATAACATCCCCGTCCTTTGCAGAGGTATTTCCGCCACCCGCAAGAACAAACTCTTCATTGCTTCCGTAAAGGTTGGAAAATCCAACAAGTTCATCAATAATCATAATTTTACTACCTCTTATATATGGTTAGGGTATCTTTCAACCCAAATTTTACCGTCCTCAACGTGCATTTTTGCAATTCTTGCATTTCTTCTGTCACCGTTAAGTCCATCTGCTTCAGTATTTCTTGCGTGATAGACAATATAATACTGTCCGTCTTCCTTTATAACGCTGTTGTGACCTGTGCCCTCTTCCCAGTCATTACTTCTAAGAAGAGGTTCATAAGTATAGTCATCGGGCATTTTTTGAAATTTAACCTTTGTTAAATCCTGCTCGGTTGTTTTTGCTGTTGCATAGCCTACAAAATAAGTTTCGTCCTCATAGCGACCGCCGCTATACATAAGATACTGCCATTCACCCTCTTGGAACCAATAGCCTCCCTCAATGGTGTGCCAATGCTGACCCTCTTTATAACGGTTTCTGCAGAAAATCTCCTCATCAATAGAAGCCTTAATAACAGGAACGGGCTCACCAACAGGTGTATAGGGGTCTGCCATTTTTTGTACCACAATATATGTACCGATTCTCTCACCCTCAAAGGTATTGGGAGAATAGAAAAGAAATAAACCTGCATCAGTTTTTACAATATGAGAATCTATTGAAAATGGTTTTAAAATATTCTTTGCCTCAGAAAATGGTCCTAAGGGATTTTCACTTTCAATAACGTGCATTGCCTGATGATGTCCGCCCTGGTCAGGCTCTACATCATAATATTCAAAAGAGAAATAAATATAGAATTTCCCTTCGTGGTAAATAGCAGATGGTGCCCAGAAATGATCTTTTCCCTCTATTGTGAAAATTCTTCCTTCAAATTTCCATTCACCCAAAAGACTGTCGCAGGAATGGGCATAAAGTCCGTCATCGCCTGTAGTATAGATATAATATTTATCATTATGCTTGAGAATAAAGGGGTCTGCCTGACCAACATAATTTTCTTTATCGATTTTCAAAAGCTGCATATTATCTCCTCTTGCCTTTCGGGGTATTTCTTCCGTTACCTCTGCGGTTCTGATTTTTATTATTTCTCGAAGAATTCTGTTTTTTTGCTTGCTCAACCCTATCTTTATAAGATGGCTTAATAAGGCATTTTTTATCGTAACCGATAAGGTCTTCTCTGTGACATTTCTTAAGAGCAATTCTTACTAAGTCTGCATTTTTCGGGTCTGCACATTGCAGAAGTGCTCTTTGCATTCTTTTTTCTTCGGCACTTTTAGGAACATAAACCTCTTTCATAGTAAAGGGGTCAAGACCCGTATAGAACATAACTGTTGAAGCAGTTCCCGGCGTAGGGTAAAAATCCTGCACCTGCTCGGGATTATAGTTCCATCTCTTAATATATTCTGCTAATTTCACAGCATCGGAAAGTGTACTTCCCGGATGGCTTGACATAAGATAAGGCACAAGATACTGCTCCATACCAAAGCTCTTTGTTAATTCAAAATATCTATCCTTGAATTTTTCATAGATTTTGAAATCGGGTTTACCCATAAGTCGTAAAACATTACCCGAACAATGCTCGGGGGCAACCTTTAACTGACCGCTTACGTGGTCTTTAACAAGCTTTTTGAAAAATGCATTACCTGATGGAGTTTTATCTGCATTAAGATAATCATATCTAATGCCCGAACGAATGAAAACTTTTTTTACTTTGGGTAATCTTTCAATTTGTGAAAGAAGTTCAATATATTCGCTATGGTCTGCTTTTAAGTTTTTGCAGGGCTCGGGAGCAAGGCATTTTCTATCTGCACAAACACCGTTTTTAAGCTGCTTTTCGCAAGCAGGGTGACGGAAATTTGCAGTAGGTCCGCCAACATCATTTATATAGCCTTTAAAATCTTTTCTTTCAGTTAAAAGCTTTGCTTCTTTTACAACGCTTTCGATGCTTCTTGAACGAACACTTCTGCCTTGATGGAAAGCAAGAGCACAGAAATTGCAACCGCCGAAGCAGCCTCGATTATGGGTAAGAGAAAATTGAACCTCTGTTATCGCAGGAACTCCGCCCTGCTTTTCATAAGAGGGATGATAATCTCTCATAAACGGTAAGTCATAAACTGCGTCAAGCTCTTCTCTTTCAAGAGGTGGCATTGGTGGATTCTGCACAAGCATTTTATCCCCATAATATTCAACCAATGCTTTTCCGTAAGCACTATCTTGATTTTTATACTGAACAGAAAATGCTTTTGCATAATATTCTTTATCTGATTTGAGCTTATTAAAATCCCATTCACCTGCATAATCATAATGAATCTTATCATCACGATTACCAAGCCATACAGTACCCCTTACATCACGGATTTTCGAAACAGGTACACCCTTATCAAGAAGAGCTGCAATTTTTCTTATAATATTTTCACCCATACCGTAGGTGAGAATATCGGCACCCGAGGAAACGAGAACGCTTTCAATCACTTCGTCCTTCCAATAGTCATAATGAGCAAACCTTCTAAGCGATGCTTCAAGTCCACCTATAATAATTGCAGTATCGGGATAGGCCTCTCTTATAAGTCGGCAATAAACATCTGTTGCCCTATCGGGACGAAGACCGATTTTACCTCCGGGAGAATAATAATCATAATTTCTTTTTCTTTTGGCAACTGTGTAATGAGCTACCATGGAGTCTATATTACCCGCACTTACAAGAAACCCTAAACGAGGTTTTCCGAAACGCTTAAAATCTTCGCAATTATGAAAGCTTGGTTGAGCAAGAAAAGCTACATTAAATCCTTGAGCTTCAAGAACACGGGTTATTATAGCCGCACCAAAGGAGGGGTGGTCCACATAGGCATCACCGCAAACATATACAAAATCCACTTCTGCCCAGCCACGCTCTTCTACTTCTTTTGCGCTTATAGGTAAAAAGCTTGTACCTTTCATAATTTCTTACCTTTCGTTTATTTCCCTTATTATACCGGGTATTTCTTCTACCGTTTCAACCTGCAGCTCGGGTTTCTCAACCTCGGGGAAAACCCATGTTCCCGTTGTTTTTACCCAAACAGGAATGCACCCTGCATTTCTTGAACCATCAATATCATTTACGGGATGATCGCCGATATAAAGCATTTCGTTTGTTTCAATGCCCAATTTTTCTGCCATTAATTCAAAAATTCTTTTATCCGGCTTTTCGTAGGGTGTTTCACCGCTTACAATAATCTCATCAAAGCAGCTGTCTAATTCCAAGGATTTCAGTTTAAAATATTGTAATTCGGGGGTTCCGTTTGTGATAAGTGCTGTTTTTATTCCCATACCTTTTATTTCTTTTAAAACGGGAATTGCAAAATCGTATTTTACTGTTGTTGTTTTAAAGCATTTTAAAACATTCTGAGCATATTCCTCATAGGTAGGAATTGTTTTGAAAAGGTTTTTTTCAACAAGATAAGCATGAATATTACGCCAACCTTTATGAACAAACTGCTTGTCCGCAAAGATGAGCTCTTCTGCAAAAATTTCCGATGTTATTCCAACAGCCACATCAAAGGACGCAACTATATCGGGTGCGATTTTTCTTATTGTGCCATAACGGTCAAATAATGTGTGATCAAGATCAAAAACCGCCGCTTTTATCATGTAGAATCACCCCAAAGCCAAAATTTCTACATTATAATTCTATCATAACAATTAGAGTGGGTCAAGTATATCCGAAACAGCCTTAAATGGTGATGTTTCGGATACGCTTGACCCACTCTAAAGAATTTCAACAAGTTTAAATTATCAAATAAAAAACATCAGACGGGTAGCTTGCAACCTACTCTGTCTGATGTTAATTACTGAAACTTCGTAAAAATTTTATTTTTTTCAAAAATATTTATCAATAAAACTCCCATAATTAAGCCCACAACACCTTGCACGGCGTTTGTGGGAATATTTACAAGAACAGCTCCGAAGCCATATAAAAAGCCTTCGAAAACAAAATACCCTGCTACCATAACAACCTCTGCAACAAAACCACTTATGATTTTACCCAGAAGCTTCTTTTGACCGTTTTTGATGAACTGCTTGTATATGAAATAAACAACAATCACCATCAAGCCCTTGATAACAAAAGATGCAGGAGCATACATGGCATATCCTGATAAAACATCTGCTAATGCAGAACCAATCGCCGCTGCGCAGAAGCCGTAACTTACAGGCAAAAGAAATGCCGATAACAGAACGATGCAATCGCCTAAATTGGCATAACCTTGTAATGGAGTAGGGATTTTTATAATCATTGTTGCTACGCAAGTCAAGGATGCCAGCATAGCAGAAATTACTATCTTTTTTATCTTTGCCTTTTTCATTTTATTTCCCTAATTCAAGTGTTCTTTCGTAAGCTTTTCTTACCGCATCCATAGCACTTGCTCTGAATGCACCGTTTTCGAGAGCCTTAACACCCTCTATAGTGCTTCCTGCAGGACTGCAAACCGCATCCTTAAGCTTACCCGGATGCTCCCCTGTTTTTATAAGCATTTCGGCAGAACCGATAAGAGTTTGAGCCGCATAAAGAAGAGCTTTATCTCTCGGAAGACCGCACTCAACTGCACCATCTGCAAGAGCCTCACAGAACATAAACACGAAAGCAGGACCGCAACCCGAAACACAGCTTGCCGCATCAATTTTTTCTTCTTCGATTTTATCAAGCCTACCTGCATATTTCATTGCATCAATAAAACCATCAAGGTCTTCTTTGGAAACGAACTCATTTGAGGTATAAAGAACCATACCCTCGCCCACGCTTACGGGCATATTGGGCATTATTCTTATTATTGGGCAGTCCACCTGTGCCATAGCATTAAGAGAAGTAAGAGAAACTCCTGCAGCCATTGAAACAAGAACAAAATCAGTTGTTCTCTCTTCAATTACAGGTGCTAATTTTTCAAAAAGACCCTTAAGCATCTGGGGTTTAACACCGAGGAAAATATAATCGCAATTAAGAACGATATATTCCGCATCTGCTACATTTACATCTGTTTCTTCAGAAAAAGCCTTTGCCTTCTGAGAATCTATATCATACACAAAAATATTTTCTGCACCAACGGATTTTACTGCTGCTCTTGCAAGAGCTCCGCCCATATTTCCGCAACCGATAAAGCCGATTTTTTTCATTAAACCATCCCTTTCAGCGAATCTGACCGTTACCTTTAATAATGTATTTATATGTGGTTAATTCCTTGAGACCCATAGGTCCTCTTGCATGAAGCTTCTGAGTAGAAATACCCATTTCACAGCCTAAACCGAATTCGCCGCCATCAGTAAAACGAGTAGAAGCGTTTACATAAACTGCTGCACTGTCAACCTCTGTTACGAACTTTTTAGCTCTCGCACGGTTTTCTGTAATAATAGCCTCGCTGTGACCTGTTGAATGAAGAGAAATATGCTCTATTGCTTCATCTATATCGGAAACAATTTTTATTGCTAAAATATAATCAAGAAATTCTGTATCATAATCCTCGGGCTTGGCTGGTGTACCATCAATTATCGCCAAAGCTTTTTCATCAAGTCGAAGTTCAACAGGCTGAAGCCCCATTGCCTCTCTCAAATCACAAAGACGACCCTTGAGAAGAGGAAGTATTTGGTCGCAAATTCTTTCGTGAATAAGCACAACCTCACAAGCGTTACAAACAGAGGGTCTGCTTGTTTTCGCATTTTCGATTATGTTAAGAACATTTTCATAGTCTGCACTTACGTCAACATAAATATGGCAAATTCCTGTTCCTGTTTGAATGCAAGGCACCTTTGCATTTTCCGTAACCGCTTTAATAAGACCTGCACCGCCACGAGGAATGAGTAAATCCACATAGCCAACCGCATTCATAAGCTCGTTTGCACTCTGCCTTGTTGTGTCTTGAACAAGATTTATGAGATTCTCGGGAAGGCCAACCTCTTTAAGAGCCTTTCTCATAGCATTGACTATAGCATTTGCTGAAAGAAACGCCTCTTTGCCACCACGAAGAACACATACATTACCGCTTTTAAGAGCAAGTGCTGCTGCATCAGAGGTTACATTTGGTCTGCTTTCATAAATAATTGCCACAACACCCATGGGAACTCGTGTTTTTTCTACTAAAAAGCCTTTTTCTGCAAAAAAACTATCAATAACAGTGCCGACGGGATCCTTAAGCTTTGCTACTTGACGAATACCCTCAGCCATTCCCTCTATTCTCTCTTCAGAAAGAGCTAATCTATCAAGCATAACCTCGGAAATTGTGCCTTTGGCATTCTCCAAATCCATGGCATTAGCTTCAAGAATATCCTTCTGATTTTCTATAAGGGCATCCGCCATTTTTAAAAGAGCTGCGTTTTTTGTCTGAGAATCAAGCGAAAACAAAACGGATTTTACTGCTTTTGCCTCTTTCAATATATCTAATGTTGATTTCATCTAACCATCCTTTTATTTTCCAGAAATAAACCTTGTTCCTACTTTTTTACCATCCACAATATCGTAAAGAACAGCAGGTGAAGAACCGTTTGCAATAACAACATCTGTTCCTCTTGCAGTACATTTCTTTGCCGCAGAAAGCTTTGTTGCCATACCGCCCGTACCTAAATTAGTTCCGCTTTTTCCGCCTAAGCTCTCAATCTCGGGAGTAATCTCCTTAATTTCAGAAAGAAGAACCGCATTTTTATCTTCTCTTGGGTCTGCGGTGTAGAGTCCGTCGATATCAGAAAGCATAACAAGTAAATCTGCATGCATACTTACTGCCACTATTGCACCTAAAGTATCGTTATCACCAACGGAAATTTCGTCAGTATTAACTGTATCGTTCTCGTTGATAATGGGCAAAACATTAAGCTCAAGAAGTCTGTTCATTGTGTTTTTAATATTGTGATATCTTGTGGGGTCTTCCAAATCAAGACCTGTAAGAAGAATCTGTGCAACTGTGTGATTATACTCTGTAAAAAGCTTGTCATACGCATACATCAACTCACATTGACCAACTGCTGCAGCTGCCTGTTTTGTTGGCATATCAGTAGGTCTTCCTTTAAGAGAGAGCTTACCGATTCCCATTCCGATAGCCCCTGAAGAAACAAGAATTATTTCGTGACCTGCATTTTTAAGGTCAGAAAGAACCTTGCAAAGCTCTTCAATATGGCGAATATTAAGGCAGCCTGTGCTGTGAGCAAGTGTTGATGTGCCTACTTTAACTACTATTCTCATAATAGCATCTCCAATAATTAGTTTTTGTCTGTTCCTGTTCTGCTCTTTAATTTTGCCGCTCTGGAAACTGCAAGCTCTTCCATCATCTGCTCTCTTACCTTACCATCAACATTGAAGAAGGAAAGAGAAATTGCCTTACCGATTCGTCCGAAAGCGGGGGCGAGAGTGAACACTGCCCAGATTGCATTAAGCATACTCGGGTCTGTCTGCGGAATAACAACTCCGTAAGAGTTAATAAGAGGTTCATATTTAATTGCAGCAATAATAATACCGCTGAGAATTGTTGAAATATTGTTGGTAATAAGGGTGATGTAACCCATAGCGGCACTCATCATACCCTCATTACGAATACCGGTTTTCCACTCAACATAGTCATACAAATCGCCTTGAAGAGCAGTACCGCAGAAACGCTGAACAGAGTTCATAGCACCTGCGAAGGTAAGACCTGCTACAATAATAATTAAGTTGATAATATTGTTATCTGTTGGTCTGTATCCGATAAAATACATTATAAGATAAACAACACCGCAATAACCGTAAGCTAAAACAGAAAGCTTTTTAACACCGATTTTCTTTGCCCATTTATTAGCAAAGGGCAAAACAAAATAGCTGGGAAGACCTGTAAATATACCCGAAATTGCCGCATTGGAAAGCTTACCTGTACAGTTGAGCCAGAAATAGTTTGCAACACTCTGACCTGTACCCTTACCCATACCGCAGAAGTTCTTTGCCATAAGTGCCCACATAGGACGGCAGGCAGCAACCTGCTTAACAGATTTCCATACACTTGTGCTGTTCATTTCTTCTCGTGATGCAAGCGGTACTCTCTCACGAAGGCTAAAGAAGCCGAATATGCGGAAAACAACAACCAACGCCATAAATATAATAGCACCTACAAGATAGATGTTTCTTGTTGGTATTGTTCGTGGCAAATAGTCAACAAAGAACGGGAACAGGGATGGTAGCCATACGCCGAAAAGGTCAACATAGGTATCTGCCGCAATAAGCTTGTTTCGTTCATTTACATTAGGAGTCAGATTATAAAGCACCGCTTGATAAGCAGGTGTATAGAAAGAGTTGGAAATTGAGCCAACATATCTTATAACAAGGAATAAACCTAAAAGCGTTGCTTGAGAAAGTCCGTCGGGCAAAATATAGGGCATAATTGCCGAAAAAAGCCAGAAAGGAAGAGTCAGCACAAGATAGGGACGAACACGACCCCAACGAGTACGGGTTCTGTCAAGAATGGGCCCGGAAATTGCATTATCAAATGTATCAAGAATACTGCAGAAGGACTGCGCCACACTCAATGTAATAGGGCTTACATGCTGGAAAGTGGTGGTGTAGAAAAACTCGTTATTACCGTTAAAGGTTTCCCAGTTTTTGTCACCAATACCCGAAATTATGTAAGCAGCCATTTCACGAGGACCAAGGTATTCCTTCTCCTGCTGTCTTCTTTGCTTTTCAATATCTTCTTCGGTTACTTGGGGTTCAACATAAACTTCTTTTGTTTTCTCTGCCACAAAAGCACCGCCTTTATAATAAAATCTTTTTACATTATCTATCTCTCTCTTTTTACGAACGTAAAAAAGGAGGGGGAACCGCGTTAGCGGTGGGTGGTACAACCTATAAAATCTTCAAGCTCTCTTTTAAGCCTTCCAATAGGAAAGCCGACAACATTATAGTAATCGCCGTTAATTCCTTTAACGAGCAACCCTGCTTTTCCTTGGATGCCGTAAGCGCCCGCTTTGTCATAAGGCTCATTTGAGGATATATATTCTTCAATTTCATCATCTGTTAAGTCAAAAAACTCAACATCTGTTTTCTCGCTGAATGTTTTTATTTTTCCGTTTAAAGAGAGAGTCACACCTGTATAAACCTGGTGCACCTTTCCGCTTAAAAGGGTAATCATTCTGCGGGCATCATCTTTATCATTGGGCTTACCGAGAATTTCATCATCAACTGCAACAACCGTATCTGCAGAAATAATTAAATTTTCTTTCTCCGTTAATTTTCTCGATGCTTCATTTTTTATTTTGGAAAGATATTCTACTGCTTCACGAGCACCGATTCCATCGGGGAGAGTTTCATCACAATCTGCAGGTAATATCTCAACTCTATCAAAAATCAATTTTATTAATTCTTGTCTTCTTGGAGAAGCTGAAGCAAGAACAACTTTTTTATCAAAATTTATCATAATAGAATTACCAATTCAAATAAGAACAAATATTTTTAAGGGTGTTAAGCCCCCATTTACAAGCTGTTTTTGCTTCCTCGCAGCCCTCAAATTCAAGGGTTATATAGCCTTCATAGCCGCTTTCCTTTAAAATGCTCAGGGTTTGCAAAACAGGAACATTTCCGTGACCTAAAACTGCACCTCTTAAATAGTTACCGCCACGGGTTTTAAAGAAACAATCCTGCGGAGCAAGCTCGCTACCGCTTTTAATATGGAAATCCTTTGTATGAACATAGGACGCAAATGGTGCAAGTCTTCCCACTGCATTAACGGGATTTTCATCTGCACAAAGAAAATTTCCGATATCAATGAGAGCACCAAAGTTCTTATGAGAAACGCCTGTAATTATTCTTTCAACTCTGTCACTGTCCTGGCAAAAATAGCCGTGATTTTCAATCATCGTTTTAATGCCCTTGGTTTCAGCATATTCTGTGACGGCTTTGTAGCCCTCAACTATTCTTGGAAGAGCCTGTTCAAAGCCTTTATATTTCTTTTCTTCGTCACGGAAGCCTGCAGTTGCATCATGACGCATCCCCTTAACACCTAAAGCCTCGGCAATATCAACCTCACCTTTAAGCCTTTCAATTTCTTTTTCTAAATCTCCATCAGAACCATAAAGAAAATCTGCACCGACAGAATACTGAACAGGAACAACTCCAACCTTTTCGCATTCAGCCTTGAGCTCTTTTGCATATTCAATTTTTGACATTCCCTCGGGAGTATGTATTTCAGCAAACTCAATTCCGTCAAAGCCAAGCTCTCCGGCAATAAAAATTAATTCCTTTTCTGTTGCCTCTCCCTTTGAAACGAGAGAACTTAAACTATAACTGCTGACTGCAAATTTCATATGAAAATTCCTTTCCAATATTTTATCATTGTACCCAAGCCATTTGAGTATTATGATATTAGTACACTTTGGTTTTGGGGGGAAGAAAATGAAAATCGAATCCAACGGTGAAGAAAAAATCACAGTTACCTTATCACAAACGGATATGAGCGACCTTGACATTACATACGATGAAATGGATTATTCAAACATCGAAACCCGCCGTGTTATATGGACAATTCTTGACAAGGCACGAAAAACGTTGGGCAAAGCTGTTGATACAGACGGAAAGCTTGTTATAGAGGTTGCACCCTCAGAGGATGGGGGTTGTATTCTTCATTTTACAAGCTCACCATTTTCAGATATAAAATGCAAAAAACGTTTGATTATGAAAAAGGATGCGGAGCCAATTCTTTTTTGCCCTTGGGATGACAATTCCTTTATCGATTGCTTAAGAATTATCACAAAGCTAAAAGATTTTATAAAGGCATCTGAACCCTATAAATACAAAAACAAGCTTTATATAATAGTTCGCCCGAATTTAACCTTTTCAGAAAAAATCTTACATATTTTATGCGAATTCGGTAACGTCTCCGTCTGCACCGAGAGAGATATTTCAAAAATTTATGAATACGGGCTTTCTTTATCTTAAAGAGCTAACCGCATTCTCAATGCTTTCTGCTCCAAAAATATAGCTTCCCGAAACAAGCACATCTGCACCTGCTTCAACACATAATTTAGCAGTTTCGGGAACAATTCCGCCATCAACCTGTATAAGCAAATTGGGGTTAACCTGATTTGCTTTTTCTCTTATTGCCTTGATTTTTGGGAGCATATCTCCCATAAAGGACTGACCGCCAAATCCCGGCTCAACTGTCATTACAAGAACCATAGCAAGCTTTTCTAAATAGGGAAAAACTGCTTCAGCGGGAGTTTTCGGCTTTATTACCAACGCAGGCTTTACACCTGCATTTATTATCTTCTCTAAAGTTTTTTCCACATCACTTTCGCTTTCGATATGGAAAGAAATTAAATCTGCACCCGATTTTGCAAAGCTTTCAACATAATCAAAGGGATTGCTTATCATAAGGTGACAGTCAAGAAACATATCTGTTACTTTTCTTATGGATTTAACAACTGGTGGTCCGATTGAAATATTCGGCACGAAATGCCCGTCCATAACATCCACATGAAGCATATCAGCTCCTGCAACTCTTACTTTTTCTATTTCATTTTTTAAATCTGCATAATCTGCAGAAAGAATGGAGGGAGCTACTTTGATTTTGTTTTTAAAATTCATTTACGAACTCCTTTTTTATTATTTTAGTTGCTTCTTCTCTGTCGGCAGAAATTCTTGCACTTAATTCTTCAAGAGATTTAAACGCCATTTCGCCTCTTAATTTTTCAACAAGAAACACCTCAATATTCTGTCCGTATAAATCACCGTCGAAGCCAACGATATTGGTTTCACTTCGCTTTTCACTACCGCCCTTTATTGTAGGACGAACACCTATATTCGTAACGGAAATATATTTCTTACCGTTAACAATAGTAAAGGAAGCGTAAACACCATACTCTGCAACGGTAAAATTATCGCTGAAGAACTGATTAATTGTAGGTGAACCTAAAATTCTTCCTCGGGCATCACCGTGAACCACCTTAAAATCATAGGAAAAATATCTTCCCAGCATTTTATTTGCAGTTCTTATATCGCCTTTTTTAAGACTTTCTCTTATTCTTGTTGAGCTGATGGGTGCACCATTATACTCAATCTCATTACAAACCGTAAGTTTGATTTCACGCTCAGCACAAAGCTGCTTTAAGAGGTCTACATCACCCTCGGCAGCTTTGCCAAAACGATAATTAAACCCACAGCAAAGAGCTGTTGCGTTGAATTTTTCAATAAGAATTTTATCAACAAATTCCTCAGGAGAAAAATTTGAAATTTCAGAAAAATCGAGAAACGCAGATGTATAACCCCATTGTTTTAAAAGCTCATTTCGTTTTTCTTCAGTGATAAGCTCGCCTGGAGCCTCCCCCGAAAGTGTTTTCTGAGGGTGCTCCGTAAACATCAAAGCGATTTTTTTGTTATATTCAGTTGTATCGCTTAAAAGGACTTTTTTGTGACCCAGATGAAGACCGTCAAAGGTCCCCAATGCCACAAGCACCCGTCTTTTTTCACACATTATTATAAACTCTTTTCACCAATAAATCTGTATCGGTAAGTTCGCCTAAACCTAAAAACTCACCGTTTCCGTAAACTCGGTAAATTCCGTTTTCTTTAACATTGCGAATTCTTTCTCGCATAAGACTTCCGCCGTTGGAAAACCTTTTCGCCTGGTTTTCAGTAACATGAATTTCGGGATATTCCAAAAGCAATTTTTCTAATGGAATTACCGCTTTTTCGATATCTCCCTTTTCTTTTAATTCATTCAATTCTTCAAGAGTAACGCACTCTGAAAATTCTATTCCGCAGGCAAATGTACGGCAAAGAGAGGTCATAGTCGCACCGCAACCTAATTTTTCGCCAATATCATATATTAGCGTTCTGATATAAGTTCCTGCGGAGCATTCGCAATAAAGAAAGTATTCATCATTTTCTGTTTTTTCAACAGAAAGCTCATAAATCTCGCATTTGCGTGGAGTTCTTTCGACTTCAATTCCCTGACGAGCAAGCTCATAAAGCCGTACCCCATCTCTTTTTATTGCAGAATACATAGGGGGAAGCTGCATTATTTCCCCTTTAAAGCCGAGAGCAACTCTCTCTATTTCCTCAAAGCTGACTTCTTTATCAAAGGTTTCTGTTACAGTACCCCAAATATCAAGAGTATCTGTACAAAAACCTGTTTTAAAGGTTGCTTTGTAGGCTTTTTTATGTGTCGGAAGAAGCTCAATAAAACGGGTTGCACCGCCTACAGCTACGGGTAGCACACCTGTTGCATTAGGGTCAAGCGTTCCTGTATGACCGCACTTTTTCTCCCCAATTATTCTTCTGACTTTGTTTACTGCAAAAAAGGATGTTATATTCTCACCTTTTTTGAGAGGTATTATTCCCGTCATTGATTTAAACCATCCAAGGCAGTTTTTATAACGCTAAGTAACTGTGCCTTGCCCTCTTCATAAGAACAGGAGAAGCTTGCACCTGCGGCACCCTTATGACCGCCACCATTCATTTTCGAACAAATTTCAGATGCATCAATATCACCATCGGTGCGAACAGAAATACCAAAAGTACCGTCTTCCTTTTCTTTAATAACCGCACCTATAAGAACACCCTCAATCTGACGGGGAAGTGCAGTTATGGGATGACATTCGTGCTCACTTGAACCGCTTTCCTTATACATAGACTGAGTCAAGGTTATAATTGCACATTTTCCGTTAAAATGATATTCAAGGGTGTTTCTTGCAAGTAATTCCAGCTCAAGAAAGCTCTTTGTTTTTGTTTCAAACATAAGCTTATTGATTTTTTTGGAATCTATGCCCTTTTCCATAAGATCTGCGGCAATTCTCAATGTCTGGGGAGTTGTATTCTGATATCTGAAGCAACCGGTATCTGTTGAGATACCTGTATATATACATTCTCTTATATATAAATTAGGCTCAATTCCCAATTCCAACGCCAACTCATAAATAATTCCGCAAGCTGCAGCTCTATCCTCAACAAAAACATATTTTGCATAATAGGTATTTGAAAGGTGGTGGTCAATGCACAAATCCACCTTTCCACCATACAAAAACACCATATCGCCTAAAAGCTTCTGATCAGCAACATCCACTGTAATTATAAATGGATTTGTTACATCATCGGCAACATAAGAATCCGTCATATAGTAGAAATCCTTCGGTATTTTATCGCTGCATTTTACAACACGCTTTTTACCCATTATCCTAAGTATCTCTGCAAGAGCGAAGGCTGAACCCAAGGTATCGCCATCTGGATGCTCATGAGAAATAATGACAAATTCATCGTGTTCTCTTATAAGAGAGGCGCATCGTTTTAAATCAATTACCATAAACGTTCCTCATTCATCGGTAAATTCACTTGAAATCTCTTCAAGCTTTTTAACAATATTCATACCATACTCAATAGAGTCATCGGCAACAAATTTAATTTCGGGAGTCTTGCGAAGGCCGAGACGTTTGCCAACCTCTCTGCGCACAAGTCCCGTTGCTCCTGTAAGGGCTTTGGTAGCACTCTTTGCTACCTCAATGCCCTCAACAGCACTTACATATACTTTAACATAGGATAAATCGCCTGCAACATCCGCCCTTGCAACGCTTATAAGATGCTCAGAAATTCTGGGGTCTTTAAGCTCTCTCACAATAGCAGCAATTTCACGCTTAATATCCTCTGCTGTACGATTTTGTTTATAAGTTCCCATTTTAACTCCTAAATGTTAAAAATTATTACTTAAACCAAAAATCCAAACACTTATCTAAAATTCAAAGATTTAGGTGCAGTGTGGCATTTCTTCTGATTAGGGTGAAAGGAATTATCCGAACCGTGTTTTATACAGGCGGATTTCCGTTCATCCTGTGTTAAAATACTTGCCAATCCGAAAGATTAGCTCCGTTTTTGCCTTGTCTGACCAAAAATCTGCTCTGTATAAAATCTTCGACCTAAAAGCGAAAGATTTTTATTGGATTTTTGGTGTTGAGGGCGAAGATAGGCTGTCGCCTTTCAAGACCGAAACGCCGAAAAGACTTGAAAAGATTTGCTTTTAGGCAGGTTCGGTTAACTCATTTCACCCTAAGGAATATACAGATATTTCAAATCAGAAAAATGCCCCAATGTGCCTGAAGATTTGGATTTTTATTAATCCTTATACTCCTCAGTTATATAACCTTCGAGTATATCGCCCTCTTTGATGTCATTAAACTTCTCAAGACCTACACCACATTCGTAACCGGTTGCAACCTCTTTAACGTCATCCTTGAAGCGTTTGAGTGAGGAAATTGAGTCTTCAAATACAACAATACCGTCACGAACAACACGTATTTTGCAGTTTCTTGTAATTTTACCGTCAATGATATAGCAGCCTGCGATTGTACCTGCACTTGAAAGCTTGAAGACACTTCTAACCTCTGCTTTACCCATTTCAACATCACGGAATTTGGGAGCAAGCATACCCTTGATAGCAGCTTCAACCTCTTCGATACAATCGTAGATAACACGATACATTCTCATTTCAACCTTGTCACGCTCTGCGTTTGCTTCTGCAACAGGGTCGGGACGAACATTAAATCCGACAATGAGAGCGTTTGAAGCGTTAGCAAGCATAACGTCTGATTCGTTAACTGCACCAACACCACCGTGAATAACCTTAACACGAACTTCTTCGTTGGAAAGCTTTTCAAGGCTCTGGCGGACTGCTTCAACTGAACCTTGAACGTCTGCTTTAACAATAATGTTAAGGTCTTTAAGTGAACCCTCGTTGATGGAATCAAAGAGGTTATCAAGAGTAACCTTCTGCATTGAACGGAATGCTTCCTCTTTCTGAGAATTCTTTCTCTGTTCAACAAGCTCTCTTGCAAGTCTTTCATCGCTTACGCAGTCGAAAGCGTCACCGCCAACGGGAACCTCTGCAAGACCTGTGATTTCAACGGGAACAGAAGGACCTGCTTCAGAAACCTTTCTGCCCTTATCATCTGTCATAACACGAACTCTACCAACTGCAGTACCTGCAACAATAATATCGCCTGACTTAAGAGTACCATTCTGAACAAGAAGAGTTGCAACAGGACCACGGCCCTTGTCAAGTCTTGCTTCAATAACAATACCTTTACCTGCACGGTTGGGGTTAGCTTTAAGCTCTTTCATTTCTGCAACAAGAAGAACTGACTCAAGAAGAGTATCAATATTCATTCTTGTTTTTGCAGACACGGGAACGCAGATAACGTCACCGCCCCACTCTTCTGGAATGAGCTCATATTCTGTTAACTGCTGCATAATTCTGTCGGGAGAAGCATCCATTTTATCCATCTTATTAATAGCAACAACAATGGAAACACCTGCAGCTTTAGCGTGGTTAATAGCCTCAACTGTCTGGGGCATAATACCGTCATCAGCAGCAACAACAAGAATTGCAATATCAGTTGCCATAGCACCTCTTGCACGCATAGCTGTGAAAGCAGCGTGACCGGGTGTGTCAAGGAATGTGATTTCCTGGCCATTGAGATTTACTCTGTAAGCACCAAGGTGCTGAGTAATACCACCTGCTTCTGTTTCTGTAACAGAAGTATTTTTTATAGCGTCAAGAAGTGATGTTTTACCGTGGTCAACGTGACCCATAACGCAAACAACGGGGCTTCTGGGAAGAAGATCTTCTGCATTGTCCTCGTGGTCGTCAATAATTCTTTCTTCAATAGTAATAACAACTTCTTTTTTAACCTTAGCTCCAAGCTCTGTTGCAACTATTTCAGCTGTATCGTAATCAATAACCTGGTTAACAGTTGCCATCATACCGAGAGAGAAGAGTTTTTTGATAACCTCTGCTGCTGTTCTCTTCAGCATTGCTGCAAGGTCACCAACAGTAATTTCCTCGGGCACAGTGATAACAAGAGTCTTTTTAGCACGTTCTGCTTCAATTCTCTTCAATCTTTCTGCTTCGCTCTCTTTACGCTTTGAACGCATACCCTGCTGTTTTCTGTACTGCTGACTCTTCTGTTTTAATTTCTGCTTTGTCTGAACATTATCGTTAATGGAATGAACAGGAGCGATATTTTCATATTTTTCGTTGTACTTTTCAAGCTCAACGTTATCTGCTCTTGTGTCAATAGTACGCATTTCGCCCTTGGTTCTGGACTGCATGGGACCGTCTTTTTTCTTTTCATTCTTCTTAAAGGGATTTGCAGTAGACTGACCCTGAGGCTTCTTTTCGTCCTTTTTCTGAGGTTTGTCGGATTTTTTCTCCTCTTTCTTAGGAGCGTTCTTCTGAACATTTTCCTCTTTTTTAGGTTCAGCCTTCTTCTCCTCTTTCTTGGGCGCAGGCTTCTGCACCTTTTCTTCTTTTTTCTCTTCTTTCTTTTCTTCAACCTTTTTCATTGCAAAATATGCATTGAAGTTTTCAACACTGTTTTCCTGTGTTAAAACATCGAAAAGAACATCGAGCTCTTTTGTGTCAAGAGCAGTCTGCGCTTTTTTGGGTTCATCATAGAATTTACCGAGAACCTCAATAATTTCTTTGTTATTTAAACCAAGGTCTTTTGCAACCTCGCTAACTTTATATTTTGTTATCATCTAATTCCTCCCCGAATTGTTGATGTAGTTTTTTAGCAAAACCGGTGTCTGTTACGGAAAAAACACCCCAACCTTTGCCGATAGCCTCGGCAAAATCTGCCATAGAATAAGAAGTACGTATAATAGGAATATTTTTACCGTTATAGGTACAAGCGTGGGTCATTTCTCTCTCAAGTCTTTCGGAAGCATCGCAAGAGAGAAAAACAAGCTCCGCAGTAGATTTTACAATGGACTCTTTCACAACATCGTGACCGCAACACAGCTTACCTGCCTTACGACACAAGCCGAGGAAGCCCACAGTATCTTTTTTATTCAAATTTTGCCCAGTCCTTTCGACCTTATTTAAGTTCGTTTTCCATAGCGTCATAAACACTGTCGGGAATAGCGGTTTCAAGAGCTCTTTCAAGACGTTTGCCTTTTCTTGCTTTCTGAAAACACGCTTTATCGGGGCATATATATGCACCCCTGCCCGACTTTTTGCCTGTAAGGTCAAGGCTTATTTCACCTTCGGGACTTTTGACTGCTCTGATAAGCTCTCTTTTAGGCTTCATTTCGTTGCAACCAAGGCATTTCCTCATAGGTATCTTTTTTTCAGCCATAAAAACCTCACTTGCTCTGCGGAATATAGAATCCGCTTTCGGGCTTAATATCTATTTTCCAACCTGTAAGTCTTGCGGCAAGGCTTACATTCTGACCTTTATTACCGATAGCAAGAGAAAGTTGAGTATCAGGAACTGTTACATGACAAGCTTTTTCTCTTTCTTCATCAATTTCAACCTTAAGAACATCTGCGGGAGCAAGAGCTGCTGCAATGAACTTTGCAGGGTCTTCATCGTAAATCACAATATCGATTTTTTCGCCACCGAGTGCTTCAACGATTGTACCAACACGAGCACCCTTCGGACCGATGCAGGCACCGATTGGGTCAACATTTTCGTCCTTTGAAATAACTGCGATTTTTGTTCTTGCTCCTGCTTCACGGGAAACTGCCTTAATTTCAACAATTCCGTCATAAATTTCGGGAACCTCTGTTTCAAAAAGTCTTCTTACAAGACCCGAATGAGTTCTTGAAATCATTGCTTTAGGACCCTTGGGAGTATCCTTAACACCCTCAATGTAAACCTTTACAAGCTGATTTTCCGTGAATGTTTCGTTAGGAAGCTGTCTTGATTTGGGAAGAACAACTGTTGCTTTACCGATTTCAAGAGTAACATTACCTGTCTGAGGGTCTATGCTCTGAACCTTACCCGTTACAAGCTCTTTCTGCTTTGATTCAAACTCACGGAGCATAAGACCTCTCTCAGCATCGTGAATATCGCCTCTGATAACATTCTTTGCAGTTGTTGCGGCAATTCTGCCGAACTGCTTTGTTTCAAGAGGAATTTCAACAAAATCGCCAACGAGTGCTTTTTTGTTATATTTAACTGCTTCCTCTTGAAGAATATCTGTGAACTCGTTTTCTACCTCTTCAACAACCTGCTTTCTGAGATATACACGAAGCTTATATTCCTCGGGGTTGCAATCAACAAAAACAACATCCTCACCGCCGTATTCTCTTCTGACACTTGTTACGATAGCTGCACAAACCTTTTCAAGAAGATAATCTGCAGGGATTCCTCTTTCCTGTTCGAGCATAAGTATAGCTTCGAAAAATTCCTTGTTTTCATTTTTCTTAGTTGATTTTCTTGCCATTTTTCCTACCATTCCTTTCAATATATCAATCAAATAATAAACTTTTAATCAGAAAGAAAAATCATCCAGCTTAACCCAGGCGATTTCTTTCTTTTCGGCAGTCATTGTGTTTTCCTCATCAAACTCAATAGTAACTGCACCATCCTCGGAGTAATCAATAAGAACTCCTTTAAATTCGCGCTGACCTTCAAAGGGGCGAATAAGCCTTAAGATAACCTTTTCTCCCATAAAATAATCAAAGTGGAAATCTCTTGTGAGCTTTCTTTCAATACCGGGGGACGAAACCTGCAGGTTATACTGACGGTCAATTAAGTCTGCTTCGTCCAAGGGAGCATCCATAGCGTGACTCATATTGACGCAATCTTCAATACCAACGCCGTCTTCCTTATCAATGAAAATTCTGAGATAATAGTTTGCACCTTCTTTTTCAAAGCAAACATCCCAAAGTATTAAACCCAATTCTTCTGCAATGGGCTCTGCGATTTCCCAAACTTGAGAAACTGTGTTCTTTGCCAAATCAGCACCTCTTTTAATTTTATTCTTTTTCTCTACAAACTCTTTGAAATTGTTCAAAACTTTTCGTTTCAACCGAAGATTTTGACAATAAATATGAGAGCAGGTTCCCCTGCTCTCACTCAAGTTCATATTCGTACATTGATAATATACCATATAATATATAAAAATGCAAGTGTTTTTTAAAATTGAAAGTTACAAGTTGAAAGTGGCAAGTTTCGGGAGCTGCGGTTGGCAATTATAAATGGTGCCGGCATAATGTATGGAACAGATTTATCCGTTCCGCAAATCTAACGTCCCACAATCTGCGGTACACATGAATGCATTACCTACAGTGTACCCGAAAAATAAAAGTTTATCGGACAGTAGTAAATTTCAAGCAAATTTACTACTGTCCGAATTTGTTTAATCAATACTTATCTTTTATTACTTGGGTATTTGAGTATGCACTATAAGTTTTGCTATAGTATGCCTTTACCTTGTAGGTATATTCAACGCCTTTCTTTGCAGATTTATCTACATAAGAAAGATTTGATACCCCTTTTTCAGTTTTAAGCTTTTGGTAGCTTCCACCCGCTGTTTTGCGGTAGATTATATAACCCTGTGCAGCTGCGATTTTAGTCCATTTGAGACTAACACCGCTTTTTGTACTACTTGGGGTCTTCAATGTTGGGTCTGCAAGGTAATACTTTGAGAGTGAACTTGAAAGACTTGAGTTCCCTGCTTCATTTCTTGCTCGAACTGCATAGTAATATTTAGTTCCGGATTTTGCAGTTTTGTCTGTAAAATATGCATTTTTAGTAGAGTCTACATATTCCCACCGACCTTTACTTGTTTTCCGGTAAACCCTGTAACAATCTGCTCCCTTTACTTTACCCCAAGTAATTTTAACACCGCTACGAGTATTAGAAATTGTTTTGAGCTTGGGTTTTGAGCATTTAAGTTGTGAAATTTCTGCAGTTTTAAGCGTTATTCCGCACGCTGTACATTCTTTGTGTTTCTCCCCTGATTTGTAAACTGTTGCAGCGGTATCAGTTATCCATTTTGATTCTATATGGGTTTCACTTTCAAAATGAATATTTGCTTCTAATAAATCGCCATTTAGTATATCAATTTCTCTTTGCTGCCACTGCTCTTTTGTACCCGCATAAAAAACATTTTTCAGTGACGGGCAATCATAAAAGGCACTTTCTCCTATTTCAACACCTTTATTTGCAATTATCACTTCTTTTAGGCTTCTGCAATAAGCAAATGCACCACCGCCAACTTCTCTCAATCCTTTAGGCAGTCTTATTGAAGTGATTTTCTTGCAATCGCCAAACGCAAAATTCCCGAGTTTCTCCAAAGACTCCGGTAAAATAATTGAGTTGAACTCACAACAACCATAAAAAGCAAACTTTGAAATATACTTTACTCCTTCAGGTATAACAAGATTTTTAATTGGCTTGTTATTTATATATAACTGGTCTGCTTCGGTCAGTGGGTTTGAGTACTTTCCGCTAAATTTTATACCACACCATGCTGCCAAATCTGTTATATAAACTGATTTTATATTGCTGCTATTAAATGCGTCACTCCAAATATTTTTTACACTCGCAGGAATTGATATTTCTTCAAGCGAACTGCACCCTGCAAATGCATCTCTTCCTATACTTGTTACAGTATTGGGGATTTTTAGAGTTACTATATCATCGTTTCCACAAAAAGCATATTCCGGAATTTCTGTTATTCCTTTAGGTATATTGAGTTCTGTTAATTTTTGACCATCTATATAGAGATTTTTTGCATAACACATAGGATTTGATGAGGAATCCTCAAGTTCTATATTGTACCAGTTTTCCAAACCATCTATATATACATTCTCTAAATTATTCGAATTATAGAATAAATTCCTTCCAAGTTTTTTTATACCGGGGCCTATTCTAATTGTCTTCAAATTTTCGCAATTCTGAAAAGCTTGTAATTCTATCCTTTTTAAGCTATCAGGAAACCACAAAGTTGAAATATTGGAACATCCGTCAAATGCTCGAGTACCTACAGCTACCACGCCACTCGGAATTATAACCGATGTAATATCTGTGCAATAATTTTTAAATGCTTCAGATGCTATAGTTTTAGTACCAGGCTTTATTGAAAATGTTCCCGACGCTTTTGAATCAACCTTTATTAAGTGGTTGCTAACATACAATGCAAAATCTTCCCAATTTTCTTCATTATCATATATAGGTGTTTTTTCAAAAGCCGCATAGCCTATAGATTCTATACTGTCAGGCAAATTGATTGAAGAAAGATTACTACACCAATGGAAAGCCATATACCCTATTTCTTTCAAGCTATCCGGTAATGTTACAGATGCGAGCTGAGTACACATACCAAAGGCACCGATATCAATTTTTTCAATACCATCACTAATAATTACGGATGTTATTTCCTCACATTCGTTAAACGCATTGTAACCTATATATTTTACAGGTTTTCCTTCATAAGTACTTGGAATAATAACCTCTCCACTAATCTCCGGAGAGCAACCCGAAACATAATATGTATCACTACCATCGGGGTTAGATGAAAAATATAAATAATCAAAATTGTCAGCATTTGAAGAAACAGCTAACGGAAAACTTGTTAAAACACTTAATAAGAAAGCCAATAATAATGTAAAACTACTTATTCTTTTCATTTTAGCACCTCCACTTTTTTATTTATGATACTATTATAGCATATTTATATCTTTTGTAAATAATTAGTATGCCTCAACACTATTATAGTAAACGTTTTGTTTACTGTCAAGTATAAAGTAAACATTTTGTTGTATCATACAGTAGAAAGGTGGAGTTATATGAATTACACCAAGCGACTTTATGATTTAAGAATTGATAACGACTATCGACAGGAAGATGTTGCGAACTTTTTGAATATTACCAAACAGGCTTACGGTATGTACGAAAACGGCAAACGAAATCTCCCTATTGAATATCTTGTTAAATTAAGTGAGTTTTACGGAGTTTCAACAGATTTCATTCTATATTTGACCAACAATCCTAAAAAAGCAGAAGACTTAGAAAGCTAACAACCACGAAAACCGATAGAGGTAATCGTGGTTGTTTTTTATACATATTCAAGAGGTATTAATACCACCCACCGCTAACGCGGTCCCCCCCTCCTTTTTCGTTTTACGAAAAAAGAGGGATAGGCTTTGCAATAATTTTACTATTTTCTAACCGCTACAGCGGAACGGATGAATCCGTTCCCTACGTTATGCTGGTGGCTGGCATCTGGTGACTTTACAAAATTTGGAAGCGAAGCTTCCCCTAACCTCTTCACTATTCACTCTTACCTCTTCACTAAAAAACGACCCGCATCGAGCGAGTCGTTTTTTCTTAACCCCACACAGCGTAGAGGGTAATATCTTCAGTTACTGTAATTTCGTCACCAAAATCAACATCTGCGGATTTTGCTTTTTCATCAAAGGACCAGCCCATAAACATTTTGTTGTTCCTTGTAGGGAAATGGTAAGAAACGATTACCTCTTCGCCATTTTCAACTGCCTTTTCGATAGGAGCATCTTTACCACCGTTTGCGTTGTAAGTAACAGTATATTTCTGAGCCTCATCATATTCAACAATAAAGCCTGTTTTATATTTTTTATCAAAGGATTTTGCCTTTTTAACCTCTGCAGAGCCATCATTAAGAAGTGCTTTTGCAGAATTCTTCTTTTCGGATTCAACAAAATATTTTTTGCTGTCCTTAAGAAGAAGAGAAAGCATCTGAGAATTATCTTCGTCGATTTCTGCAAGAGAACCGCCTTTTGCTTTGGCAACTGCTTTTGCCTGCTCATAGCTTAAAGGTGTGTCATATATTTCATATTTAACACCATTTAAAACTGCACCGTTAACTGCTTCAACCTTTTTAACATTGATTTCGCAGATAAAGCCCGTAAGGCTTCTTGTTTCGCTTGATTCTGAAATTCCGTCTTCGGTAATTACAGAGCAAACAGATTTTTTATTTTCAAGATTTTTACCGATGAAATATCTGCCGAAGCCGTTTTCACCTGCAAGCTCTGAAACAACCTTAAGCTCCTTTTTTGAGCTGATGCTTACAAGATGACCACCCATTTTCTTGGAAAGGTCCTTTGCCTGCTCATAGCTTACTGCAACATCAAAAACGGAATATACGCTGTTGCCAACTGCTTTTACGGCTGTTGCATTTGTAATATTTGCCGCAGTTTTTGCATTATTTTCATACTGAGGTCTTGCAACATAGTTAATTCTTGCTCTAAGGCGTGAAGAGTAACCTGTGCTTACAGGATACTGACATGCTTGAACATAGTCAGACATATTGCCCTCAACGGTATAAATTGTTGTTTCATCTACATCAACAACAAGGCCAACGTGGTCAATACAACCGTAACCGCCTGAGCAGGTGCAACAGAAAATAAGGTCGCCTGCTTGAAGCTTTTTTCCGGATGAGAATGAGAAGCAATCTGCACCGACAGAGGGAAGAGTTGAGTAATAAGATGGACCAACACTTGTAAGTTTAGGATAAATAGATGAGGGAATTCCTGCAACATAACCACACCAGGATGCGAAAACATTGCACCAATAACCCTGTCTGCCATACCATCTGCCGTATTCGGTAATATTACCGCTACCGTCAGATGTACCGGAATAGTCAAAGAAGCTTGCTTCGTGGTAACCAACCTGACTTTTTGCAACATTGCAAATATCAGTAACCTGGTCACCTGTAAGCTTTACATTCATTAATCTTTCGTAATAAACGCTGTTTTTGTAAGAGGATGAGGCGGAGTATTCGACGCTTTTGGCAGCTGCACTTACGCTGAAAACGGAAGTTGCCATGAGAACAGTGGTAAGAAGAACAACCGCAATTCTTTTGATTCTGCTTTTTGTCATAGAATATTTTTTGCCTTTCATAATATTTTATCTTAATAATATTTATTGCAAGATTGTAACTAATTATTACAAATTTGTAACCTTTTGTAACAACATTGGGCATTATAACATAATAAAATCCCTTTTTCAATGTGAAAATTGCACTATAAACCGCCTCTCAATTTGTGTATTAGTGCCACACTACACAAAAAATCGTGGTTTTTCTCGAAAAACTGTTACATTTTGAAATTTTTGTGAACGAGAACTTTGTGAATTTTAATTGTAACAAACTGAATGATATGATATATTTAATATATAATAATGTAATATAAATAATGGGAAGAAATGAGGTGTTCTTATGGCACAGATTATTGTTGCAGGAGCAGGTCACGGCGGTTTAGTTTCCGCAATAAAGCTTGCCCGATTAGGTTATGCGGTAACTGTTTTTGAAAAATCACCCAAAAACGATATGGGTTTACCCCAGCAGGATGTGTTTGATAAGGACACTTTTACTTATATTGATTTACCCTCTCCTAAAAATATTACTATATGCAGAAATCAGCTGACACTTGTTCCGTTAGACAGCAATATTGCTCCCCTTACCCTGCCTCAGCCGGAAGACGAAGCAATTTTTATGGAAAGAAAGGTGCTTATAAAGCATCTTCTGAATCTTGCAGAAAAAAGCGGTGTTAAAATTCACTACAACTGCTCCGTGATTGAACCAATTATTTTAGGTAGCAGAGTTGCAGGAATCAAAACCATTGAGGGTGATTTTTACGGTGATATTATCATTGACGCTTGCGGTGTTGACTCCCCATTGAGAAAAAATTTGCCCAAGTTTATGAATATTAATCGTGAAATCAAGGATTTTGATATCATTTACACCTACCGTGCACATTTTGAAAAAACACCCGATATTCCTGACCCCGACACAAACTACGATATACGGGTTAAAGAAGACGGAACAGTTGGCTTTTCCTGGGTAGTAACGGAGGATGAATTTGTTGATGTTTTAATTTGCCGTTTTAATCCGTTAACTCAAGACGAGGTTTTGACAGAATTAAGAAAAATTTCGGAAGAATATCCCCATATCAGCAAAAATTTCATTCGCGGCGGTCAGTATAATAAAATCCCCGTTTGCCAGCCCCTCGGTGTTTTAATAGCTGACGGCTATGCGGCAGTTGGCGACAGTGCATTTATGACCTACCCAACCAAAGGCTCAGGTATTGCTTACGCTATGAAAGCGGGGGCAATTCTTGCTGAAACTATCTCAAACGACGCCAACGCTTTATATAACACTGAAACCCTATGGGAATATCAGCGACGATTTTTCAAAGAATTCGGCTTTTCTGCAGGTCGGCTTGCTCTTATGAAAAACCTAATGACGTATTTCACCGCTCAGGAAATAAACGATATCATGAAAGCGGGTATTTTTACAACAGAAGACCTTTCGCAGATTATGACAAATAAATTAGACAACCTTTTCGGTGCCGCAGGCAGAGCGTTAATCAAAGATAAAATCCGTCAGTTGAGAGAAAATGTTATCTTAAAAGAAAAATTCTCTGATTTTGCAGTATGGATGGGAAAGCTTGCGGTAACAGAAACTTATTTACCCAATAAATATGACAGAAAAGATGTGCAGAAATGGGTGGATAGATATAATGAATTTTTCGATTCAATAAGAAAGACAGTATAAATGCAAAATGCAAAATGTCGGGACCTGCGGTCGGCAATTACAAAAAGAATTCAAGACATTTGCTGTCCTGAATTCTTTTTATTTGTTTTATAAAATTGTTTTAGTGTTGCGAAGTTTTATAATGTTTGGAAGCAAAGCTTCCCCGATAATTCTGCATTCTCCATTTTGCATTCTGCATTAAATAAAAAACGCCTTTCGGCGTTTTTTATTTCCCCATAAGCTCTAACGGCTCAACATTTTCTCCATTATAAATAATTTCAAAATGCAAATGGCTTAATTCAGATTTTTCGCAAGGGATTGTGCCGAGATATCCTAAAAGTGAACCGCTCTCAACTGTTGAACCTTTTTTAATCTCAAGAGTTTCCTTATTAAATCCGCAATATTTAGCATTAACTCCGTTTCCGTGATCGATTTCAACTACTGTTCCGAAAAGAACATCGTCATAAACTTTTGTAACTGTACCATAAGAAATAGCTTTTACCTGCTCACCCTCGGCGGCTTTAAAATCGATACCCGAATGAGTTCTCCAATCACCCATTGTTGCGCTATAGGTGGGCTTGTCGGGAGAATAATCCTTTAAAATGTCTGTTCCCAAAGGCAAGGAATAATAGTCCTGATAGGGTGTTGCATATTTACTGCTTTGAGTGGTTTCTTCTTTTGTTTGTTCTTCTGTATTCTCTTCTGTTTCCTCTCTTGTATCGGGAACGTCCGTAAGATTTTGCCTCACCTCAAAATCAGGCTCAGTGGTAAGAAAAGCAGTATCTTTACTTGTTGATTTTTCTGTTGTAATTGTCACATAATCACTTTCAATGGGAGCAAGATTACCCAAAGCATTTTCTGTTGAAATCTTTGCAATAAGAGCAGTACCTAAAGCAAGAAGCAAGGCAAAAGCATAGGCATATTTTACCTTTTTCATTGTTTTATCATTTCTGCTTGACCTGATTGGCTTAGGTTCCTGTGATGGTGTATTTTCCGGAATTTCCAATGGATTTTTGTCGTTATCATTTCGGTTTCTGTCGCTCATAATATGTCCTCCTGTTTTTCATCTGTTTTTATATTATTTATTGACAGAAACAACTTTTTTATACAGTTACAAAAACAAAAAACACCATTCGATTGAACGGTGCTTTATAAATTATTTTTTATATAAACTAAAAAGTTTTTCATACATATATTGCAAAGCTTCACTTTCTGATGGAAAACCTATACCATTATACTCTTGTCCCCGTTCTCTATAAAAAACTTCCCAACGATAATAAACCTTACGTAAACATAAACCATCTTTTATAGGATCATCGAAATTGACTATATTTGTCGGTATATTTTCTTTATTTAATTTATTAAGTAATTCAGTTTTGGTCATACCATATTACCTTTTATTTTTAATTTTCTAACAACTCTGCAAGTGTTTCAAAATCTTCCATCATAAGCTTTTCTGCTCTTACGGTTCTTTCAAGCCCTGCTTTTTCCAAAGCTTCGGCAACAATGTTTTTGTTAATACCAAGTCCTGCACTTATGGAATTTTCTGCAGTTTTTCTTCTTTGTGAGAAAGCGGCTTTGACTAATTTGAAGAAAAACTCTTCGTTTTCAACCTTTACGGGTGGTTCTTTTCTTATAGTGAGCTGAATTACCTCGCTGTTAACTTTCGGTGGGGGTAAAAATGACTCTCTGGGAACAAAAAAGAGTTTTTCACTTTCTGCATAATAAGAAACTGCAACTGTAACCGCGCCACCGTCACGAGAGCCTACCTCTGCACACAGTCTGTCTGCAGCTTCCTTTTGCACCATAACAGTAATGGATTTAATCGGCAATTTGCTTTCTAAAAGAAGCATAATTATCGGTGAAGTAATGTAATAAGGAAGGTTTGCTACAACTGCTATTTCCATACCCTTGCATTTTTCTTCGATTATTTTCGGTAAATCCGCTTTCATAACATCTTCATTGATGATTTCAACATTATTAAAATCCGAAAGTGTTTCTTTGAGAACGGGTAAAAGCCTTTTATCAACTTCAAAGCTCAACACTTTACCTGCCCTTTTCGCAAGCTCTGCTGTTAAAACTCCCACACCGGGACCGATTTCAATGGCACAGGTATTTTCATCAAGACCTGCTGCCTCTGCCATAGCAGGACAAACCTCGGGGTCAACAAGGAAATTCTGACCTAAACCTTTATTAAAGGTTACGCCATGCTTACCCATTACGGATTTTATAACATTTATATCTGAAAGATTTCTCATTTTTGCCTCCGAAACTCTTGAAAAAGGGGTTTAAGTAAGATAATATAATTATACAATTTGAATTTTCATTGTCAATGAAAAAATGCAGGTGATTAAATGAACACAATAAAAGATGCAAAATTCATCAAAGAAAATGCGGATTTCGGTACAGTTGTACCCGTTTTCAAAAAGGTTATCTGGCTTGATAAAAAAATCAACAAGGCAACCCTTTTATGCTCTGCTTTAGGTTATTATGAAGCATATCTCAACAGTCAGAGAGTTGGCAAATTCATTTTTGCTCCCGGTTGGACTACCTACGGAAAACGCCTTCAATATCAAGAATATGATGTAACCTCCTTAATGGAAGAATGTAATGTTCTTGAAATTGCAGTTGGTAACGGTATGCGTTTCCACGGAAATCCCCACGAAAACTATGAAAGCATTACTTGCAAGGAAACTGCTCTTATTGCAGCTTTAAAAATCGAATACGAGGACGGAACAGAATATTTTGTTCCCACCGACTCCTCCTGGGAATGTCAGAAGAGCAATATTCTTGATTCTCATGTTTACAACGGTGAAATTGTTGATTTTACTTTTAACACCGATGAAACCTTCCCTGTTAAAGAGCTTGACGATATAAATAAAGATATTCTTATTTCTACTGAGGGCGAAGAAGTTCGTGAAATGGCTCGTCTTGATGCACTTAAGCTTATCATCACTCCCAAGGGCGAAACAGTTATTGACTTCGGACAGAACCTTACAGGCTATGTTGAATGGGTAGTGCCTCAGAGAAAGGGAGCAGAATTTACTCTCTACCACGCAGAAATTCTTGACAAGGACGGCAATTTCTATACAACAAATCTTCGTAGTGCAAAAGCAGAAATTCACGTAACCTCAGACGGCAATGAAAGAGTATATAAACCTCATTTTTCATTCCAAGGCTTCAGATATATTAAGCTTGAGGGCTTTAACAAGGATGAAATTAACCTTGATAATTTCAAAGCGGTTGTTGTTTTCTCAAATATGAAAAGAACAGGCTATTTTGCATGCGGACATGACCTTATTCAACAGCTTTACGAAAATATTGTATGGGGTCAGAGAGGTAATTTCCTCGATGTTCCCACAGACTGCCCACAGCGTGACGAAAGACTTGGTTGGACAGGTGACGCTCAGGTTTTTGCAAGAACTGCATCAACTACATACAGAACTCTTAAATTCTTCAAAAAATGGCTTCATGATTTAGCTTGTGACCAGAGAGAAAACGGAGCAATTACTGACGTTTGCCCCGACCTTTTGAGATGGGAGTCACACGGTTCTTCTGCCTGGGCAGATGCAAGCGTTGTTGTTCCCTATTGGGTTTACAGAACCTACGGAGATACTCAGGTTATAAAAGACCAGTTTGATTCTATGAAAAAATGGATTCTCTTTATGGAGAAAAACGGCTCAGAAAGAGGTCTTTTTGACAAGCATCCCCACCACTTTGGAGACTGGCTCTCTCTTGATGCAGGTAACGAAGCAACAGGCGGACTTACTGATAAAAACCTTATCGGTACAGCTTATCTTGCATATTCGAACTCGCTCTTTATTGAAATGGGAAAGGTTATCGGCGAGGATATGAGCTATTTTGAAGAGCTTTATGACCTTACAATTAAAAAATACAGAGAGGCATATCTCAACACAGGCAAAACCGAACACGAAACACAGACAGCAAATGTTCTTGCTCTTTACTTTAACCTTACAGATAACCCCGAAAGAGAAGCAGAAAAGCTTGTTAAAGATATAGAAGCCTGCGGTCATCTTAAAACCGGCTTCGTAGGTACTCCCTATCTTCTTCACACATTAACAAAAATCGGCAGAACCGACCTTGCCTATAAGCTTCTTTTCAAGAAGGATTTCCCATCATGGCTTTTCCCTGTAACAAGAGGTGCTACAACAATGTGGGAGCGTTGGGACGGAATGAAAGAGGATGGCTCCTTCGCAACTCCCGAAATGAACTCCTTTAACCACTACGCTTATGGCTCTGTTGGTGACTGGCTCTATACAACTGTTGCAGGTATCGACAGCGATTTCAACGAACCTGCCTACAAGCACATTATTTTCCGTCCGCTTCCCTCAAAGGAATTAGGCTACGCAAAAGCAAGAGTTCTCACAGAGAACGGTGAAGTTATTTCCTCTTGGGAATACACGGGTAACGGTGACGAATGCAAATTCAGCTTCACAATTCCCACAGGCTCCCACGCCACCCTTTATCTTGACGATGAAGAATACGAATTCGAAAGCGGAACATATAATACAGTGTTTGAATATAAAGGCTATTAAAAAGAAAATCCACCTAAGTGAGGTGGACTTTTCTTTTTAAGTTGGAAGTGGCAAATGGCAAGTGGAAAGTTTCGGGACCTGCGGTCGGCATTAGATTATGATTTTTGGAAGCGGAGCTTCCCCTTAACTTGCCACTTTCCATTCTCAACTTGCAACTCAGAAAAATCGCCACCCTTTCGGGTGACGATTTTTTAATTCATATACTTCTCCGCCTGGAGATTAAACATTTCGGCATATTTGCCGTTTAAATTCATTAATTCCTCGTGGCTTCCGCTTTCAATTATTTTTCCCTTTTCCATCATAAAAATTCTGTCAGCGTGGCGGGTTGTAGAAAGCCTATGGGAAATGAAAATAACTGTTTTATCTGTTGCCCCCGTCATCATAGCGTGGTTAAGCTCGTATTCTGAAACAGGGTCAAGGTTTGCAGAGGGTTCATCAAGAATAACATAGGGGCAATCCTTATAAAATGCTCTTGCGATTGCAATTTTTTGTTGCTCACCGCCCGAAAGCATTAAGCCATCCTCAGCAAATTCTCTTAAAAGAATTGTTTCAAGACCGTTTGGAAGCTCCTTATCAAAGCCAACTGCTTTAAGAGCTTGCCATACTCTTTCTTCGTCATACTCCTTTGAAAGAGCAACATTTTCTCCTACTGATGCGGAGAAAATCTGAAAATCCTGGAATACTGCGGCAAAGCGGTCACGGTGGGATGCAACTGTTTCCTCGCGAATATCTCTTCCACCGATTTTAATGCTACCATCCTTCACATCATAAAGACGCAAAAGAAGATTTGTTAAGGTAGTTTTTCCCGCACCGTTATAGCCCACAAGAGCAACCTTTTCATAGGGCTTGATTTCGAGAGAAATTCCGTCTAATGAATTTTTGTCATTACCCTCGTAAGAGAATGTAATGTTTTCAACGGAAATTTTTTCAGGCTCACCGCACTCAGCAATATGTGTGCCATCGGTAATATTTTCTTTTTCTGCTAAAAATGCTCTGCACTTTTCAATCATTTTGGACTGTTCTGTAAAATTACGTAAACCATAAACGGTCAAATACAAAATGCTTCCACCAATTAAAAGAGCACCATTAAATGTAGCAACAAAATCACCTGCTGACATATTTCCCGTAACAATTGTCTGATAACCGATATATAAACCGAGAACAAGAACAAAGCCAATTGAACGAATACCAATGTCTTGAATAAAAAACAACTTATCAAGTTTTCCTACAAATTTCTTTTGAGTATTAACAACTTCATCTGCACTTTCATTAAAACGCTTCCTCAAAAGAGGAAAAATACCACTTGTTCTTATCTCACCTGCATAATCGGGCAAGTAGAAAACACGGGCAAAATAATCGCCTTTACGGTGCTTTTCCGTCACTTCTTCTCGGCGTTTCATTTGCAAATTGCCTGTATATCTTCCCATAGGAATAAATATCACTACAAATAAAACAACTATAAAAAGACAAATAGGGTCAATCGTAAGAACCACACCTGCAATAGCTGCAAAGGAAACAATTTCTCCTACATAGCCTTTTACCAAACTTAGAATATACTTTAAACTGTCTGATGAGCTTTCTATTGCCAATATAAAATCGCTATAATAAGCAGGGTCATCATACTTATTCAAATCAAGCTCGGTTGCTTTTTTATAAAATATTGTTTGTATTCCGTAATCAAGCTTTTCTCTTTCTCGATGAACAAAAAATTCAAAGAAAACAGAAGTTGAAACCTCGCCGAAAACAAGAATACCAACCATCAGAACAATTCCCAAAAGTATTTTCTTACTGTCGCCACCATTTTGTACTTCATCTATTACAAATTTAAGACCGATAACAGAAACAAGTTTTCCGGGAAGAGTGCTGAAAATATGTTGTAATATTTCACCTACTACCAGAACAGGTGATATTTTGAACATAGTTTTCAGCATATAAAATATATTTGAAATTGTACTATGAGTAGTTTTTATTTTATCTCTTATTTTCATTGCATTTCACCCTCCTTACCATCTTTATAATTTGAGGCTTGAAGAGTAAACATTTCGTAATAGTCTTTACCACTTTGCATAAGTTCTTCGTGAGTTCCGCTTTCGATAACGCTGCCATTATCAAAAACATAAATCTTATCAGAAAGAACTGCGCTTGAAAGCCTGTGAGAAATATAAATTACAGTCTTTTCTTTTGTCGCTTCAATAAGGCTTTCATACATTTTATACTCTGCTATTGGGTCAAGAGCAGATGATGGCTCATCGAGAATTGCCAAATCATAATCCTTTGCAAACATTCTTGCGGCTGCGATTTTTTGTTGTTCGCCACCTGAAAGGCCTGTTCCCTTTTCGTCAAACTCACGGGTTAAAACTGTTTTTTCTTTTTGTGGTAACTTTTCAACACAAGAATCCGCACCGCTGTTTTTAATAGCATTTTTCACAATTACTTCGTCTTTATCATTTAACAATTCACGGCAAAGAACATTTTCGCCGATAGTTAATGCAAAAACTTTATAATCTTGAAAAACAGTTGCAAGTCTTTGACGAAGAGAATTAATATCATATTCCTTGATGTTAATTCCATTATATAAAATCTCGCCGCTATCAGTATCATAGAATCTTAAAAGCAGTTTTACAAAAGTAGTTTTACCTGCTCCGTTTTTACCTACAACCGCAACAGTTTCGCCCTTGTTAATTTTAAGATTCAAGTTTGCGAGAGATTCTTTTTCAGACCCGGGGTATGTAAATGAAACATTTTTAAACTCGATGCTTTCCAAATCCTCCGCTTCTTTTGTTCCGTTAATTACCTTGCAATCATATTCAAGAAACTCTTTTAGGTTAGCAAAATATTCTGCCTCTCTACGAACATCGGAAACTGCTTCGCCTACATCATTAAAAACATCTTTCAAATTGCTCATAGCAGTCATAATTACAGAAAAATCCGAAACAGCCAAATCACCTTTTACCGCAAACCGATACGCCGCATAAACATAAGTTACCGCAACAGGCAATGCTTTACCAAAAAAGCCGGACATTGTTTCAAAAAATGCAATTTTCCAACCATATTTTTTAATAATTTCTCTGTTGCTTTCTATGGCAGTTTTAAAACGAGCGTGCATAACCTCAAAAATATTTGACGTTCTCATATCTTTTGCAAACTCTTTTAAATAAACTGTCCTTTTAACATAAGCTTTTGACCTCTTATGTTGTGTCATTTCTTTGTCTTTTTTAACATCCAGCTTACCTTTAATTGTTTCAAAAGCTAAAACAAAAACAGATACAAGAAGAATCAATAATATTTTGGGGTCAATGGAAATTACGTAAATTACAAGAAAAACTCCTGTTAAACCACCCGCAATAATGTTTGAAAATTGCCAGGCAAAATATGCAACATGGTCTTCCGTTATAATTTCCGTTGCTCTTTTATATTTGTCATAAAACTTAGGATTTTCATAACATTCCATATCTACCAAAACTGCTTTTTGGAATATTCTATCATTAAGATTTTTATAAAACTTTTTCCATTTTATCGAACCATAATAGTCCGAAAAGCAATTTATTGCTGTTGCTATCAATTCGGAAACAACAAGCACTAAAACAAGCAATGCATATTCTTTAAAAGTTCCGCCGCTCATTATTAAATCTAACAAAACCTTTAAAAACAAAACATCTTTGATAAATCCAGTAAAAAACCAAAAAGATGTTTGCATTGCAATCTGTGCCACCATCATACGTGGTGCACATTGGTTAATAATCTTCAATGCATAAAAAGTATTCTTAAACATTGAGAATTTTTCTTTTTTCGTTTCTTTTTTCGTTTCTTTCTTATTTTTTCTCATATTTCCTCCGTTATAATTTACGATAAAATGTTAACGACGCATTTTACCTTTGTTTTGGTTTCAAAAAGAAACCGTTGCGGAAGATTGTGTACTGGTTTCTGAGGTGAGAGGGACTCAAAAACCTTTCGTTTCCTGCATTCACTTGCATAAAAAACAAAAATCTCCGAAAAGCGTTAACTTTCCGGAGTAAATGCAATTATACTGCAAATGTCAGCAGGAAGCGGACACAATAACCGGATTGTTTTTTATTTTTCTAACCATTTTCATCATTATGTCCAGCTCCTTTCTTAATAATTTTTATTCGGGTTAATTTTTGCACCGACACGGAGTGCTATTTAAAAGTAGCATATATTTATATGTTTGTCAAGAAATGGGAAGAAAATGCACCATAAAAGTGGCAAATTGAAAATGGCAAGTGGCAAGTTTCGGGTCTGCGACGCATTATAAAGCTTCGCAATTATTTTACCGTTTCTTCTACGGTGCATTTTCACGCCCCTAAACTGGCGACTGGTGGCTACAATTTGCTCATTGCATATTAAATAAATATATGTTATTCTTTTTTGGGTGATAAATATGATTAAGCTTAAAGAAAATGATGTTATTCTCTTTCAAGGAGATTCCATAACAGACGGTAACAGAGGCAGAAATTCTGACCTTAACCACATTCACGGCCACAGCTATCAATATATGATAGCCGCCGAGCTTTCTACTGACAATTTAGATAAAAATGTAGAATTCATAAACAGAGGTATAAGCGGAAACAGAATATCCGACCTTTACGGCAGATGGAAAGAGGATTGCCTTAATTTAAAGCCCACAGTTCTGAGTATTCTTATCGGTGTTAACGATATGATTTTTAATTGGGAACACAGTTCCGGCTCAGATGCACAAAGATATGAAAAAATATTCCGGCTGCTTCTTGACGAGGTTTTAGAAGAAAATCCCGATACTCTTTTAGTTATTATGGAGCCCTTTTTTGGCGACAAGAAAGAAGAAGACCTTGATAAATTCTTTAAAGAGGGAATCGGTGCTTACCAAAAGAAAGCTAAAAAAATTGCAGAGGATTACAATGCAGTTTTTGTTCCCTTGCAGGATTTATTTGACTCTTACAGAGGTAAAACAGATATGTATAAGCTTCTTTGGGATGGAGTACACCCCACAACAATAGGTCACGAGCTTATTGCTCGCCGTTGGAAAGAATGTGTAAAAGAAAGACTTGAAAACAGATAAGAGGTTTTATTATGAAAACTGTTAATTGCAAAAATATAAAAATCACCGATGGCTTTTGGAAAATAAAACAGGATATGGTGAATAACGTCACCCTTAAATCCGTTTATGACAGATTCAAGGAAACTCACCGCTTTGATGCTCTCGACTGTACCTGGAAAGAGGGCGATCCCGATATGCCCCACGTTTTTTGGGATTCGGATATTGCAAAATGGATTGAAGGTCTTGCTTACAGTCTTAATTATTCGGAAAACAAAGAGCTTGAAAAGCTTGCTGATGAAGCTATTGAAAAAATCATAAAAAACAGAGATGAAAACGGCTATTATAACAGTCATTTTCTTGTAACAGGTGAGCGTTTCACAGTAAGAAATGAACACGAGCTTTACTGCGCAGGGCATCTTATGGAAGCAGCAGTTGCATACTATGAAGCCACAGGCAAAAAAGAGTTACTTGATGCTATGTGCAAATATGCAGATTATATAGAAAAAGTTTTCGTTACAGAAAAAACTGCGAAATTTGTAACACCCGGTCACCCTGAAATTGAGCTTGCACTTGTAAAGCTTTATGAAATAACCGGTGAAAAGCGTTACCTTGAGCTTTCAAAATTCTTTGTTGATAATCACGGCAACAACTCTGTTGACCAAGCTCTTTACCCCGGCTGTAACCTCATTTATAATCAGGATGAGATGCCTTTAAAAGAAAGAACCACAGCAGACGGACATTGCGTAAGAGCACTTTATCTTTTCTGCGCTATGGCAGACCTCGCATTTATTTATGATGATAAAGAGCTTTTTGAAGCAGCAGAGCGTTGCTTTATGAACATTGTTGACAAGAGAATGTATATAACCGGTGCAACAGGCAGCACCTGCCACGGTGAATCCTTTACAATAGACTACGATTTACCCAACAGAGATGCTTATGCTGAAACCTGCGCTTCAATCGCCCTTGCATTTTTTGCTAACAGAATGATAAAGCTGAATCCCAACGGCAAATATGCTGATGCGGTTGAAAAGGTTATGTATAATGGCTCTATTTCGGGTATTTCAATGGACGGCAAAGGCTTTTTCTATGAAAATCCCCTTGAAATTGATGTTGATATGAACGAAGCGAACAGATGCACAGACGGCGGAAAACGTTTCCCCATAACCCAAAGAAAAGAGGTTTTTGATTGCTCCTGCTGTCCCCCAAATGTTATAAGATTTATTTCTTCAATCGGTGAATATCTTTATTCTCACACAGAAGATACTCTTTTTGTTAATCAATATATAAACTCCGAGGCTGTTTTTGAGGGTATGACTGTTTCACAGGTTACCGACTACCCCTCAACAGAAGAAATAAAAATCAAAATCGAAAATAGCAACAAAAAATATCTTGCTTTGAGAATCCCCGCTTGGTGCAAGAATTTTGAAATTAATAAAGAATACACTCTCAAAGACGGCTATGCTTATATAGAAACTTCCGAAAATGAGGAAATTCTCTTGACACTTTCTATGCCTGTTATCTTTATTTCTGCAAACAAAAAGGTGCACGATTGTGCAGGACGTGTTGCGGTAATGAGAGGTCCTGTTGTTTACTGCCTTGAGGGTGTTGACAACGGTAAGGATTTAAACTCTTTAAGAATTGATATTAAAGAAAAAGCTGAAATTTCCGAAAAAGAATTTTTAGTTCCCAATATTCTTCTTAAAGCATATAAAGAGCTTGAAAACGATAGCCTTTATTTTGAAGCAACAGAAGAATACATTGAAACTCAAATAAAATTGATACCTTATTTTGCTTACGAAAACCGTGGCGAAACAGATATGTTAGTTTGGGTGCTTAAAAAATGATATTAACCCTTACAGTTTTGGAAATAAAACTGTAAGGGTTAATTTTTAATTCAAGTGTTTCATTGTTTTTTCTATCATATCTGAAATTTTTACTGTTCCAACACCGAAAATTGATGTATGGAGAGAATCGTCAACGGGTTTTGTCCATTCCTCCGGAATTTCATAAATTCCGTTTCTCATACCCATAATTGAGCCAACAGTTGCACCGTTGCAATCTGTATCAAAAGCAGGCTGAACTGCCATACAAATTGATTTTCCGAAATCACCTTCGCCGTAAAGAAGAGCAGTTGTAACTATCATTGCATTTGGAATTGTGTGACACCAGCCGTAGCCTGTATGCTCATCGTATAGAGAATGAATTTTACTTACACAATCGTCATAAGATTTGCCTTTTTTATAATCTTCCATAATTCCCGTAACAGCATCATAGAGTCTTGATGTTTCAGGAATTTCTCCTAAACCGCCAAGAATAATATCTTCAATATTATCTGTTACTGCGGCACAAGCTATCATAGCAGATATCCACATTTCACCATAAATTCCGTTTTTAATATGGGAAATTGAAGCATCGCGGAACGCCATTTCTGCAGCTTTTTCGGGTTCTCCGGGATTTATGTAACCGAAATAGTCACCTCGGATTTGTGCACCAATCCATTCTCTGTAGGGATTTTTATACATTGCAGAATATGGAGGTTCGTAACCTTTTATAAAATTATCAAAGGCAACTCTTTCTGCTGTAAAATACGCTTCTCTGCTTTGGTATTTTACCCAGGCTTTCAGAACATCATATGGTTTAAAATCTTTTCCGTAATCTTCAATAATCTTCTGAGCTAAAACAACATAGTTTGTATCGTCATCAACGGGCATACCGTGAACTGTGTCTGCAAAGCATTTATCACGAAGATGGAAATCATATTTTTCATACATTTCTTCCGTGATATCAGAAGCGAGCATATATCTTGTTAAGGGGTAATTTCCCATTTCTTTAAGTAAAGGATAAAACTCATTAGTCCTTATTCCCTCAACGGGCTTACCTAAAAGACAACCGCAGACTCTACCCATCCAGGCACCTGCTATTTTACTTTTTAAAGTATTGCTATCAGGGGTCTTTCTTTCAAAAATATGCTCTTTTCTTAAAGCTTTTATTCCTTCCAAATCGGATGGTTCATTATATTTATAATCCTCACGAATTGGTGCATTGCAAACTGCTTCAAAAAGCACATCAGAAAATTTCTTTCTTATTTCAGTTTTGGGTAAGTTTTTAACTGCAGAAAAAATATCTTTATATTTTTCAATATCCAAACCCTCGTCAACGCATTGCTTATATTCGTGTTCAATATCATTACAGTAGAATTCCCATTCTCCCATATTCGCGTAATTAGGTTTTATTTTCATTTTTCTCACCTCTTAGTAGACTACTATTTTATTTTAACAGAAATATAATTAAGTTCAAGATGTTGACTTAAAATATTGAAAATGTTATCTTAATGTCAGAGCTTAAAAGGAGGTTGCTTATGAAAAAATTACTTAAAAGAATTTCTCTTGTTCTCTTAATTTTGATTGTTGCTGTAACTGCTGTTTTTTCGCCTTATTTAATTAGTTTTATTAAAACCGATGAAAGCATTGATTTAGAAAACGGTGATATGATTTTGAAAGAAAAAACTGAAATAGCCCTTAGCAAAGGTTCTATGACAAATACGGTATTAGACCTCGCCCAAAACGATTGTGATTGGTTTAACTACTACGGAATTGAATACTCATCTGACTGCTATCTAAAAGCAACCATCAGTTATTCCGCAGGGGCAAAAAATAAAAGCGAGGATTTCTTTTTAGAGCCTTCAAAAGAAAAAACTGTCTTTTATTCATTTGTTGATGATGCTTTAGAGGGAAAAAGAGGAAATAAAGTTGATTCAATTACCTTTGAAACACTTACCGAAGGAAAAGAAAATATAAAAATTTATGGTTTCTCTGTTTTCAACCGAGAAATTCCCGAACAGGAAGTTTTCATTCAGAACGATACCCACAAATTAGGAATTGATTTACTTTGGGGTGGTGCTTTGAGCTACCTTGAAGATTTAGATTCCAATGTTCAGGCAGTTTCAGTTGACGGAAAAATCAAAGTCGATTCCAATGCAAGTGACCGCTACAATACAGAATCCGTTAACAATAATATTAACCTTATAAACAGAAATGATACAGGTCGCCTTGTTCAGCAGTCTTATTACGGCACTATTGAATACGACCACGGTGTTTATATGGAAAATGATTGGCGATACAATCCCGTTCAAGGTGGTAATCAGTTTAATGATGCAAGTAAAATTGTTGATTTAAAGGTAACCGAAAACAGTATATATGTTAAATGCCGTCCTCTTGATTGGGCAAAGGAAAAAGAATATATTACCCCCTCATACATGGAAGCAACATATTCTTTAGAAAACGGTGCAGTTCATGCAAAATGCAGATTCGTTGATTTCTCCGGCTACCCTGAAGCAGAAGCAACGCAGGAAATCCCTGCTTTTTACTGCATTGAGCCTTTAAATAATTTTGTTTATTACGGTGGCAAAAAGCCCTGGACAAACGGCAAGCTTACAAGCGAACCGGATTTGATTTTCTGGCCCGATGCAGGCTATCCGAATTTCTATTCAAAAGAAAACTGGGCAGCCTTTACAGGTGAATTTGAGGACAGCTTCGGAATCGGTGTTTATGTTGATAACGAAGAAGCTTTCCTTGCAGGCGTTTTCAATCGTGAAGCTACCACCAATGAAGACCCTTCAAGAGATGGTCCAACATCTTATATTGCTATTGTAAAAAACAGAATTTTTAAAAGCTTTGATCCATACCAGTATGAATATTACCTTGCAACAGGTAACACAACGGAAATAAGAAACACATTTGAAAAAATTGATAATAAATAAAAATGTACCCCATATGATTTGAACTGCTCAAATCATATGGGGTACTAATCATTTATTTACGGTTCTACATTCCAACCGTTTTCCGCAAGGTCATAGTAATTTTGTGTAAGCTCTGCATTTCCGAAGGAATTTATATTAATGGTTGTTGCACCAATCATATCTTCTCTCCAATAGCTACCGAAACCGGATTTTACACCGTATGCAAGCTTTATACCTTCATAATTTACGATAAAATCGTTTTTATGGTCGTGACCGAAAAGCATTGTTTTTGTGCTACCAAGCTCTTTGCAAAGGTCAAAGAAGCCATTATTAACAGCGGATGGGCAGCTTTCCTCATATTTGTTGCCCGAAGCCACAAGTGAGAAAAGAGGATTAACCTTGCCGAATTCAAGGTCCTCTTCATCAATGCTTATCTTATCCCAGGCATCGTAAATCTCATAAACGGGAATATGCATCATAACCGTGCTGGGAACTGTTCTGCCTGCCATTTTTGCAATACCCTCAACAGCCCATTTATACCAAGCCTGCTGATTTTCCCAAAGGTGATCGTAGCCCTCAACCTCTGTGCCATCTTCAAGAGTAAAGGTGTTGCCGTCATGCGTATCCACCATAAATAAAGTATGAACGATTTTTCCGTTTTCTGTAATATTTATTATGTAGTTACCGTAGCCCATGTCTTCGGGACCAAATTGGAAAATACAGTTTTCTGCTTGAACAAGATTATAAGCAGCCCAGAATTCACTGGGACAACCCTGTCCGTCATGGTTTCCCATAACAGGTGCCCAGGGTATACCAAAAGAGTCCAAAAGTTCAATAAGCTCAATATAAGCCAACGCACCCCATGCATTATCGCCTGTGAGAGTTATCAAATCGGGATTATGATCAGCAACAAGCTTTTTTATAAGCTCTTCGGAATAAATACCCTCATTGCCGTAAACCTCGTCATCACCCAACTGAACATCAGCAAGATTAAGAATAACGAATTCTTCGCCCTTCTGTTTTTCAAGCTCAATGTAATCTGCTGCATCAAATGTATCATTTTCAGACCACTTTGTGAAATAATTTGCCTCATTGGTTTTGAATAAAACACCCACAGGAGTCAGAATCTGAGAAAGACACATAAAGTATGCAATAATCATTTTAATAATTGCCATAATATACCCTCCAAAGCTTTTTAATATTGTACCCTTATTATGTAAATTTTTAAAGTAGTACAGAAAATCGGTTTATTTTCTTTCTTTTATAACCTTTGCAGGTGTGCCTACTGCAACTGAATATGGTGGAATAGGTTTAACAACAGTTGAACCGCAGCCGATAACGGAGCCTTCGCCGATATTACCGGAATACATAACCTTACATCCCATACCGATATAAACATCCCTGCCGATTGTAACCTTTTCGCAATGACCTCCCTGATGATAAATGATATCATTGGGGTCATCAAAAATATGTGAATATGGAGTGAGGTTTATGCCTTGAGCGAGAAGGCAATCTTCACCGATTTCAAGACCTCTGTGACCGAAAAGAGTTGTACCTGTGCCGATATATGTACCTCTACCCACATTGATATAACCCTCTTCGCTTCTTTCGGTATCGAGGTAAACTCTATGCTGAAGTCTTACATTATCACCAAGAGTGATACCCTTTTCACCTCTTGCAACAAGGGTGCAGCCGTCGGAAATCTGAACATCGTTACCTACTGAAATATATTCGGGGTTGATGATATTAACACCCTTACCGATTGTAACATTTTCGCCCATCGATCTGAATTTTGTTCTGTAATATTCAACTCGGAGCTTTGCGGCATATTCGGAATCGTCATTCATAAAAACAGTTTTATAAAAGCTTTCCTTTGCCTCATCATCCATATTGTTGAATGCATTTGTAAAAAAGTTTTCCATTTTATCAATCTCCTAAAAGTCCGTGGAATCTTCCCATCCAATAAGGAAGAAGGAAGTTATAGGGCATTACTGCTCTCATACCTCTTGCGCCATCACCAGAACCGGGAAGAGTGGAAGTACGGTTAACAACCTTGTTGTTTATATAAACAAATTCTTCTGCACCGCTATCGCATACGAACTGATTTCCGTCATAGTTGCAGAATGCTCTTGATGAATATTCAACAGGGTATTTAAGCTGAGGAGGAATTCCCATAGCCTCCTGCTCCGTATCCCAAACAATATCTTTTCTGTAGCTGTTATAAATGGGCCAGCAAACAAGGTCAAGATTCATTTCAGAAAGAGATTTTGCAGCGTTTTCAACATCGCAATTATTGTTTGTTAAAGAACCGTAAACCATATTGAACATAGGTGAACGCTCCACTCTTTCATACTGCCAATGGTGAGTAAGACCCATTTTGAAAATTTCTTTTTCTGCCTCATTATCTGTGTAAACAATAAGAGGATAGATGTTTGTAAAGTCAAGCTGGTCATCAATATGAGCAACGTGACCGTCTTCAACCTTGTACTGTATGCAGTTCATTGCATAGTGATGCTTTTCAATAAGCATTTTATAAACATCGTTATATTTTTCTTCGCCGGTTACGTGGTATGTAGTTTTAAGGAAAGAAAGCATTTCAAGAGAGTTTGTTCCTCTTTCATAGAACCAACGGTCGTCATTATTGAGAAGCTCGGGCTCCCAGTTTGCCCAGGTTGTAGGCACTCCGTCAACATCGCAAAGGTGGAAATTATTTTCAAGAATATGGTCTGTGATAGTTTTTACTACCTGAGCGATTTTCTTCTTTTCTTTTTTATCTGCAACAAGGTCAAAATAAATACCGTAGGCAAAATAGTGACCGGTCATTTCGTCACTTGAGGTTTCACCGAGCCATTCGCAATCGGGATTATTTTCGTAAGCGTGCCATTCTTCTCTGTTACCGTCACCGAAATTCTCTTCGTTTGAATATCTTGTTGCTCTTGCGGTGAAGCCGGGCTTACCTGTAACCTCAGTAAGCTTGATCATTGCTTCAACTGCTCTTTTTGCATTAGCCTTTGCTTTTTCATCCCCTGTTACTGCGTAACGGAAGCACTGGCTTGCGCAGTAAAGACCTGTGAAAAGTCCGTCATTATCTGAGTTTGGAAGCCAACCGGATTCCAAATCACCATATTTGCGAAGAACTCTGTCAACCTGATATCCTTCATTTCTTGTGAAATATTTTACAGCCATTTCATCGTAATGATTTGCTTTTTCTTCAAGTGTCATATATTGAGATGTGATAATACTGATACCACGGGGTGTAACTGCGGCAATAGTACCGTTTTCGGAAACAGCAATCTTGGTTACTGTGGGGTGCATAAGCCATGCACCGTATGAGAAATATGAAATTTTACCCTCAATAAGAGTAATAACACCTGTGTTGGTCGCAAAATACTTTTTGCCGTCAGCGGCAAAGAACATATCATTAAATGAGCCATCGGGAACTGAATAAAATTCGTTACCGTTGAACCAATAGTTCTTGCCGTCATAGATGTTAAGACCTTCATCTGAACCAACCCATAAATGACCGAGGGCATCAATCTGAACACAGTTGATTTTCTGGCTTGAAACACCTGTAACATTGGGGAGAAGCTCTGCCCAGTGGCGACGCTTACCCTTCATAGACATAAGCCCCTCAACAAGTGAGCCAACATAAACAGTTTCGCCATATTTTGATTTATTATTAAGAGCTGCAAGGCAAACTGTTTCCTCGGGCAAATCAACAATTTCTTTAAATTCACCATTTTCCATAAGGAAAAGTGCATTTTCTGTTATGAGCCAGAATGAACCGTCAAGAGCAACAGAAATGTCAACAACGGGTGCCTCAAAATCTGCTATTTTTTTGATTTTTCCCTTTTTAACCTCGGCAAGTGAATTATTAACTGCGGCATAAAGCTTACCGTTTCTTGTAAAAAGCTTTGAAGCCTTTGCAGCTACCTTCTTAACCTTGCCGTCCGCATATTCAATAAGGCCGTCAGGCTGAGCTATGTAAAGCATTTCTCCGTCAAATGCCACATCAAGAACATTTTCAACATCAATTCCTTTATCGGCAGTGAGAAAAACCTTATCATACTGTTTGAATTCACCGAAGTGAAGAGTAGATTTTTTCATTTGAATTCTCCTATATAATTATTGTATGGTAACAGTTTAGCATATTACGGTAAGTAAAACAAGTTTTATATATGTAATATTTTTCTTGCATTTTTTATACAGTTAATATAAAATCAAGGTATAAAATAACTTTAGTTAGGGGTGTTTCATTATGTTATCTGTTTTCGCTTCTATATGGGGTAAATTCGCAGCACTGATTATGAGCTTATCAATGATGTTCGGCACGACTTTCGGGCTCTTTATTCCCGCAACCACAACTTCTCCTGAGGATTATTTGGATAGTAACATAAAAAATGTTATCTATCTCATCGGTGACGGTATGGGCTTTAACCATTTGGAAAAAGCAAAAAATGAAAGAAATATTGAGCTTACAATGGATACCTTTGAGTTTAAGGGTGAATCTATGACCCGTTCTTTTACAAATGCGGTTACAGACAGTGCTGCAGGTGGTACAGCTCTTGCAACAGGTGTAAGAACCCTCAACGGTGCAATCGGCGTTTATCCTATGGATTCCCTGGATGTTTTCTCTCACCCCAAAAACCTTACCGAGCTCTGCCTTGAAAGCGGTAAAATGACCGGCGTTATAACAACGGATGAAACATCCGGTGCAACTCCTGCTTCTTTCTCCGCACATTCTTCTGACAGAGGAAACACAGAAGATATTACAGAAGACCAGCTCACATCAGATATTGATTTAATCTGGGGTGCTCAGAACGGTGTTGCAACCAAGGAAAATGCAGAAGCAAACGGATTTACTTATGTAACTACCTCCGCCGAAATGTTGGCTCTTAAAGAGGGTAGCCGTAGCTTTGCACAGTTCACAAATGCCCTTTGGACACTTACTCCCTCAGATATCAATACTCCTAACCTTGAAATGATGACAATGAAAGCTATTGACCTTCTTGACGACACTGATGAAGGCTTCTTTCTTATGATTGAGGGTGCCCATATTGACAAGCACTCCCACAGCAATGAGGATGCAAATATGACCGAAGCTCTTCAAGAATTTGACGAAACTATTGAATATGTGCTCAATTATGCAAAAGCAGACGGTGAAACCCTCGTTGTTATCACTGCTGACCACGAAACAGGTGCTATTGTTGCAAATGACGACGGCACGTATTCCTTTACATCCGGTTCTCACTCTGCAGCAAATGTTCCCGTTCTCGTTTATGGTTCAGAAGTGCTTATTCAGAACGGAGAGATTCTCAATAACTACGAAATTCCCATAAGAATTGCTTACATTCTCGGCTTTACAGAGGAAGAATTTCCCTTTGAAGTTGTAGCATAAAACCAAATTTTCCCGCAGCCCCGTTAATTCGGAGTTGCGGTTTTATATAGACGAAAGGATATATTTATGCGATATATTGCAGACCACGATTTTCACATTCATTCAACCATTTCTCCCTGCTGTCACGATGAAAATCAAACACCCGAAAATATTTTAAAATATGCCAAACAAAACGGCTTGAAAAAAATTTGCCTTACTAATCATTTATGGGATGAAAAGGTGAAAAGCCCTGCTGAATGGCACCCGAAACAGCAATTTAGTTGTCTTGCAACGGTCCTTCCGTTACCGCAAGATGAAAATATTGAATTTTTATTCGGTGCAGAAGCTGATATGGATTATGAATATAATTTGGGCGTAAGTGAAGAAAGATATAAAGAATTGGATTTTATAGTTATTCCCACAACTCATCTGCATTTAGCAGGAAACACCGTTAAAGAAAAAATTCAAACTCCCGAAGAAGCCGCAGAGCATTGGATAAAACGCCTTGAAGAGCTTTTGAAAAAGGATTTACCCTGGCATAAAACAGGTATCGCACACCTTACCTGCGGTCATATTTTCAAAGGAAGAACCCCCGAGGTTATAAAGATTATTGAAGATGAAACACTCTACAATTTATTCAGAAAATGTTCAGAAAAAGGTGTGGGAATTGAGCTCAATATGAAAACCCTTGCCCTTTCCCAAGAGGAAAAGGATATTCTTCTTCGCCCCTATTTCATAGCAAAGGACTGCGGTTGCAAATTTTATCTTGGAAGCGACTCCCACAAAATAGAAGCATTTAAAAATGTAAAAGAGAATTTTGAAGATATAATCACTCTTCTGGATTTAAAAGAAACTGATAAATTTATAATATAAAAATCAAACTGAGCAGAATAAGGCTTTGTCCTCGTTTTGCTCAGCTTAAACTATTACTCTATTTCTTCTTTTTGTAAATTACTATTCCTACACTAACACCAACAATAACAACAGCAACAGCTATAGGAATAGCTTTCCAAATGCCTGATTCTGATTTTTCTTTGCTTTCGTTGTTATCTTTCTGTGTTGTACTCTCAGCTTTTTTGAGGGTTGTTTTCTCTTTTGTTGAACTCTCTTTGGATAAAAGCTCTTCTGTTTGAGTAATCTCTGTTGTTTCAACTGTGGTTGTTTGTTCCGCAGTTGTGGCAACTGTTTCTACCGCTTCACTTTTGGTTACCTCTTCCTTTGCAACGGTTGTTTTCTCTACGACAGTAGTTTTACTGCTATCTCCATTTTTGGGAACAGTAAATTCAACCGTTTTTATTTGCTTGGTTGGCATCCAATTAACAGCAGGCAATGCCATTATACCAAATTTATAGGTTTTTCCAGGTTTTAAATCTGTTAATGTGCGCGATGTTTTAGATGCCGCTATTGAACCATCTTCCCAAAAAACTTCTGATCTATTACCTGTTGAAGTATCATATTTGTAAACTCTGTAACAGGTAGCACCCGGAACGGAAGCCCATGACAATGTTACTTTACCTTTTGAAGCCGACATATTAATGCTTGATGTTGTACCGGGAACAACCCAATAGGTAGCTGACACTTTATAACCACTTTTTAAATATTCTGCAGTTATCGTATGTATTCCTGTTTTATCGCAATCCTCTTCATAGGTAAGCTTATACTCAGATGGGTCTGCAACAGTTTTATCAACTTTAGTCACAACAACGTCAGGCTTTATTTTTTTGCCGTTATAAATATATTCAACAACTCCGGAATCCTCACCATCTTTAAATGAAAGAAATATAACAGTATCTTCTGTATGAGTGGGCTTGATGACTATTGTTTCGGTTAAAGCAAAAGCACATTGCATTAAAATAACCGATAACAATATAAAACATATACTTGTCAGTATAATTCGTTTTTTCATATATAAATCTCCTTCAGATTTTTATCTACTATACTAGAATAATGCCATACAATATAACATTTGTCAACAATATACTTGCTTTCGTTTTTCTGCCATTTTTTAACGCACCACATTTTTAAAAATTTTTTCAGATTTTTTTAAAAAAATGTTGACAAAACTATATTTTGGTGGTATAGTATCTAAGCACTCGCGAGAGTGGCGGAATCGGCAGACGCGCACGTTTGAGGGGCGTGTGGTAATCCCGTA
>JAZQJD010000021.1:0-44314 GCA_045541435.1 Acutalibacteraceae bacterium
AATGCACACTCCTTCGTACCTTTTTGTTGCAGTTGGCAGACCGCAACTTCATTATATCACGAAGGAGTTTTCTTTTTAGCTTTGTTTCATATATGTAATTTCACCGAACCACGCGTCTAACGCGTGGTTTTACTATACAAAAAGAAGCAGATTTTCAAAATCGAAAATCTGCTTCTTTTTATATTTCTAAAATATGTTTTTCAATTATGCTATCTTCGTCGTTAAAAATGACTTCTATATTATCACTATTGAAAACAAAGCCGCTTCCTGCAAAATATTTTTTCCTCTTATCAACCTTAGAACCTACAACAACGGGACAAGGTTGACCGAAAGCATCATTTTCACACCCGGGCATATCAACAGAGAATTTATGAATATGTCCGCAAATCATAAGCTGCGGCTTTATCTTTTCCTTAAGGATTTTTGCCCAATATGCAAAAGTATCCTCCTCTATATTGAAAGGTTCCGGATATTTTCTTGTGAAAGGATTATGAGCGATAATTATTTTATGCTCAACACCTTCAGCGTCAAATTGCAGTTCACCGTTTTCTGATAAATTTTCAAGAAAACGAGTTTGCTTTTCTCTGAAAAAACTACAAGCGACCATATTCCCGTATTCTTTATTGTTGTCGGGCTTATCTTCACCGCAATCCAAAACCAAGCCCCATATATTACCCAATCTGAAATTGAAATAGGAGTTACCATTTTCGCAGGGTGTATATTCTGCAATATTTTCAGCAAAAACGCCCCTTGTATCGTGATTCCCTCTTGAAAAAACAACAGGTATCTCGCCTTTGGTAATCTGAGAAATAATTTCATAAATAGTGTCAAAATTCTTGATTCTGTCACTATCCTCCGGCACATCACCATTAAGAATAAGAAAATCTATTTCTCCGATTTCCTTTTTAAACCTTTCCGCACATTTAACCGGTTCTTTTATCATATTATGAGCATCTGCAATATGATAGGCTTTAATCCTTTTGCCTTGAACTCTTTTAAAAGCGAAAGTTCTTTCTTCAATAGAATGAGTTAAAGAAAAATATGCTTTTCTCTTTATAACTCTTCTGTAGCAGATTGTGTATTCACATTCTTTTTCAAGAATTTCTGCAGGAACGAGCATTTTATGTATTCTTTTGGCAGAACGCAAAATCCCGTTGGATTCATCGTAAAAGCACTTGTTCCCGACCTTAACCCACATAACTGTTTCGCAGTTAACAAGAACGGTTATCTGATAGTTGTCCCCCACTGCAAAAACAGCGGGATAAGCCTTTAAAGCATTTTTCATAACTCAATCAAAACATCTGTGAAAACAGATTAAACACAGGGAAAAGCAAATTGAACAACTGAGGGAACACCACTGCAAAAAGAACTGATACAACAAAAGTTATCGAATATCTTTCAAGAATTCCAAAGCCGTAAATAATTCCAAAGAATGGTGCTAAAACAATTTTAGTAATTGTTTTTGTATCATTATTATAGAAATTCTCCTTAAAGGATAAGATATCTTCAAAAGCCGGAACACAGTTAGATGCAAAAGAAATTCCTAACCAAAGGAAAACCCATGATGTTACGGTCTTCAAATCGCCAATATAAACGATTCTATATGCACCGCTTAAAAGAAAGCAACATGCCATTATAAAATTCATTGTGAAAGGAAGCCAACAAACAAAAAAAGAATGCTTTTTGTTTTTAATGAGCTCGTGCTCAATATGACCGCAAAGCTCAGAAACCTTGAACGCTCTTACATCTTCAACCGGAACACCGCAGATTCTGCAAGCAACCTGTTCCCAGAATGTTCTTATAACAGTACCGAATACAGTAAGAACACGGGTAGCTACATATAAATACATCATTCTACATCACCTGTTCCTTCCGTAAACATTTCTTTGGCTGTGATTTTACCTTCAAGATAGCTCTTGGTTCTCTCAGGTATCTCCACACCCTCTTCTTTCATAAGCTTTTTGATTTCTTTAACTTCGTCTTTATTGCCTAACTCATTTTCTATAACCAAAGAAACCGCATAAATAAAACTGTACTGTTGCTTCTCAAGACCTTCATCTACAACTTTTTTAGCCTCTTTGTAATCACCCTTTGCAGCAAGTGCCATAGCTTTCATTCGATAAAGCTCCGCATAATCGGGAATTACTTTAATACCTTTATCTGCCCATTCAACAGCTTTTTTATAATTACCTGTCATACGCTCTATTGAAGAATAAAGAACATAGGCATCGGGTAATTCAATATTACTATTATATAAAGCTTTTGCAAGCATTTCCGCCTTTTCGACATCACCCTTCTGAAGCTCTGTAATACCAAGCTCATAGGCATAAAGCCATAAATATGATGGTTTAAGCTCACAAACCACATTCATATATTTATATGAATCCTCATATTTTCCTGCAGAATAAGCCAGCATATATTGGCAATATCTCACCATAGCCTCATCGGCTTTTACTATTTCAGCAGAGTTTTTGTCACTTCCGATAGTAACCTGCTTATCAATTATTGAGCCAACGGCGGTCATTAATTCTTCATATTGTTTATCGTCTTTTATGTCATAGTCCGCATATTCTTCACTATTCATAAGGTTATAAAACTCTGTGAAAGTGCTTTGCATTGTCAAAACTTCTCTGTTGATATTTTTATAGCTATTATATATAGGAAGTGACATTTCGAAATCAGAAAGACCTTTTTCAATTCTTTCACTCACCTCAGAGAAAGAATACATAATTTCAGGCATTGTGTAATAAACCAATTCAGCGGTTTTAAGATGCAATTTTTTAGGTGTTATACCTGCCGATTCCAAGGTTGATATTGCTTCATCATAGGCTGAAACAGCAGAATATACTTTTTTCTCTGAAACATAAGCATCTGCTTTGCGAATTGTATCGTACACGCTGTAATCAGAAGCGAAGCCGAAAACTGATACCACTGCAACGAAAACCATTGCTGCTAAAGAAATTATGCCGGGAATACTTAAGGGATAATTACGCATTGCTTCACGACATTTTCTGCAGTATTCGTAATTTTCACCAAAGCTTTTATCACGACGCTGCTCTCCGCAACACTGGCAAAGCTCCTCTTCGGGAATTACACCCTCTTCATCCTCATACTGTTGAATAATTATACCGTTTTTAATAAGTTCTTCTTCTGTCATCGCCTGAGCCTTTTTAAGCTCTTGCTTAAAGGTGTCGGCAAGGCGTTCGAGCTCCTCATCAAGAGCTTTATTTGAATATTCTGCAGATTTATCTACAGCATTTGAAAAATTATCTTCATTAACTGCAATTCTATCTGTAGCTTCCGATAATTCATCCTTTAAAACATTCAAATCCTTTTTATTATCTTTCAAGGAAAAACCTCCTCACCATAATCTATTTTACATTGTATCACCATTCAAGGCAAAATTCAAATAAAAACAGAAAATAATGAAGAGGTTTACAAAATATTAACTTTTTAGTTTATTTTTGGCGTCTTTTCACCCTTATTTCTTTCGAGCTTAAATCAAAAATCGAGGCAAGAACAACACATCCCAAAACAGTTATTATTAATTCGGGAACCATATACCCTGCGTTATATGTAAGAGAATATTCCCACACCGCTTGAGCTCCATCGGTATAATCACCCCATATTGTAACACCGCTTATGAAGTGACAAACAAATCTTATTACAGAGACAACTCCGCCGCCAAGCCCCAATGCAATAACAGGATTTTTTATTTTATTTTTAAACATACCGCCGAAGCCTAAAGCTCCAAAAGCAATTATATAGTCTGCAAAAATCAATATGAGATATGCAGCCACACCGCTTACATAAGCAAAATTCCCTAAACCAAAAAGCATTTGAATCACGCCCATACAAAGACCGGCAAATGCACCCCATTTAATGCCGTAGCGATATGATATAACTACCATAGGCACTTGACTGAAAATTGTAACACTTCCGCCAAAGGGGAATTTGATTATAGCAAACTCCGCCAAAAGTGTTGAAAGAGCAAGCATTAACGCACTTTCAACAAGTCGTCTTATTTTTTCTTTTTTTGTTAAAGTCATTATAAAAATACCTCCGAATAAAAATCTCCCTACGGCGGTAACACTGCCATAGAGAGAAACAAATTCATCGATATTTTTCCTACGACGGCATTATCCGCATCAGGTTATTAGGGTCAGAAAAGGGATGTTTTCTTTCTCAGCCGACGTCCGTCAGCTCCCCTGTTTTATTTTCGGCAAAATTTGTGGCCACTTAATTTTGCAACTCCATTATATAACTTTAATTACAAATGTCAACAAAAAATTACAGATTTTTTGCTCTGAACGGAATATTCTCACCGCAAAGTCTTTTTGAAATTCTCAAAAATGCACTGTTTCCTTTGCAATCATAAGGAATATTACCGCCGTTAACCCCGGCATAAATTTCCTGTGAATCGGGAATTATTCCAAGAAGCCTTGCACCAACAGTATCAATAATTTCATCCACATTAATTTTCTTATGTAGCTTTTTATTGAATTTATTAACCACAAGGCGAACATCCGGAACACCGTTTTTCCTTGCATTTTCGCAAGCATAGGAAGCGGCACGGATACTGATATTATCGGGAGTTGAAAGAACAACACAGCTTTCACTTGCCTTTGCAGAAAGCAAAAAACCGCTTTCAAGTCCTGCAGGAGAATCGAGGAATATAAAATCAAAATCCTTTTTATATTTCTCAATACATTCCGAAAACTTTTCGGGTGTATATTCCTCTGAAAAATCAATGGGTGCGGGAAGCAAGAAGAGATTTCTGCCTGCGTCAATAACAGCTTTTCTGTAATCAACATTGTTTTTAACAACATCGCCCCAGTTATAAACGGTTCTTTCAGAAACACCTAACAAAATATCAAGACTTCTTACGCCGATATCCATATCAACAAGAAGAACTCTTTTGTCATGAAGAGCTAACATTTTGCCAACATTTGAGCAAAATGTTGATTTACCTACACCGCCCTTGGCAGATGCAACAGATATAACTTCCATTTTATCAATCCTAATTTATGTTCAAATACTATCTTATGATTGTTTTTATGCTCTTACAACCTTATCTTTCTTACAGCTTGTCAGTTTAAGAGTGCAGCCTGAGCCAACATAGGCTGAACCCTTTGTATTATTGGTAAGCGTTGCGTTTTTCAACTCAGCCTTGCTTTTCCCGGCCAAGCCTATTGCATATTTACCATTTTCCTGGATATATGTCTTTTTATATGATGATTTAAAATACGAGCCGTTTTTAAGGTAAACACCGTATTGAGCGTTACCTTTTATCTTATTACCCGTTCCTACAATATAAAGCTTCGCTTTCTCGTCAAGAACTATTGAGCTCTGTTCTGCAGAATCATTAACCACGTTGTTCTTTCCCATTCTCACAAGTCCATATTTACCTGTAACACTAATATTGGAGCGTTTGCTGGATTTTATAGTGTTAGAAGTCATGCTTTTAATAACGTATTTGTTATCACCGGGGTATTTATGAGTTCCCTCTACTGCTAAACCGCACAAACCCGAGCTTGTTATAGTATTACTTGAAAAAGAACCTGTTATATAGCATCTTTTTTCCAACCATATTCCGTGAGTTCCCGCTTTGGAAATTTTATTACCCTTCATATTGGTAATTCTTACATAGCTCTGCTTAGTCTTGCTTGCGGGTGACTGTTCGGTATCTGTGCTTATGCCATGACCGCCTGTTTTTGATATTGTGTTGTTGTTAATATTATCAACACTGGCATGGGTAATATCAATACCCGAACCACATTTCTCTGAACCTATGTTAGTAATAGTATTTTTAGAAATAGAGGTAGCAAGCGAACCATACATTATACTAATTCCGCAAGTGTTACGAATTTTGCTGTCGTGAATATTGTTAAAGCATATCCGTATATTTTTACAGCCGATAGCCTTGATACCGCACTGGGTTGCACCTGTAATTTCAGTATATTCGATATTTCCGTCGACCTGCTTATCCCCCGACTTTTTCTTTTCAAATGTGGTTCCGTTTTTGAATGAAAGAGGGAACGAAGCTTTAGAAGCTCCGTCATATTTACCTCCATATACAGAACCGCTTACCATAGCCAAGCGAGTCATTGATGCTCCTGCTTTAATAACAGTATCATCTTCTGCTACAAGAATTACATTTTCGGGAACATACACGCCTACTTTATATCCTGCTTCTATTCCGCTTTTTTTGTAAGCCTTTGCGGTTTTTATAACATAAGTTGTTTCGGCGGGTATATATACAATGCACGGAGATGTGTCCGAAGAATTATTCAATGCCGCCTCAAACAAATCACTCTGCAAGGTATCAAGTGACTCATTGATTATAACTTTTTCTGTGCTGTACAATTTCTTTGCAGCTATAAGGTTTTCTCCTTCTGCCTGAGCAGCCGCACCATTAACAAAAAGACTTCCTGCCACAAATAATACAGCAAATACAGTACTCAACAACTTCTTCATATCATTACACCCTTTCGTTAATATCTAATAAATTATGGTATCAATTCATTTACCGTTCCTGCGGAATTGAAGCTTGTTTTCTGACCGAAATAATAATTGTAAACGGGAACTGCCGCTTGTGAGGTCTGGCTACCTGTTAATGCATTTTCTGCCACAATTGCGATTGCAATTTCCGGGTCATCGTATGGAGCAAAGGAAATAAAAAAGCCATTGTTGCAATCCATAACAACACCGCTTTCAGTTGTTCTTTTAAGCTGGGATGTACCCGTTTTGCCCGCCGCCTCAACAATGCAGTCTTTGAAATAATATGAGCTACCGCCATTCTGAACTACTTGACGCATACCTTGTTTTACTATTTTAAGAGTCTTGGGGCTGACATTAAGTGTATTAAGAACCTCGGGCTGAGTTTCGTAAATAACCTCTGACATATCTGCAGAAAGAACAGATTTGATGATATAAGGCCTATATCTTGTTCCTCCGTTAGCAATAGTTGCACAGTAATTTGCAAGCTGCAAGGGAGTGAAAAGGTTATCAGACTGACCGATTGCAGCTTGAACAGTATCACCCGGATTCCAAACTTGACCTACCGCCTCTTTATTGGCGATACTTGCGAGAACGCCCTCTGCCTCGGGAAGCTCAATACCTGTCTTTTGCCCTAAGCCTAAAAGACCGCAGTATTTATTCATTTTATCTATACCGAGCTTTTTACCCATTTCAAAGTAATAGATATTACAGGATTTTTCCAGAGCGCTCGTAACATTAAGGTAACCGTGAGATTGCAGACATTTAAAGGTTTGGTCTTCAAGAACATAGGTTCCGCCACAGTAACAGGTTGTGTTAATGTCTGCCACTTCCTCCTCCAAAGCCGCAATGGAAATTGCAGGCTTCATTGTTGAACCGGGAGCGTAAGCACTCTGCACACCTCTGTTCCACAAGGGGCTTTCGGTATCTGCTGCCAATTTACTATAGTCTTTAAAATACCTTGTTATATCATAAGTGGGCAATGACACATTTGCAAGAACCGCACCCGTCTTGCAGTTCATAACAACCATTGCACCTGCTGTGCCGAAATATGATGAGTTTTTGTTATCAATGAGCATTTCCTGCAAAGCCTTTGCAGCTACCTTTTGAAGTTCGCTGTCGATAGTTGTAACAACTGTATTTCCCTGCTGAGGCTTGGAAAGATAAGCCTCAGTAACAGAACCGTCAGAATTTGTTGTAGTAGTTTTAATACCGTTAACACCACGAAGATAGCTTTCCATTGTAGCTTCAATACCGCTTTTACCATAGCTGTCATTAAGGGTATAAGAATTATTTTTCAAAACCTTGATTTCTTTAGCAGTAAGAGTATCATCATTTAATTTTTCTGCAAGCTTTTTAGTTTCAAGCTCATATTCCTCCGCACTTATAGAGCCTACCACACCAAGAATATGGGAATAGCTTGTTTTATCGCTGTATTCACGGTAGCTGACGCTTTCTGCATCAACACCCGGGAATGTACTGCTTTTTTCTTTAATTGCAGAGATGATTTCCGTCGGAACATCCTCTGCAAAGGTGTATGGCGAGGAAACAGAAAAATAAGAATATTTCATACCAAAGCAAACAGATGCAATTTTTCGTGCATCCTCTCTGCTGTAGCTTTTTAAACCATATCTTTCAACAAGGGCATCAAGGCACTCCTCTGCCGTTGATTTTTTGCCCTTTTCCATTTCCAGCATATTTTCGGAAACCATGTATTCGAATTCGGTTTCTCTTTCTTTATCAATTATGAGCTTACCTTTTTTATATTTTAAAGGCAGAGGGTCACGCCATTCTATATCATTTTTCTCAAAAAGATTTATAAGAGAAAAAATCAAGGCATTTCTTTCATCCTGCTTTTTTGAGGATGGGAAATCAGAATATTTGAACACAACAGAATTACCCTGCCTGTTTGTGACAAGGGACTTACCGTTGCAGTCAAGAATTTCGCCTCTTGAGGCTTTCACGGAGCTGCTGGAAACCGCCAGACTGTCCGCCGCAGCTTTATATTGGTCTGCATCAATAAGCTGGGTTTTCACAAGACCGAAAACCAAAAACAAAAACAGCAAACCTATAATAACTGTACCTGCAATTCTTCTGTTTTTTCTCAATTCAATAGACATAATTTTTTACTCAGCAATCTTGTAAGATTTGTAAATAGACTTAACTATAAAATAACAAACAGGAATAACCGCTACCGTAATAATAAGAGAGGGCAGATAGAAGGTAAAAATCTGCCTCACAGGGCTTCCTGCACCCCAGAATCTTACGGCAACATAAATAATTTCATAAGCGGCAACGCTTCCCGTGCCCAAAACAAAGGCAGTTACGAGGTTATTTCTCATAAGGTGACTTATAAGAAGACTGCAAACGGCACTTAAAGCCATTAAAACTATTGTATTAAAGCCGTCAACACCGCTGGAAACATCCCATAAAGCACCTGCAAATGCACCAAAAATTGCCGCAGGAACCTCTCTTTCAAACATTGCAACTGCAACACAAAAAGGAATACAGAGAAGCACCCTCGCACCGAAAAGCTCCAACAAACCACCAACGGAATTCTGCAATAAAACAGAACCGGTTAACAATGTTGCGAAAATTGCCCATCTGATATATTTAGGCTTGTTATCACCGTAATTCAAGGGTATCACCTCTTTCCTTTTTTATTTGTTTGTATTTTTTATTCCTCGCCTTGACCTTCAAAGGATGTAATAACAAAAACATCTGAAATCTTTGAAAGCTCCGCAAAGGGCTTGATTTCTGCATAAAAGCCCGAAGAAACTTCATCATTCTGAACGGCTTTTACCTGACCTATGAGAAGACCGTCGGGGAAAACTCCGCCTGCACCGGAGGTGCAGACAACCCCACCGCCGACAACGGAGGTTGAAGCATCAAGACCCGATAATTTGCATAAACCATCTTTATAAAGGGTAGCATCCCCCGAAACATAGCCATACTCTCTTGTTGCTGATTCCAATGCACCGATATTAACCCGTGGATCAATAAGAGTATAAACAACGCAGGTGGAATAATTAACCTTTTTAACAATACCCACTACATATTCTCCATATATAACAGGGTCATCCACCTCTACACCATCCTTTGAGCCAACATTCAAGGTAAAAGAGCCATAAGCATCTGCAGCATCACGGGATAAAACGGAGCCGTAGCTGAACTCAAAATCGGGGTTCTGCTTTTTTATACCGTAGAACTCTTCGTAAGAATCTACTTTCTTTTTCATTTCGTTATAATCTGCAAGTTGTTTGCGATATTCTTCCAATTCTTTTTTTAGCTCTTTATTCTCTTCTTCATAAACAGAAGCGGATTCAAAGGAAACCGAAAGCTCTTCTAAATTCTCGGAAATCGCCGCAGATAATTTCTGCAAAGGAGAGAAAATTGTTCCCAAAGCGGATGTAATAGGTGAAGATGCATCATGAGTAAACGCTGCAGCAAGCACCCCTAAAAATATCACAACCGCAATAACAACAAGATTTTTAAAGCCTTTACTACGAAAAAATCTTTTCATTTTACTATAAGCCTTTCTTATTTAGCACTAAATCCTAAAAGGTCTTTTTCAAGACAAAGTCCTGTACCGTTAACAACGCAGTCAATAGGATTCTTTGCAACATTAACAGGCATACCTGTTTCTGAAGCAATTAATTTATCAAGACCACGGAGAAGTGCTCCGCCACCTGTAAGAGTAATACCTCTTTCAATAATATCTGCTGCAAGCTCCGGTGGAGTCCTGTCGAGAGTATAGCGAATTGCATCAAGAATCTGGTCAACCGGGTCTGCAAGAGCTTGACGAACCTGCTCACTTGTAATCTCAACTGATTTGGGAAGACCATCAATAAGATTTCTACCCTTGATTTCCATTGCCGCCTCACCCTCGTAAGGATATGCAGAGCCTAATTTTATTTTAATATCCTCTGCGGAGCGTTCACCAATGAGAAGATTAAAGGTTCTTTTTACATAGGAGATAATTGCATCGTCAAAAGTATCACCAGCAACTCTTACTGATTTTGATGTAACGATATCACCAAGAGAAATAACCGCAACCTCACTTGTTCCGCCACCTATATCAACAATCATACTACCTGTTGCATCAAGAACAGGAAGACCTGCTCCGATGGCCGCAGCCATGGGCTCTTCAATAAGGCTCACATATCTTGCACCGGCACTTTTAGCTGCATCGTGAACAGCTCTTCTTTCAACCTCGGTAACACCTGAGGGGATGCAAATCATGACCCTTGCTCTGTTAAAGGGTGAACCGCTGATTGCTCGTTTAATAAATGCCTTAAGCATATCTGAGGTCATATCGAAGTCTGCAATGACACCATCCTTAAGAGGTCTTACCGCAGTAATTGAACCGGGTGTTCTGCCAATCATTTTTTTAGCATCTGCACCAACAGCAACAACTGTTTTGGGATTTGTTCTTTCATCTACTGCCACAACTGAGGGTTCTCTGATTACAATACCCTTACCCTTAACAAAAACAAGTGTATTGGCAGTTCCTAAGTCAACGCCTATATCCTGTGAAAATAACATTTATATACAGTCCTTTCGGATTATTTTTCGTTTTTTAGTTTATTTCTTTCTGAAAATATATGTTACAAAAAATACTGCCGCACAAGCAGTAACAATGGTTGCTCCTGCTGAAGTATCTCCATAGAAGGAAATCAAAAGCCCCGAAGCTCCGCAAGCAAGGGAAATGATTACGGAAGAAATTAAATACTGACGGGAGTTTTTTGCAATATTTCTTGCTGCCGCCGCAGGTAAAATCAATAACGAGTTAATAAGAAGAATTCCCACCCATTTTATTGACATCATCACAACAATCGCAACAACAATAACGAATATATTCTCATAAACTGCTGTTTTTATGCCTCTGCTTGCGGCAAGCTCTCTGTTTACGGATATAACAAGAAGCTTGTTATAGATAAGCGACCATATTATTATTACAGCTATTAAAGTGATAAACAAACATAAAAGCTCGGTTTTGGTTACGCTTAAAATATCACCCACAAGGTAAGCACTGTATTTTGAAAAGCTTCCGCCATAGGAAAGCACCAGGAGTCCTACCGCAACTGAAGTTGAGGAAAACACGCTTATTACCGTATCAGAAGAAGTGTTACCTCTATTTTTTACTCTCGTAATAATAAGTGCGAGAAAAACTCCGAATGCCACAAGGGAAATCATTTCATTTTTTATTCCTAAAAGCACACCTAAGGCTATACCGGTAAATGCACTGTGACCGAGAGCATCGGAAAAAAATGCCATTTTATTATTTACTGCCATAGTTCCCAGAACACCCATAAGCGGTGCAATCATAAGAATGGCAATAAAGGCATTTATCATAAATTTATAATCTGCCCATGAGAAAGGTAAAGCAGAACTAAAAAAATCATAAATCAAATTCATTCTTCTGCCTCCCCTTCACTTAAACTGTAAAAACTGCTTTTAAACTCGGGAGAATTGAAAACATCTTTAGCGTTACCGCTTTTTAGGACGGATTTATTAATTAGCACAACATTATCCGCAAAATCTCTTACAATACCTAAATCATGGGAAACCATTGCTATTGCCATGTGATAATTCTGCTTCAAATCCCTAATAACCTCATAGAATTTTTCGCTACCTGCCGCATCAACACCCGAAACAGGCTCATCAAGCAGCAATAATTCCGGAAGAGGATATAGTGCATTTGCAAGCATAACTCTTTGAAGCTCGCCACCCGAAAGAGAACCAAGCTTTCTATGCTTTAAATCCTTACAGCCAACCATCTCAAGAGCTTCGTCAATTTGTTTTTTTAGTTGTTTATTTTTTATAAAGCAAACAGGTTTTTTGGTTCTGCCCACAAGAAGAAAATCCTCAACGCTTATTGGTGCAGAACGGTCAAAATCCAAATGCTGAGGAACATAACCGATTGTTATATTATTTATCTTTTCACCATTATGGGACTCATAAGAAACTGTACCCTCATGATGAATTTCACCGAGAATTGATTTAACAAGCGTGGTTTTACCTGCACCGTTAACACCGATAAGAGCAGTCAACTCTCCGCAATGAAGGTGGAATGAAACTGCCGAAAGTAAAACCTCGCCGCCTTTTTTTACACCGATATTATCAACTTTTATTTTACAAAGACCGCAGCCGTTTTCGGAAGCCATTATTTCACCGCCTTCAAAATTTCCTTATAATTCTCTTTCATTATATCTTCATAAGCAGTAAGGGTTTCTTCACCGCTTATAACAGGATTAACAACATAAATTTCTGCATTCGTTTCCCTTTTAAGAATTTCAGCGGAAGAACCGCTGTAATTGGGGTCAACAAACAACGCTTTTATATTATCAGTTTTCATTTTCTTGCTTAAGCCCGCAAGCTCTTTTGCAGAAGGCTCATAACCCTCGTCACTCTCAACAGTAACGGAAATATCCAAGCATAAATCTTCTGCTAAATATTCAAATGCTCCGTGAAACGAAACCGCCTTTAAACCCTTTGAAACCGAAAGAATCGATTTTCGCTCCTCTTCAAGAGCATCAAGCCTTTTGATATAATCCGAGTAATTCTCCTCTATTTTACTTTCGTATTCGGGAAATTCCTTTACAAGTCCGTTTTTTATGCTTCCAACCTGCTTTTTAGCATTTTCCACCGAAAGCCATATATGAGAATTATCGTGGTGATGGTGTTCATCATGTTCTTCTTCGTGATGATGCTCTTCTTTGCATATCAATTCAATATTTTCAGAAGAATCAATAATATTAAGTTTTTCAACGCTATCAAAAGCATCTTGAAGAAAGCTTTCCATTCCTGCACCGTTTATTACGAGAACCCGAGCATCACTTAAAAGACGGGCATCCTTTGCAGTCAAGGTATAATCATGAAGGCAGCCAACGCTTTGCTCTGCCATACATTCAACATTAACCTCTTCGATACCATTCAAGAGGTTTAGGGTAAATATATACACGGGGTAAAATGAAGCAGCAACAGTTATTTTACCTTTTGGGTTTTCGGGTGTGTTCCCTGCACAACCGCTGAAAGCCAGCAAGGTTAACGCAAGGACCACACACATAAGCTTTTTCAAAAATTATCACCTTACCAATTTGAAGTAATAGGGTGACTCTGAACCATACATACCTGTTTCAATCTTAACATAATATGTGCCCTCTTTAAGAGTCATAACACCTGTTGAAACAAGACCCTGGTTAAGAGAGGAGTCAACGGATTTAACAACATTTCCATTTTCATCAATAATGCTTGCAACCCAGGTTACAGAGCTGTCTGTCACCTTTTCATGCCACAATTCAAGGCTCACATTTCTTTCTTCTGTTATTTCAAATCTGTAATAGTCCTCATCAAAATCAACATCAGAAGAAATAATTGCACCGTAATAATAAGTGTTTGCTTGAATATCCTTTGCAGCTTCCATACTACCGTTAGGCTCAATCTCAAAGTCACTTCTCTCAGTAAATGTCCACTGACATGTGTAAGAAGCTGAGTTATATGCTAAGGAATCTCCGTCAATAACAATATAATACTCGCCTGCAGAAAGACCTAAATTACTTAAATCATAGCCCGTGCTGTTCCACTTTGAAATCTTTTTCATTATTTCAAGATAGGTTCCATCCTCCTGCTTTTGAAGAAGACGGATATTCCAGCCGTTTTTATCGCCCTCAAGCTCCTCGTGAGAGAATTTAATATCTACAACACCCTCTGCAGGAACATTGATTTTATAATAGTCCTTATCAAGACTTAAAAGTCTGTCCGCCAATGAACCGCTTACAGCAATATTCTGAGGTAAATCTGTTGCAGTTTCGGGTGTATCATTAAGCTCAAACTCATTGTTAACGGCATTTTGGGCACCTAAAACAATGCTGTAAGTATCAGCAATAGCGGAAACATTTTCTACCTGTATGTAATAAACACCGGCTTTAAGACCGATTTTTCCTGTTTTAATTAAAGTGTCTGTAAGCTTTGAGGTAAAGTCACAAACAACCTCATCGTTCTCGTTAATAAGCTTTATGTTCCAGCCTGCTTTTGGGAATGTAAGGTCATCGTGAACAAAAGAAATATTTATGCAGCTGTCTTGAAGAAGCTCAAAAACGAACCAATCATTATCATAGCCATCATTTCGTTGTGATGAGGAAGCATACAACGCCTTACCTATGCCCAGAGGATTTGCAGTTTCTTTTGTATCGTTGAGCTCCTTTTCAAAGGTCTGAGATGGAGTAAAGGTTGTTACCAAGGTAAATTCACCGTGAAGAATATCAGTTCCGGGGTCAACAACTACGCAGTATGTTCCGGGAGAAACACCTGTTTCGCCCCAACTTGATGTAACATCACTCCAGAAGGATTCAAAATATGTAATCTCTTTATACTCTCTTTCTTCACCCTCAATTATCTTATAAAGGGTTACAACATAACCGCATTTAACAGAATCAAGCATATTATCATGGTCAAGCCTTACGCTTAATGCACCTTCTCGTTCAATATCAAACACATAGGCTTCATAATCATCTCTTGATTCGATAGTTCCGATTACTGTTGAGTTTTTGGTGATTTTTGTGGGAGTGTTCATATTAAACATTCCGTCTGTTACATTGTTTGCCACACCAACGGCACAAAGCACAGCCGTTACCATTACCGCAACAAACGCAACAACAATTATTTTCACCTTCCGTTTATTCATCTGATAAACTCCTTTTGAGAATCATTTTTAATTGATTTAATGTTTTTTCACAATCAGGCACAGCATCTGTCTGAGAACATAAAACAGAGCCGGTCAACTCCATATTCAAAATGGTAAAAGCACATTTGAGATTTTTCTCCATATCTGCAAGTGCATTTTCACCGCTTCGCCCTGCGGCAACAAGGAGTATGCCCTTTCTGTGCTTTTTTATGGCTTGAGTTTTTGCATTTTTATAAAATGAGGTGTAATAAACTTGAAACCTGTCAATCAACGCTTTAAGCGGTGCTGAAAAGCTACCGTTATAAACAGGGCTTGAAAACAAGACGATGTCAGCAGCTTCAAACAAATCGAAAAACTCATCCAAATCTCTGTGAACACATTTCCCCTTTGCTTCGCAATAATTGCATCCGTTGCAAAAAGCAAATTTTTCTGAATATACATCGAATATATTTACATCGATATTATCAATATCTTTTATTGCATCTTGCCAGATTGAATTTGTTACGCTTCCATACCTGCAAGAGCCTTTAATTATCAAAAGCTTTTTCATTTCACTAACTCTTCGCCACAGTATTTGCAGAATAATCTGCCATCTGCAGTTTCATAGAAAAGATGAGGAAGATAATTTTCTTCTGAGGTTATACAATCGGGTTTACCGCAAAGTTCTTCGTGAGTTGATTCCTCAAATTCGGGCTTGATAGCACGACCCATTCTTATTTTGGTTACTCTTGAAAGAATTGCCATACAAGAATCAACATATCTGTTAAAGCCATTGAAATATTTTGCTCTCTCGTCAGCATCAACAGACGGACTTAATTCCTCGCCTCTTGGAAATTGATGAAGAATAACTAAATCAGGCTTTGCTGCAAGAAGCATCCTTTCATCAAGAATAAAATTATGCTTTCTCGCTTCATACATAATTTCAGTTTCAAAGGAGCTCTTTTTAACCTCTGTCATATAAAGAACATCAAGCTCGGGAAGTATTTCAAAAAGATTATCATAAACAACAAAATCTTTCTCTCTTTTGTCCATTATATTAACATAGTCCTCGCTCAAGGGCTTACCGTTAACGGAAACGAAATAAAACTCGTTTCCTTTATAGAGGTTAAGGCATTGAAGAAGATTTTTAACAAGCACATTATCAGAAAAATCCCCTAAAAAACCGATTTTCATATTTGAAACATGTTTTTTCTCTATCCATACGCTTGCGAAATCAGAAAGGGTTCTGACAGGGTATGCTCTGCCACCGTCACCTGCATTAATAACAGGTACTGTTGCATAAAGTGATGCTGCTCTCGCTGCACCTTTTTTATTATGGCTGAGCACTATTACATCACCATAAGCAGACATTGAAGCAACAGCATCCTTTAATGTTTCATGAGGATTATATTCAAAATCAATAGGTGTACCGCCCATTTTTACGGTTGCATTGGAGAATGCGGCTTTAGAATCTCTATCGGACTTAAAAAAGGCATTAACAACAACATTCTTTTCCAAATCCTTTGAATACGCCCCTCGATTTTCCTTAATATAGCTAACAATATTAAGAGCTTCTCTTAAGCCCTCTCTTGAAAAATCAGTAATATCCAAAAAATGATTTGCAGCCATAACTCACACTTCTTTCTATATTTTAGTGGCACCTATCCATTATCCGTATAATTATATCATATATTTATATAAAAACAAATACTTTATTTAAAATTAAAATAAATTTTACAATAAACTACTAAAAACAGCAAAACCGTCCACCTTAAAAGGTGAACGGTTAATTGCTAAATAAGTACTAAATTAGTCTTCAACAGGAGCGCCTACAGGGCAGGAACCTGCACAAGCACCGCAATCAATGCAAGTGTCTGCGTCGATAACATAAATGCCATCGCCTTCAGAAATTGCTTCAACGGGGCAATCTGCTGCACAAGCACCGCAAGAGATGCAATCATCAGTAATCTTGTATGCCATTTTTCTGACCTCCTTGCTTAAATTTGGTTTTATTGTAACACATATTTTTCTAAAATCAATAGAAAAATATGAATTTACAAATTTTTTATCTTATTCCTCAGTATCGGGGTCCTCTTTCGGTGGCTTAGCACCCTTTACAATTCTCACTTCTTTTCTGTGGAATTCCTCGGGAAGTGCTTCAGGGCGTCTGTCAAGCTGAACCTTTATTTTACCTGTGAGAAGACTGTTATCTACAACAGTTCCTCTACCCTCTCTTGTATCAACAACAGAACCAATACGAGGCGTTACTTTTGCAAGATATTCATAAGTGTCCTGCTCGTATTTAAGGCAACATAAAAGTCTTCCGCAGGTACCGCTGATTTTTGTAGGATTAAGAGAAAGGCCCTGTTCTTTTGCCATTTTTATTGAAACGGGATGGAAATCATCAAGAAATTGGGAGCAACAGAAGGGTCTTCCGCAAATACCCAAACCACCCAGCATTTTTGAAACATCACGAACACCAATCTGACGCATTTCGATTCTTGTTCTGAAATTACCTGCAAGAATCTTAACAAGCTCTCTGAAATCCACTCTGTCATCAGAAGTGAAATAGAAAATCATTTTACTTCCGTCAAAAGCACATTCCACTTCAACAAGACTCATATCCAGTCCAAGCTGCTCTACCTTTTTCTGACAAAAAGCAAATGCTTCTTCCTCTTTTTTCTTATTCTGTTCAACGATTTTTATATCGTCTTTATTAGCAGCTCTGATAACCTTTTTTAAGGGATGAACGATATCTGAATCATTAACCTTATGGTTTGCGGAAGCAACCTCACCGCATTCAATTCCTCTCACAGTTTCAACTATTGCCATTTCACCCTTTGAGAGAATCTTTGAATCCGGGTCAAAATAATATACTTTTCCGTTTTCTTTAAAACGAATTCCAACAACTTCTGCCATAAACTAATATATCTCCATTTTTAAAGTTTTGCACATAATACTGCTGAAAGCAAAGTGTAATTAGGATTATTTTCCAAAGAACGAAGTAATCCCGCAACAATATCGTACATTTTCAAAAGCTTTTCCAAGGTCATATTGTATGCAAGCTTTTCGGTTTTTGCTCTAAAAGCTTCACATAATACCGCACCCCCGGATTTAAGTGCAACAGCATCTCTGAGAACACTGATAAAAGCCTCTAACGTTTCTGCAGTAAGTGCTTTATTTCCATCCAGAGAAGCAGTTGCTTCTATTCTGTCATATTCATAGGGTGACAGAAGTGCATCAACCAGCTTTTCCGTAACTCTTATCGCTTTTTCGCTATATTCTGCTGCAGATGTTTTACCCATTCTCAAACGGATAACTCTTGAGAGCACGGTTCCGATTACTGAGTTTGAATTATCCGCAGTAAGCACAAATGCAGTATAACGGGGAGGCTCTTCAAGGATTTTGAGAAGCAAATTCTGACTTTCCTCAGTCATTTGTTGCATTTCCTTAATAATAAAAACCTTAACCCGAGCTTCATTAGGTGTCAGATATGCATCTGATACCATTTTTTTTACATCGTCTTTAACAAAATGCTTTTTATCATCCGGCTTTGATATCGTAATAATATCCGGGTGAAGTCCACCTTTTGCCTTTCGGCAATGCTCACATTCACCGCAAGGGGTTCTGTCATCATTTTCGCAAACCATCATCCTTGCACACAGCATCGCAAGACTCATTCTTTCTTCTGCATCCGAGCCGTCAACGAGCATAGCATGCGGTCTTCTGCCATCAGCAAAAAAGCTATCTAAAGTTTTTAAAATATTTTCTGAAAAATTCTTTTCGTTTATCATAACTTTATCATTTTATCAACATCAACTATAAATAATGTTGCTCCGCCTATTGTTACTTGAACGGGAGCAGCACTCATAAAGCCCTCGCCCATATAGTGAGAAGCGGCGGGAATCATCTGTGTTCTGCGGGAGCAACAATTTCTGAAGATTTCAACAACATCGTCAACTTGTTCATCTTCAACACCTACAAGAACAGTTACGTTGCCCATTTTAAGAAAGCCTCCCGAGGTAGAAAGCTTTGTAGCTTGAAAGGATGCTTTTGTAATTTCTGCAAGAAGGTCGTTAGCATCATCGCTGTTAATTATACCGATAACAAGTTTCATAACCATTGCTCCTTTTTCTGTTTTTATTTCACACTTATATTATAAGTTATTTTCAGTAACTTTACAACACAATTTTAGATCTTACTTAACGCTATCATAACAGGCATTGTAAGAATCGAAACAAGGGAGCAAAGGGAAACAACCTTTGATGCAACCCCTGTATCTTTCCCGTATTTTGCAGAAAACATAACTGTGTTATTGGCGCTGGGGACAGAGGCAGAAATCATACAAGCCGTAAGCAAAGCGCCCGAAACGCCCACAAGCTTGAATATAACAAACATAATCAAAGGGAGTGCTATTGTTTTAAGAAGAATAACTAAATAGTTGTTTTTCTCCTTAAACATATTTTTCAAATCTGTGTTTGCAATATATGTGCCGAAAAACAGCATTGCAAGAGGTGTATTAAGATTTGAAATATGCGTAACTGCGGAATCAACCACATCCGGCAAATCAATATCGAAAATGAATAAAGGTAAGCCAACAAGAACCGATATAACACCCGGATTTAAAATAAGTCTTTTTAAGTCAAAGCCTGTTTCTCCGTTACCCTTATTTATGCACCATATTCCATGAGTAAATGAAAGAATATTAAACGCCACAACACCTGCTGAGCAATAGAAAACGCCCTCACTTCCTAAAATTGCATTGCAAAGAGGAAGTGCCATATACCCCATATTACCATAGCTTACCGCATATTTAAAAATCGATGCATTTTTATCTTTCTTATTATTAAAAAACGGTATTGCTATAAGAATACCTACAACAAGAGTACCCGTCATACAGGCGAAAGCAATTAAAAGAGTTTTTGCAGTATTTATATCAAACTCCATATTCATAAAGGACTGAACAATAACAACGGGAGTAATAATATAAAACAATAAATCATTTGAACGCTTTGCGGTATCTTGACCGAAAACATGCAAACGGTCGGCGATAAAGCCGACCGCAACAATTAGATAAAGAACAATTACCTGTTGTGCGGCCATTGTCATATTAGATAAAAACATATATATTCCTCCTACCGCACTTTTAATTTTTTACTCGTTATTTTTCTTTTTTAAATCCGCAAGAGAAACCGCAGTCAATTCACTGTCACCATCATCCTTACGGCTTGGAGCCTTTTTCATTTTAGGTGATTTTTTGAAAAGCTTGCTTTTTTTCTTCTTTTCAACCTCTGTCTGAGCATCAGAAAGTTCAATAGTTTCATATTTTACCGTTTTAGGAGCTTCTTCAACTATCTCTTCAACTATCTCTTCAACAGCTTCTTCAACTACTGCTTCAGCAGGCTCTTCAACTACATCTTCAGCAGGCTCTTCAACTACTGCTTCAGCAGACTCTTCAACTACCTCTTCAGCAGGTTCTTCAACTACTGCTTCAGCAGACTCTTCAACTATCTCTTCAGTAGCTTCAATTTCTGCAGAAAAGCTTTCTTCAAAAGCTTCTAAAGGAACAATTACATCAGCCTCGTTTGCTTCAACAGCCTCGATATATTCTCCCTCTTCTTCCTCGAAGAATTCCCCTGCATCCTCTTTTTTAACAATAATATCTTCCTCAAGCATATCTAATTCGCTGATTTCTCTTCTGTTTTTAAGACCATCTTTAAAGCCCACACCAAGAGAAGCAAAGATATAAGCGAGAACAAATACGAATACTGTAAGGTGAGCGAAATTGAATTCGTTACCCTCAACTGCTTCTAAACCAACAAGAGCAATAACAATTCGAGGAATTGTTACAACTGCTGCTAAGAATGCAGCTGTAAGACCGTAGCCGTAAATACCCCACATACTGTCTTCTGTAAATACACCTGAAGAAATACGAGCAAAGGTAAGGAAGAAAAGCATTGCAAAAACAAACATTGCAATTTCAAAGAGAAGCTCTGAAACCTTTATGAAGCTTATTGCATTCATAAGCTTTGTAATAAGAACTGTCATTGACCAGCACAAAGGTGCAAGAGCAAGAAGCTTGAATTCCTTGTAGGAAGCTTTTCCGTTAAGATGACTGATGCCGAAAACAATGAAATAAATAATCGCAAAGAAAGCAAAAACGAACTCTAAAAGTGTAAATGTTCCGCCATTTTTACTCAGATTGGATTTTAAAAGGCTGATAAAAATTGCGGAGCTACCTTGATTTGCAGGGATGATTTTCTGAAGAATTGAAAACATATCCACGCCAAGACCTGCAACCATAACAAAGGATGCAACTCCTAAAATTGGGTTTTTGCCCGTCGGAAGCTTTGGTGAGGGAACCTCTTTGCTTATGAAGCTGAGAACAAGGAAAAGAAGTCCGAAAACAACCATAACCGCATAAAGAACAGGCACAGTAACATCGCTTTCTTTATAAAAACCGTTAGTTGAATCCACAAGAGCAAGTAATTGATAAACTCTTGTCGGCAATGCAACCAATACTGCTGCCGCAAAAACGAAGAGCAAGTATTTCATTTTTATGGCACTTGAAGAACCTTTGATTTTATTCATTTCTTTACAATCCTTTCAATATGGCAGTCAAATTATCTCTCATCAAGAGGAATATATTTTGTCTGACGCTTAAAGTTTGAAATTCTTTCATCAATAGGTGCATATTCTTTTGGAACTGCAACATTTTTATAGGCGGGTCTTATAACTCTGTTACCGGTTAAAAGCTCTTCAATTCTGTGAGCAGACCAGCCTGCAACTCGGGCAACCGCAAAAAGAGGTGTATATAAATCCACGGGAATGCCCAGCATTTCATAAATAAGGCCTGAATAAAGGTCAACATTGGCACAAATCTTTTTATTGTTGTTTTTCTCACTTGCAAAAATTTCTGGAGTAAGCTTTTCAATAAGCTCAAGAGCTTTGAAATCTGCTCCGAAGCCTTTTTCTTCGGCAATTTTTCTTGCCTCACGCTTAAGAATCACTTGTCTTGGGTCAGAAAGTGTATAAACTGCATGACCCATACCGTAAACAAGACCGCTTTTATCTCCTGCTTCACGGTTGATAATCTTTCTAAGGAAATCTGCCACTTGACCCTCATCGGTAATATCTGCAACATCCTCTTTAAGATATTTCATCATTTCAGCAACCTTAAGGTTTGCACCGCCGTGACGGGGACCTTTAAGAGCACCGATACCTGCAGAAATTGCAGAATATGTGTCCGTTCCGCTGGAGGAAAGAACTCTTGTTGCAAAAGCAGAGTTGTTACCACCGCCGTGCTCTGCATGAAGCATAAGGCAAAGGTCAAGAAGCTTTGCCTCTTCATCTGTGAACTTTCTGTCAGAGCGGGTTGTGTAAAGAACAGTTTCTGCAGTGGTAAGTCCCTCTTTTACAGGGTGAAGATACATACTCTTTTTGAGATAATGCCTTCTCTTAACCTGGTAAGCGTAGGTCATAATCATGGGAAGCTGTGCAATAAGCTGAATACTCTGACGCAAAACATTTTCAATAGAAATATCATCGGGGTTGCTGTCGTAAGAATAAAGAGAAAGAACGGAACGCTCCAATTTATTCATAATATTGGGCGACGGTGCTTTCATAATCATATCTTCAATGAAATCCTCGGGGAGCTCACGGCATTCACCAAGAACTTTATTAAATAATTTCAACTGGTTTTTGGTAGGAAGACTGCCAAAAAGAAGAAGCCACGCAACCTCTTCGTAACCGAAACGATTTTCTTCAATACAAGCATTAACAAGCTGATTGATATCAATACCTCTGTATTTGAGTCTGCCTTCGATAGGTCTTCTTTCTCCATCCTCTATGTAATAGCCCTCAACGGAGCACACTTTTGTAAGACCTGCCATAACACCGCTACCGTCACGGTTTCTTAAGCCTCTTTTAACCTCGAATCTGTCAAAATATTCCTGAGGCATTGTGCTTGATTCTTTAAGCTCATCGCAAAGAGATTTTAAATCGGCACTTTTAATAGGTTCAATATAACTTGGCAAACATCTCACTCCTTTTCAATAGTAGCTTTAAAGCCTCTTTAAATATAGGCATACTTTTAAATAATAATTCATATTATTCTATAACAAATTGCCCGTATTGTCAATAATATCAAAATAAAGGAATGATTAAATTTTTATGAAAAAATTTTTAACCCTTATTCTTGTTTCCGCCATCGTAATAATTATTTTACCCGTTGCACTTTTAAAGGACAACATCAACTCTGCTGAAAGCAGCTTCGCTCTTCAGACAAGCACAACCCAACCATTAGAAAAAAACAATACTTTAACCGTTTTCCGTTCCGTTAACAACGAAAATCTTGAAATTGATTTCTTTGAATATGTTTGTGGCAGCGTTGCGGCAGAAATGCCTCTTTCATACCATGAGGAAGCCCTAAAAGCACAGGCTATTGCCTGCTATACCAATGCTTTAAGACTAAAAAGCAATTCCGAAAGCACCGCAACCTATCACATAAGTGATGACAGTAGTGTTCACCAAGGGTATTTAAGCAAAGAGCAACGCAAGGAAAAATGGGGCGAGGATTTTGAAAAATACGAAAGCAAGCTTAATAGTATTGTTAAATCTGTCGAAAATCTTGCTGTTTATTATGATGATACGCTTTGCGTTGCTGCTTTCCATGCAATTTGCAGCGGCAAAACAGAAAGCTCCGAAAATGTGTGGGGTGAAAAAATCCCATATCTTACAACTGTAAAAAGTAACGGCGACAATCTTTCACCTCAATACTCCTCAGTTGTTGTTTTTGATAAAAATGAATTTATGGAAATTGCAAAGGATTTAACACAAAACAAAAATATAAAAAATCTTAAAAATATAATAGAAACAAAAGAAACCTCTAAAGCAGGCACAGTTTTAAAAGTAAAGCTTGACAAACAAGAGTTTACAGGAGAAGAAATACGAAAAGCCTTCTCCTTAAGAAGCCCCGTTTTCACCATAGAAGCAACAGAAAAAAACGTTACCTTTAATGTTACGGGATATGGTCACGGTGTGGGAATGAGCCAATACGGTGCAGACTTTATGGCAAGGCAGGGAAGCAGTTACGAGGAGATATTAAAGCATTATTACAAAGGCGTTGAAATAAAATGAGGAATGACCTCGCATTACTTTTACAAAGTATAATCTTTACGGGGCAACCCACCACCGCTGACGCGGTCACAAACGCCCACCCGCCCTATTTCATCGAAGATGAAACAGGGATGATAATTTTTGCATTCCCTTTACTTACTTGAAACTTTGAGAAATAAATGATAGAATAAGCTTATTATTTCTTGTGAGGTGCGTTTGCATGACTAAAAAAGAACGGGCATCGAAAATCTGTGAACTATTGAAAATCGGTTATCCCGAGGCAATTTGTCAGCTTAATGCAGATACGCCCTTCCAGCTTCTTGTTGCTACCCGCCTTTCAGCACAATGCACTGATGCAAGAGTTAATCTTGTAACTCCCGGTTTATTTAAAAAATACCCCTCTGAAAATGAGCTTGCTGAGGCAGAAATTGAGGATGTTGAAACCCTTATTCATTCCTGCGGCTTTTATCGTGCAAAAGCCAGAGATTTAGTAGGAATGGCAAAAGCTGTCAGAGATATTTATAAGGGAATTCTTCCCGATACCATTGAAGAATTAACAAAGCTTCCCGGCGTAGGCAGAAAAACTGCAAATCTCATTGTAGGCGATGTTTATAAAAAGCCTGCTGTGGTTGCAGATACCCACGTTATAAGAATCACAAATCTTTTAGGGTTAACGGATTCAAAAGACCCTAAAGCAGTTGAAATTCAGTTAAAAAAGATTTTACCGCCTAACGAAAGCAATGATTTCTGCCACAGAATCGTTCTTCACGGACGAGCAGTCTGCATTGCAAGAAGACCAAAATGCAACGAATGTTGCCTTAAGGAAGTCTGCAAATATTATTCATTAAAAAACAAATGAGGTTAAAATGAATTACTCAAAAGGAAGAAAAATTTATATTATAATATCTGCGGTTGTTTTATTGGCGGTTTTCGTAACAATTTTCATTTTATCTGCCCAGAATGGTGAAGAATCATCTTCAACAAGCGGTTTTTTCACAAAATTGATTGAAGCTATTTTCGGACAAGCTGCAAACGAAGCCACTATAAGAACTCTTGCTCATTTCTGCGAATTTGCAGGATTGGGATTCCTTATGTGCAACTTCATTTTCGCTTTAAAGGATATGCTCAAGCCTTTTCTGAGTATCCTTTTTTCCGTTGGTTATGCCGTAACCGATGAAATCCATCAGTTTTTTGTTCCGGGACGAGCTTGTCAATTATCTGATTTAGCTGTAGATTCTTGTGGAATAGTTTTTGGTATAGCGGTATTTTGCATCATAGTTTACATAATTTCCAAAATTAAACATAAAAAAGCCCATTGATTTTCGAAAAAATCAATGGGCTTTTTTTACCATTCATTTATAACAGTTGGATTTTGGAAAATCTCATCAAGCTTTTTTATAAAAGGCATTACATCGCTGAATGCACCGATTCTATGGTCAAACATAAGAGTAATAGGCAAAGTCTTTTTTGTTGCAATATCAACCTCACCTTTTTCGTTTCTGAAAGCATAATCAGTATCCTTAACAACACCCATCGCAAAAAGGAAAACTTGAGGGTAAAGAAGAGGTGTATACGTTACATTTCCGTTTAAGCCGTCATACAAAACACCCCAGTTTGTCATACAAACAGAGCCCTCATTCAGCTCTTCAATAAGGAGCATTGAGCCGTCACGGGGAGCAGGCTTTAAACGTCCGTCAAGCTTTGCAACCTTATGCTTACCAACATAGCCTGTAAAAGTCTGGGCGATTGTTGCTTTAATATCACCCTTTAAAAGAAGGCCTATTGTTCTCTGAGTAACAACATCAAACATAACCTTATCCAAATCAGTTGTTTTAAGTCTTTGGAAAAGCTCTGCAATCTGTTCGGAAAGCTCTTTCAAGCTCTTGTTTTCTGTTTCTCTTACTTTTATGGGGAAAGTTTCACCGTTCTCCAATAAAACAGGCATAGCAATATCAATATGCTTTTTCATTATGAGTGTACCACAGGAGTTAGTTGTATTGAAGTTGATATGTGAATTCAACTTTGGTGCAGCCTTAAGACCCTCTGTAAGAATTTTCATCATAAGGGTATTGAAGGAAAGCTCGTAACCGCAGGTTTCTTTCAATTTCTGGAATTCTTCCCATAATCTTGTTATATCTGCTTCATAGTTATATCCGCAGGTGGGAGAATTTTGCTGTGCCTTTGTAAGAATATAGCCCGACACCCTGCTTCTGAGCCCAAAATATTTTACCTCATCCTCGGGAAGCGGTTTATTTAATGTAGCTTTTAAAAACTCTTTAATGCTCATTTTCACAACACAAAAAGCTTTGTGCATCCTTTCATATTATGCCTTTAACTATAACATCTGACTACTGTTTTGTCAATTCAAATACTTATTGACCGAACACTGAAAAAACTGTATAATTTCAGTATATCTTTTTCATAGGAGGTTACTTATGAAATTTTTTGAAAAAATCAAGAGAAAAACATTTAATCTCATCGGTCTTGTGGTTAACAAGGTTGGGCAGAACGAGGCGCAGAATACAGAAAATCTTGACAGAACAGTTACCGAGGGTATGCCCGAGCTTTTAAGAACTGCCGCCGCAGAGGGTACTGTTCTTTTAAGAAATGATAATGTTCTCCCTTTTTCAGAAAATGAAACCATTTCTGTTTTCGGTAGAGTACAGTACGATTATATGTTCGTTGGCTACGGCTCAGGCGGAGATGTTATTAAGCCTTACACCGTTAACTTGATGGAAGGTCTTAAAAATTCCGGTGCAAAAATCAATACCGAGCTTGCAGATATTTATGAAAAATGGTGCAAGAAAAATCCTCCTGACCACGGCTTTTGGGGACATTGGCCTCTTTATTATGAAGAGATGCCCATTGAAACAAGCATTATTGAAAATGCCGCAAAAAAGAGCGACTGTGCCGTTGTTGTAATAGGTCGCTCCGCAGGCGAGGACAGAGAAAACAAGCTTGAAGAAGGTAGCTACTATCTCACAACGGATGAAAAATCTCTTATCGAGAGAGTTAATGCAACATTCAAAAAGACAGTTGTTGTTCTGAATATCGGCAGCATTATCGATATGAGCTGGGAAAAAGAGCTTCTCAAAAACGACAGTGCAATTCTCATCCCTTGGCAAGGCGGTATGGAAAGCGGTAATGCCCTTGCAGATGTGCTCTTGGGTAAACAAGAGCCCTCAGGCAAGCTTACCGACACCATAGCTGAAAATTATTGGGATTACCCTTGCTCAGAAGATTTTGGCGAAAAGGAATACAACAACTATACAGAAGATATTTTTGTTGGCTACAGATATTTTGAAACCTTTGCAAAAGATAAAGTTCTTTATCCCTTTGGTTTTGGTCTTGGTTATTCAGAATACAAGCGAGATTTCATAAGCGGTTCAGTTAACGGCAACACAGTAACCCTTAAAGCATCAACCGAAAATATCGGTGAATATTGTGGCAAAGATGTTTTACAGGTTTATGCAGAAGCTCCACAAGGTACTTTAGGTAAACCAGCAAGAGTTCTTTGTGACTTCAAAAAATCAAAAGCACTTGCAAAGGGTGAAAAAGAGGAATTTGAGTTCAGTATTCCTTTCTTTGCTTTCGCTTCTTATGATGATAGCGATATAAGTGGCAATAAATCCTGCTATATACTTGAAAAAGGCACATATAATTTCTATCTTGGCGGAGATGTTCGCTCTGCAGAAAAAATATTTTCATTTGAAATCCCCGAAACGATCGTTTTGGAAGCTCTTAAAGAGGTTTGCGCATCTAAACAAAGCTTTGAAAGAATTGTTGCAAAATCAGAAAAGGGAAAACTTGACGTTGATTTTCAAAAAATTTCTGTTTCAACCGATAATTTAAAAGAAATTATTCTCAAAAATCTTCCCAAGGACTGTGGTCAAACGGGTAACAAAGGCTTAAAGCTTCAGGATGTAAAGGACGGGAAATGTACTCTTGATGAATTTGTTGCACAGCTTTCATTGGATGAGCTTGAAGCTATTTCCCGTGGCGACTACACTATGAACAGCAAACTGGGTAACGAGGGTAACGCAGGTGTTTTAGGCGGTGTTACAAAATCCTTGAGAGATAAGGGTATTGCTCCCCTTACAACTACTGACGGACCATCGGGTATTCGTATTAAAGCTTGTTGTTCACTTCTTCCCATCGGTGCATCTGTTTCAGCAATGTGGAATACGGATTTAGCATACGAGATGTATAAAAAAGTTGGTAGTGAAATGAAAGCCAAGGGCTCTGATATTCTTCTTGCCCCGGGTATGAATATTCACAGAAGTCCTCTTTGCGGAAGAAACTTTGAATATTTCTCCGAAGACCCCTTTGTAACAGGTAAAACTGCCGCTGCAGTTGTAAAAGGTGTGCAGAGCGAGGGTGTATCTGCTTGTCCCAAGCACTTTGCTTGTAACTCTCAAGAAACCAACCGTAACCGCACAGATTCAAGACTTTCCGAAAGAGCCTTGAGAGAAATCTATCTTAAAGGCTTTGAAATATGTGTTAAAGAAGCAAATCCACTTACATTGATGACATCCTACAACAAAATCAATGGCGTATGGGGACACTACCATTACGACCTTTGCACAAGAATTCTAAGAAATGAATGGGGATTCGGCGGTCTTGTTATGACAGACTGGTGGATGCAATACACCACAAGTCCCGAATTTCCCGAAATAAAGGATAACGGCTATCGTGTAAGAGCAGGTGTTGATGTTCTTATGCCCGGTGGCAAAAGAACAGGTAAGAAAAAGCCCGACGGCACACTTCTTAAAACCTACGGCAAAAAAGATGGCATAACTCTTGGTGAAATGCAAGAAACTGCAAAGCATATACTTGGTGTAGTAATGAATTTGAAATAAAATCTAAAAACAATCCGAAAAAGGCTATCCTTTTTCGGATTGTTTCTTATTTTTCTAATAATGCATTAATCTGTTTTTCAGTTTCCTTTGCCCAATCATACTGTTCCATATATTTACCGAAATACTTGGTGTTTTCAGTTTTTCCGTTTTCAAGAAAATCATAGTAATCGCAGGCAAATTTACTTTTATCTATACTTCTCTGATTTCTGTTATCTACAAGAATATCAATTATCCCTGCTTCTTCAAGGGAAATTCTTAAGGATTTTAAAACCTTTCGGAAAAGGGACTGAACGGTTTCATCATATTTCCTGCCTTCCCAAAGAAGTGAAATAGCTTGTTCGGTGTTAACTACACCGCCATTTCTGTCCACAAGAATTGCAAGAAGCTCTTTGCTTTTTGCACTGGGGAATGAAACAGATTTACCGTCAACGAAAACATCAAAAAAACCAAAGGTTTTGATAAAAACTCTGTTTTCTGTTATAGCATCTCTCACAAGCAAAGCCTTTTCATACGCTTTTTTAATCGCTTCCGGCTCATAGGGCTTCATAACATAGTCAACAGCATCAACACCAAAGGCTTCTAAAGCATAATTGCCGTAGCTTGTTGCAAAAATTATACGAACATTTCTATTTATTGCTTTAATTCTTCTTGCCAATTCAATACCCTTTATCACAGGCATTTCTATATCAAGAAACGCAATATCAACCTTGTTTGTTACCGCATAGCTTAAAGCATCAAGAGGGTTATTGAATTTAATTATTTCATCAGTTATTCCAACTTCCCTGCAAGTATCCTCAAAATCTTCAAGAGCAAGGAATTCATCATCAACTGCAATTATTCTCATAGGGAAACATCCTCCTTGGGTATCTTTATTGTAACTGTTGTGCCCTTATTTTCAGCACTTTCGACTATAACCTCTGCATTTAACAGCTCTTTAAGTCGGCTTTTAATGTTATTCATTCCCACATGGGAACGACCGTCATTTTTCACTTGATTCACATCAAACCCGACGCCATCGTCCTCTATTAAAATAATGATATATTCGTTTCTTTCAAAAGACGATATTTTAAGAGTTCCGCCATTAACCTTTTGGTTTATTCCGTGTTTTATGGCATTTTCTGCAATGGGCTGAATTGTAAGAGGCGGAATAGAGAAATTATCGTATTCGATATTATATTCCACATTAAGCCTTTCGCCAAAACGCAAGCGTTCAATGGAAATATAGTTATCAACATGCTCCATTTCTTTCTTGAATGAAATAGGCTCTTTTTGCGTTAAAGAATCCATATTCGCTCTCAGATAGCTTGAGAAACGAACAATAGCATTTTCCGCTGCTTTAGGGTCCTTTTTAGTAAGGTATTTAATAGTGTTAAGAGCGTTATACATAAAGTGAGGCTGAATCTGACTCAGCATTAAGGTCATATTCATATCACTAAGCTCTTTTTCCAGCTCTGCTGTTCTTCTTGCATTTTTATAAACTTCAACTGTATTTACAAAGTAAATAAGAACAACGCTTGCAATAAACACAACGCAGGCTATGGGCATAACATTAGTTACATTATAGGAAATATAACCGTTTATATAAAAGTTATCTATAACAACTCCTGCGGAGGTTATGCAGTAGATAACAAGATACAAAGCTGCAAATTTTTTGCGTTGAGTAATTTTTTCTGCTATTTTTCCGATAATCAGAATATCAACCACATAAGTAACAGATTGAAGCCACATATATGAGGTTGCTATATAAACATAATCATATATAACATACGGAACAAAAGCACAAATTAAGAAAAGAATTGATATAAGAAGCAAAGTATTTTGCCTTATTTTCATATTCAATGCATTGTTGAGATGCATCATCATAGAAAGCTTAATGATATATATGGAAGCATATATGAACAAGGTCATTCTTTCGTAATCTGCATCCGCAAACAAGCTATGAGAAACAACATAACCCTCATTTGTTATAAGCATTCTGAAAGCAAAGGTAAAGCAAAGTACAAACAGCCAGAACTGATTATCAATTTTTTTATTAAGTATTCCGAAAGCAAGAACCGCTACTGCAATAAAAAGCACTACGCCTATATAAACATATCTTTTTGCAAGTGTACTCATTTCAGAAGAATGAAATTCTTCATAGGTTGATAAAGTGGGTACGGCAGTAAGACCGCTGGAATTATCGCAAGTCATTTCAATAACAACTTCACAATCCATCTTTTCTTCATTCTCAACTGTATAAGGTATTCCGTAGGACTCGATAACAGTTGAATAATTCGTTCCCGGAATGTTTCGGTTTGAATAAACACAAACTCCATTAATATAAACATTACATTCACCGGAAAGATTGGGAACACTTACAAGAAAGGGCTCAGTTGTTTTAACGTTTTTTATATAAGCTCTATAGCTTGCTATACCACCATTTTTAAGCTTTTCATTGTTAATTTCATAGGTTGTCCAAGAAGCAGGAACATTAACAAAGCTACCGGACTTATTTTCTGCAGATTTATCTGATACTATATGCGCATTCCAGAAAAATTCCCATTCACCTGTTAAATATACGCTTTCCCCTAAATCAAGATTATATTTACCAACGTCAGCAACACCGCCAACCATATTAACCTCGTTTATATAATCGGGTAAAAACCTTGAAAAGAAGGGAAGACATACACCCATAAGAAAAGTAAGAAGAATTGCAATAAACGAAATTAGGTTTTTCTTGAATTTATCTGACAATCTTCCCACCTCTTTTTCTTATTTAGAATAATTATACAATAACACAGGGAATAAATCAACATATTTTTGTGAAATTAGCGAAACTTTTGCGAGAACGCCTGATACTAATAAAAACTGCCGAAAATATTCGACAGTTTTTGACTTATTTGTAATTTTTCATGTAATGTTTATAAAACACCACTGCATTACCTATAGCTTTCAAGGATATATTTTCATTCTCACTGTGAACGCTTGCAAATTGCTGCGCATCCATTTCTATAGGTGCAAATCTTATAACGCAATCACAAATATCGCTTAAATGCCTTGCATCAGTTCCGGCAGGAAGGATATATGCAGCGCTTGCAACATTGGGAAATATTTTCGCAATACACTCCTTGGTGTATGCAAAAGCCGGTTTCATCATATCCGCAGGCTTATGATATTCATTATTTTCTCCGTCTTCAATTTCAACTCCGTATTTTTCCGCAACTTTCTTAATTGCTTCAATATCTTTTTTCAAATCCTCATCATTAACCGGGCGAAGCATTGCTTTTGCGGTGCATTTTTTCTCGTCCCTTGAGCCTGAAATCTCATTAAAGGAGCAAGATGTACCAATCATAGCACCTGCTTGAGCATTAAGCTTGGGCATTGCCCATTTAAGAAGACTACCGAAACACCAAAGGTTACTGAAAAGAATTGTCATAATAAATGGTGTATAAGGGCAAAGACCTTCAAACATTGCTTTGACCTCAGGGTAAAGACGGCGAATGAATATATTTTTTGAATTAACCTCTGCTATAAAAGCAGACATTCTCGCAACCGGTGTATTCACATTTGCCGCAAGGCCTGTATGAGCATTCCCCTCTTTTGCAGTACATATAAGTCGGTGAATGCCTTTTTCGTGAACTGCCATCATAGCGCATTTACATTTCATTCCTGCAAGTGGCGGATCAATTATCGCTCCGCCCTCATCAAGTATGGTTTCGAATGTTATTCCTTGCTCTTCAAAATATTTAAGGGCAGTAGGTATTCCGTCACCTGATATTTCTTCATTATGAGAAGAGCCTATATAAAGATTGGTTTCTGGTATAAAGCCCTCATTCAACAATTCTTCAAGGGCCTGAAACTCTGCAAAAAGAGGAGTTTTTGTGTCAACTGTGCCCCTGCCCCACAAAGCATCATCAAAGATTTCTCCGCAAAATCCCGGATGAGTCCACTCTCCTTCAACATCCACAACATCATGGTGGGACATCACCATAATATTTCTGCTCTCATCCTTACCTTTCAGCCTATAAATCCAACAATCATCGGAGAAAATCATTTTCTCGCACTTTTCGTGGACTAAAGGAAAAAGCTTTTCAACTGTTTCTCTTAACTTTTTAAATTCTGTATCATTATACTCATCTTTTTCGGAAACAGTTTCGCAACGAATCATCCCACCTAACTTTTTTGCATATTCTGTCTGCTCTTCTTTTGATTTATGTATGATTTCATCCGTTAATTTACGGGCTTTCATTTTCACTTTAAGAGCATTGAAAAGCAAAACACAAATAAAGATAAAAGATACTAATCCTAACACAATAAAAGTATACTTCATTTTATCACCTGAAAATAATTCTTTTGTAAATTATACCACTAACAAGAAATAAATCAAGGCAAATACCCTTTATATATTCTTGAAAAAGAACATAATATATGATAGAATAATATGTTGCAAAGGAGAATGTTTTTTGATTAGTAACGCTCAAAGAACAAATATCATTGAAAAATTTCTATCTCTCGGAGTGGAAATCCCTTGCTCTGACGGAGTTGTTATTGAAGAGAATGTAAAAATCGGTAAAGGTACTCTTATTTTACCCAACACAGTTATTATGGGTGAAGCTGAAATCGGAGAAAACTGCGTAATCGGTCCTAATTCATATATTTGTGATACCATTATCGGTGATAATACAAAGCTCAATAACACTCAAAGCTTTAATTCGCAAATTGGTTCAGGTGTTACGGCAGGACCTTTTGTTCACATTCGCCCAAATTGCAAAATCGCTGATAATGTTCATATCGGAAACTTTGTTGAGGTTAAAAACTCAACTGTTGATGAGGGCAGTAAGCTCCCCCACCTTCTCTATGTTGGCGATTCTGATGTGGGCAAGGATGTTAATTTTGGTTGTGGTTGTGTAACAGTTAACTATGACGGAAGAAATAAATCCCGAACAACTGTTAAAGACGGTGCTTTCATCGGATGCAACACCAATCTTGTTGCTCCCGTTACAGTTGGTGAAAACGCTTTCACCGCCGCAGGTTCAACAATAACAGAGAATGTTCCCGATAACGCCCTTGCAGTTGCAAGAAACAAACAAATAATAAAAGAAAATTGGGTAAATATTAAAAAACCATACAAACGACAACATAACGGAGAAAAAGATGTTTAACAAGTTTAAAAAAGACAGCGGCAATTCCACCTACGATTTTTTAGTAGTAGGTCTCGGAAATCCCGGAACAAAATACGAAGCCACCCGCCACAATGCAGGCTTCCTTTTTATCACATATCTTGAAGACAAATTGAATTTCAAGGCAAAGAAATTGAAATTCCACGCTCTTATAGGTGATGCTAAAGTCGGAAGCAGTAAGGTGCTTTTTATGAAACCGCAAACTATGATGAATAATAGCGGTACTGCTGTGGCGGAATGTGCAAAATTCTATAAAATACCCGTTGAAAACATTATTGTTGTTTTTGATGATATTTCATTAGAGCCCGGTAAGCTTCGCATAAGAAGAAAAGGGAGTGCCGGCGGTCATAACGGAATAAAAAGCATTATTGCCCATTTAGGCTCGGAAAATTTTCCGAGAATTAAAATCGGAGTTGGTGCAAAACCCCATCCCGATTATGATTTAGCGGACTGGGTGCTTGCAAACTTTCCTAAGAAAGATATTCCTGCTGTAAGAAATGCTATTGAAGACGGAGCAAATGCTCTTGAAATGCTCGTAAAAGGCGATTTCGAGGGCGCAATGTCAAAATATAACGGTTAGAGTAAGTGTATGTCAGGCTATAAACAACTTCTTCAGAACTCAACTCAATATCAAGATGTTGTGAGATATATCAATGCAGATATGTGTCCCTCGGGAATTGTGGGCTTACCACCTGCACCCAAAGCTCATCTTGTTTTTTCGCTTTGCGAGGAATTCTCTCGCAGAGCTATTGTTGTTTTGCCCGATGAAAGCAGTGCCCGAAAATTCACCGCAGATATAAATGAATTAAACGGCAACAAAGAAATTGCAGGATTTTACCCTGCCAGAGATTTTTCATTTAACTCTTCACAAGGTCAGTCAAGAGAATATGAGCAGTTAAGAATCAAAACCTTGTGTTCAATTTTAAAAGAGGAATGTAAAATAGTCGTTTGCTCCGCAGAATCAGCTTTGCAGCTGACAATTCCACCCGATGAACTTAAAAAGCGTACATTCAAGATAGATTTCAACACAGAAATTTCTACCGAAAAGGTTACTGAAACACTCATTTCAGCAGGCTTCAAAAGAGCAGAAAGCGTTGAGGGTGCAGGTCAGTTTGCCGTAAGAGGCGGTATTATTGACTTTTTCCCACCCGATTCACCTCAGCCCGTAAGAATTGAGCTTTGGGGTGATGAGGTTGATACAATTTCACTTTTTGATACTTCAACTCAAAGAAGGACTGAAAGCCTTGATTTCTGCGAAATCACTCCATCAACAGAAATTATTTTCGACAGTGAAGAAGATCTGAAAAGCAAAATTGAAAATTTCATTCCTTCAGTTTCGGGTAAGGGTTCTAAAAAAGCTAAAGAGCAGTTAAATAAAGATATTGAAATGCTGAATTCAGGTGTTAAACTGCAATCCGTTGATAAATATCTTTCTCTCGCCTATGAAAACCCTGCTTCGATTTTTGATTATTTGGATGATGCTTTCCTTTTTGTTTGCGAAAGTGCAGCTGTCAAAGACAAGGTGCAAAATTCTTCAAAGCTTCTTTTGCAGGAAATCAAAGCACAATTTGAAAATGGTATTCTTACAAAAGGTCTTGACCGTTTTTCTTTAACCTTCCCCGAATTACTTTTAATTTACGAAAAAAAGAATGCAATTTATATAGATAACTTTACTCGTGGCAGCTTTGATACTCCTGTTAAAAGTCTTACTACCTTTAATGTTCAGCAAAATCCTTTGTGGAACGGCTCATTAGAGGTGCTTCTTGATGACTTAAAGCCATCACTTTCAAAAAAAGAAACCTGCATTATTCTTGCAGGTACGGAGAAAAGTGCAAATTCATTGGTTGAAGCTTTGGAAACGGAAGATATCAAAGCAATGTTTTTCCCTGTTCCCCCGGCACAATTCCCCAAAAACACTGTAAGCGTTTTATCGGGTGGTTTATCCGGCGGTTTCCGATATCCAGGTGAAAAATTCAACATTGTTTCTTACGGCAAGGGTGTTCATAAATCCACCCAGAAACGCAAAAAGAACTATAAAGCTGCTGATGCAATTCAAAGCCTTGAAGAGCTGTCCCGTGGCGATTATGTTGTTCATTCCGTTCATGGTATCGGTATTTTTGACGGTATTCAGAAATTAGAGGTTTCGGGTCTTACAAAGGATTTCATAAAAATCACCTATGCTAAAGGTGACGCTTTGTATGTTCCTGTTACTCAACTTGACCTTGTTTCAAAATATATTGGTCCCAAGGACGATACCAAAACTCTCAAGCTCTCCCGTTTAGGCGGTAATGACTGGGAGAAAATGAAAGCTCGAGTTAAAGCCTCTGCCAAAAACATGGCAAAAGAGCTTATTGAGCTTTATTCCAAGAGAATGAAAACCGCAGGCTTTGCCTTCTCCCCCGATATTGATATGCAAAACGACTTTGAAAGGCGTTTTGAGTATGATGAAACCGAGGACCAGCTTCGCAGCATCAATGAAATAAAAAAAGATATGGAAAAGCCTCACCCCATGGACAGACTTCTTTGCGGTGATGTTGGCTTCGGTAAAACCGAGGTAGCGTTAAGAGCGGCTTTCAAATGTATTGCAGACGGCAAGCAATGTGCAATTCTCGTTCCTACAACAATTCTTGCACTCCAGCATTACAACACAATTCTCCGCCGCTTCGAAGGCTTCCCCATTGAAGCTGATATGCTTTCCAGATTCAGAACGCCAAAGGAGCAAACAAGAATTATCAAAGCTCTGAAACGAGGAGCTATTGATATAATTGTAGGTACGCACCGCCTTATTTCAAAAGATATTGTCTTTAAGGATTTAGGGCTTATAATCGTTGACGAAGAACAGCGATTTGGTGTTGGGCAGAAAGAAAAATTGAAGGAAATGTACCCCGATGTTGACTGCCTTACCCTTTCTGCAACCCCTATTCCACGAACAATGAATATGGCAATGTCGGGAATCCGTGATATGTCCGTTATTGAGGAAGCTCCCCAGGACCGTTTCCCCGTTCAAACCTATGTTTTAGAGCATGATTGGGAAGTTATTACAGAAGCTATGGCTAAGGAAATCCGCCGTGGCGGTCAGGTTTATTATCTTCACAATAAGGTTAACACCATTGATAAAACCGCCGCAACAATTCACGAATTTTTACCCGACGCCAACATCGGAATTGCTCATGGTAAAATGAGCGAGGATGAGCTTTCAGAGGTTTGGCGTCAGCTTTTAGAGGGTGAAATTGATATTTTAGTCTGCACTACCATTATTGAAACGGGTGTTGATGTACCAAATGCAAACACTCTAATAATCGAAAATGCAGACCATTTAGGCCTTGCCCAGCTTCATCAGATAAGAGGTCGAGTTGGTCGTTCTGCAAGGCGTGGCTTTGCTTACCTTACCTTTAACCGAAACCGAGAATTAACGGAAATTGCTCAGAAGCGATTAACCGCAATTCGAGAATATACCGAATTTGGTTCGGGCTTTAAAATTGCAATGCGTGACCTTGAAATCCGAGGTGCAGGTAACCTTTTAGGCTCAGAACAACACGGTCATATGGAAGCGGTTGGCTACGATATGTATATGAAGCTTCTTTCAGAAGCGGTTATTGAAGAGAAGGGTGAAGATATAAAAACCAATCAAAAGGAATGCCTTATTGACATCCGCATTGATGCTCATATTCCCGAAACCTATATTGAAAGCCTGCCTCAAAGACTTTCTATTTATAAGCGAATTGCAGATATAAAAACAGAGGAAGATGCTTCCGATGTTATTGATGAGCTTATTGACCGTTTCGGTGAACCCCCTGCAGGTGTTGAGGGACTTGTTAAGGTAGCTCTTCTTAGAAACACTGCCGCAGGTTTAGGTATTTATGAAATCGGGCAGAATAATAACAGTCTGCTTTTGTATGTTGAAGAAATCGATATGCAGAAGGTGGCTCTCCTTGTAAAAGGAATGAGAGGCAGAATTCTTGTTTCAAGAGGTCCAAAACCATATATAACAGTAAAAAAATCAAGCGGTCAGTCACCACTTGATACCTTAGAAGAAGCATTTGATTTGCTTAAAAACGAAAGCGAGGAAGTTAAAAATGACATTTGAATATAAACCTCAGGGCGTTTGCTCAAGAAACCTCACCTTTGATATTGAAGACGGCATTGTTAAAAATGTAAAATTTCAAGGCGGTTGCCATGGTAACCTTCAAGGAATTGCAGCTCTTTGCGAGGGTAAGCCTGCAGAAGAAATTATAAATTCAGTTGCAGGCATCCGTTGTGGCTTCAAATCCACATCCTGCCCCGACCAGCTTGCAAAGGCACTTAAAAATGCACTTGAAAGTGAGGAGAAATAAAATGAAATATCTTATTTTAATTGCTGATATTGATGAATTTAATCCTTGCAAAGCAAGTCTTGGTGAGCTTGTAAAAAAGGAATATAAAATCAAGCATATGCCCGCTTTTGACTTTTCATATAATAACCACGACTGCACAGTAGTTTGCTTCGGTATAGGCAAGGTTAATGCAGCTTTAGGTGCAGCACTTGGTCTTAATTATGATAGCTTTGACGGAGTTATCAACACAGGCTGGAGCGGTGCAGTTTCAGGAGTTTTCAAGGGTGATATTATCGTTTCTGATTCCTGTGTTGAATGTGATTTTGACTTGACACCTATCGGAAGACTTCCCGGTCAGAAGCCCGGCCAGGAGGATTACATATATAAATGTGATAATGACCTTTACAAAGCCGCTTTTTCTGTTGAGGGCTTCAAGCACGGAAATCTCGGTACAGGCGATTTTTTCCTCACTAACAAAGAGTTAGGACAGAAATATAAAGAAATATTCAATATAAATGCTTTTGATATGGAAAGCGGTGCTTTAGGTGCAGTTTGCTACCTTTTAAATGTACCATTTGTAAGTATCAGAAAAATTTCCGATAATGCAGATGACGTTTCAGTTGGCGAATACACAAATTCCGTTATTTCCGATACAACTGCATTTTCTGATATTGTTTTGAAGGTTCTTGAAAAACTGTAAATATTCGCCAGCTACCAGTCGCCAGCAAATAGAAAATAGCGATTAGATGCCAGATGCCAGAGCTTCGTAAGGAGTAAAAAAGAACCATAAGTTTTTTGTATTTTAAGCCTTCCTTCAAAGGAAGGTGGCACGGAAAATTTTGATTTTTCGTGACGGAAGGTTCTTTGTTGCAAAGCAACATTTCACCGCAAGGTGAAACTATAACATACTAAATGTTTTGAATTTATATGTTCAGATAGGCCGTATTATTTTTGCTTTCTGATATTGGTATTTTTAGTGTTATTCTGCTACAAAGAAAATAAAACCGGCGTTGTGTTCTTACGAACGCAACGCCTATTTCATGCACAGATTTTTCAGGCAATTCACGGACGACAAAAAACTCCTCGTCGCCACCTAAAAAAACACCGCTGACGGCATAGTGCTAATTTACTTTATACTATGCTTGTCAACGGTGTTATGTTAATAAATTTTAATCGTCAAATTTACTTATAAACGCTCTTGTACGCTCTGATTTCGGATTATCAAAAACCTCTTCGGGTGTACCTTCTTCGGCAATAACACCATCATCCATAAAGATAACCTTTGTGGAAACAGCTTTTGCAAAGGACATTTCGTGGGTAACAATAACCATTGTAGTTTTATCTTCCGCAAGACCTTTGATAACCTTGAGGATTTCACCTGTAAGCTCAGGGTCAAGAGCAGATGTGGGCTCATCGAAGAAAAGCACCTTTGGCTCAAGCATCAATGCTCTTGCAATGGAAACTCGTTGCTTCTGACCACCGGAAAGCTCGCAAGGATAGTTTTCCAATTTATCGGAAAGACCAACCTTAGCTAAAATTTCTTTTGCTTTTTCAATAATTTCATCGTGAATTTGCTTTTTATTATGCTTATAATCCTCTCTCTCTTTGGCAAGCAGCTCTGCTGCAAGAGTTACATTTTTAAGCACATTATACTGTGGAAAAAGGTGAAAATCCTGGAAAACAAGACCAATAAGACGCTGGCGTTTTCTTTTTTCTACAGCATTTTCTTTTTTCTGTGTTCCGTCAAAGAAAACCTGACCATCCACAGCTATATATCCGCTATCAGCAGTTTCAAGCTGGTTTATACAACGGAGAATTGTGGTTTTACCGCTACCGGAGGAACCGATAATGCTCAAAACCTCGCCCTCCTCAAGATTGAAGCTGACACCCTTTAAAACTCTGGTCTTTCCAAAGCTTTTCATTAAATCCTTAACTTCAAGTACAGACATTGTAAAAGCTCCTTTCGACCTTAAATTTTATAATAATCAAGCTTCTTTTCGATTTTGCTGAAAAAAACCGTAAGAAGACCATTAAATACAAGATAGAATATTCCTGTTGTAAGCAACGGCCACAAAATTCCGCTTGATTTGATAAAAGCCTGGCCTGCCCAGATAAGTTCATAAACCGAAATAACTCTTGCAAGAGATGTATCTTTAACAAGTGTAATAATTTCATTGCTCATCGGAGGTATAATTCTCTTAACAACCTGCATAAGCACAATTTTAAAGAAAATCTGTGACTTTGTCATACCGAGAACCTGACCAGCTTCATACTGACCTTTCGGAATACTTTCAATACCGCCTCTGAAAATTTCAGAAAAATAGCAAGCGTAATTTATTACAAAGGAAATAATAACCGCAACAAACCTATCCATGACAGCCCAGGTTGAAAGCCATTCTATAAAAATATTTGTTGTACCATTGGCAATCATTTCATTTGCCCATGTGCTTAGAAGACCGGGACCATAAAAAATGATTATCAGCTGAAGCATAAGAGGAGTACCTCTTATCACCCAGACAATAAATTTAGAAACATATTTCAAGGGTATAAATTTGCTCATTGAACCAAAGCTTATAACAAGCCCGAGAGGAATTGCCAACAATAATGTCAGCGCAAATATTTCAAGAGAAACTCCAAACCCTTCAAATAATGATTTTATAATTTCAATTACAGGCATTTTTAAAAACCTTTCCCATTTTAACAACACTCAAGGCAGAGTGCTTTAATGAGCACTCTGCCACAAGCAGTCGGTATATTTATTTTAATTATTTTACAAGAGTAAGTTCGTATTTTTTAGCAAGAGCATCAAGTGTGCCATCTGCCATAAACTTATCCATAATCTTATTGATTTCTGTGCAAGTATCAGAATTCAATCTGCAACCGATACCATATTCTTCTTCTGTAAGAGAACCTGTTTTGGTAAGATTTTCGTAGCTTGTGCCTTCACCTGTCATAGCATCTGCCATTGTAATGTCAATAACGCAAACATCTGCAGCACCTGATTTTACTTCAAGAAGAGCATCTGACTGAGCAGCAACTTCAGTTACATTAGCGCAGTCAACGACACATTTAGCACCTGCTGAACCTGTTTCAACAGCAATTGTTGCATCTTTAATGGATTCAAGGTCAACATACTTTTTAGCATTTTCTGCCTTTGTTACTATAACCTGAGCATTAATTACATAAGGATCTGAAATAGACATTGATTTTTTAAGCTCATCTGTGATTGTCATACCGTTCCAAACAACATCAATAGCTTTTGAATTGAGCTCGTTTACCTTCTGATCCCAATCGGAAAGAACAAAGAATTCAGCCTTAACACCAAGCTCTTTACAAACGAGTTCTGCAAATTCTGTATCAAAACCGGTCCAGTTGCCTTCATCATCTTTGTAGTTCATAGGTTCATAGTCTGTGATACCAATGACCATAACGCCTTTGTCCTTGATATAAGCAAGGTCGGATGTTGCGGCTGCATTTGTTGTACCTTCGGTTGTTGTGTCATTGTCACCATTACCGCCGCAAGCAGCGAATGCGCAAACGATACCGAGAACGAGAACTACGCTCATTACGATAGCTAATACTTTTTTCATAATAAATTCCTCCATAGGTGTAATCACCTTTTTTATTGTGGGGCTATTTTAGCACTTTAGCGTGATAAAGTAAAGGGGTTTTTGATAAAATCTTTTATTTTGTAGGTTTTGCCATAGACCTCCACACAATATCACATTCTTTTATGCAACTTTACCACTTTAACACGCTAAAGTGGGTTAAAACATAAAGCGGCAGATATTCTCATTGTAAAAATCCTTGTTTTATGCTAAAATATTTTTATAAATCTAACGAGGTTTTTATATGAATAATTTCGAAAATCCAATCAACATAAGCAAACTTATTTCCGAGCTTGACCATATTCTAAGCAGAAACGATTATAGTTCCGCCCGTGACTTTCTTGAAAAATGGGTCAGTGTTGCTCAAAATCAAAATGATAATAAATCTTTATTTTCTTTATGCAACGAATGTGTCGGTCTTTACAGAAAGATCGGAGATAAAGAAAGCTGCTACAAATATTGTCAAAAAGCACTTGATTTATTAAAAGTTTTAAATATAGAAAATTCGGTAACAGGTGCAACTGCGTTTTTGAATTGTGCAACCGCTTACAAGGCTTTCGCTGAAGCAGAAAAAAGCATTTCACTTTTCGAAAAAGCTGTTACTTTATATGAAAGTCTTTTACCGGAAAATGACCGCAGACTTGCCGGTCTTTACAACAACTTTGCCCTTTCGCTTGTTGATTTAAAAGAATATGAAAAAGCCTTGGAGCTTTATGAAAAAGCAATAGAAGTTTTAAACAACAACCCCAAATATAATTTAGAACAAGCTGTAAGTTACTTGAATATGGCGAATGCTTTTGAGGCTAAAAAGGGTCTTGAAAACGCTTGTGAGGAAATAGATGTTTTATTAGATAAGGCTCAAAAGGTGCTTGATAAAAACTATTCCGAAGCTGACGGAAATTATGCTTTTGTTTGCGAAAAATGTGCTTCTACATTTGGTTATTACGGTAGATTTTTATATGAAAATGAATTAAAAGAAAGAGCGAGGGTTATTTATGAAAGGGCTTGAGCTTTCACGAAAATATTATGAAGAATTCGGGAAACCTATGATTCACGAACAATTCGGCGAATACGAGCATCTTATAGCAGTCGGTCTTGTGGGTAGCGGTTCGGATTGTTACGGCTACGATGACGATATTTCACACGACCATGATTTTGAACCGGGTTTTTGTCTTTTTATTCCCGATGAAAACCTTATTGATGATAAAATATTCTTCAATTTAGAGCGAGCATACAGCAAGCTTCCGAAAGAGTTTTGCGGTTACAAACGAAGCCTTGTAAAGCCCGTTGGCGGAAGCAGAAACGGAGTTTGCAGAACCAAGGATTTTTACAATAAAAAAATCGGCTCACCAAACGGTGAACTGACAATAGAGCAATGGTTTTCTCTTCCCGATTATGCTTTAGCTGAAGCCACAAACGGTGAAATTTTCAAGGATGATTTTGGAGAATTTACCTCAATTCGCAACAAATTAAAAAATATGCCCGAAGATATTCTTCTAAAAAAGCTTGCAGGAAATCTTCTTATAATGGCACAAAGCGGACAGTATAATTATCCTCGTATTTTAAATCGTGGAGAAACCGCTTCGGCACAGTTGGCCCTTTTTGAGTTTTCAAATGCAGCTATGAAGGTTTATTTTCTTTTAAACGGGAAATATATGCCTTATTACAAATGGCAATTCAGAGCATTAAGAGATTTGCCAAATGGAGACTTTTTTGCAGATTCTCTGGAATTTCTTATTTCAACAGACAACGGAACGGAGAATGCAAATATAAAAAATGAAATCATAAATAACGTAGGAGAAGAGATAATCAACATTTTAAAACAAAAAGAAATCACCAAAGCCACCTGCAACGATTTGGAAAAGCATGCTTATTCTGTAAATGACTTTATTAAAGACGGCGATTTAAGAAACACACATATTCTTTTAGGAATATAAATATATAAAAATGGGGATGTAAAAAAAGCGCAGACCGTATAAAACCAGCTATAGCAAGGGGTTCTGCAGGTGAATAAAGCCTGTAGAACCCCTTAAAGAATATAAAAAACATAAAATTTATGAAAAAAATTATATTTTATACTACGAACAAACTTCGC
>JAZQJD010000022.1:0-81552 GCA_045541435.1 Acutalibacteraceae bacterium
CCGATTTCATAAGTATCGGGAAAGCAGAAGGCAAAACGGATGTCAACTTTTTCTTTGTCCTTTACAACCGAGTTCAGTTCACCGCCGGTATATCTGGCAGGCTTCTGAACTAATGGTAAAATTCTTTCAATTTTTTCTTTCAACATTGTAAGTATCTCCAATATAAAAGTATGACTATATTTTACAATATTTATACCTAATAATCAAGAGAGATTTACTTTTTAAATATAATTGCAAGAAACATATATACACATATAAATAAGAGTGAAAAATTTTGATTATAGTTGAAAAAAATATGTACCGCTACAAAAGAAAAACATAAGGTTATAGCTAAAGAAACGCAAAGTAAAGCTTGTTCTGTTGTTTTCTCTTTAAAGTATTTTAGTAGGATATATTTTAAAACATTTCCACCGTCAAAGGTATAAAAAGGAATAATATTAAAGAAACCAAGTGTAAAATTTACCGCAGCTATCTCTGAAAATATTTGATTATATTCCATATCAAAATTTAATAAAAGGTGAAAAAATGCACCTGTAACTATATTAAATACAGGTGCAGACAGATTTATAATGATTTCAGAATTAATATTGTTTATAACTGTTAAATCTCGGGTAATATTAGCGCCAAAAAGTGTAAATTCAACTTTTTTCGGTGCAACTGAAAAGCGATAAATAAATAAAAGATGCACCAACTCATGTAGTATTGCAAATAAAAACAGAACACAGATTGTTCGGCTTTTGCTTGTTGTCAACACCAATAATGCCAAGGCTAAGAATGTAAAGCTGATTTTGTAAGTGGTCGTATTAATTTTAAACTGCATTTTTTGCCTCTTTAAGTGCTTTTTTCGGGTTGTAAGATATGTTATTAATCCTTAATTCAAAATGCAAATGCGGACCTGTTGAGCTACCTGTTGAACCTACGGTTGCTATTACCTCACCTGCTCTGATTTTCTGACCTTTTTTAACATTATTTTTTTCACAGTGACAGTAAACAGTCATAATGTCATTATCGTGCTTAATTTTTATATAATTTCCGTTCCATTTGTCATAATCTGCTTCTACTATTTCCCCATCAAATGCAGAATAAATATTTGTTCCCTTTTCTGCTGCTATGTCAATACCTGCGTGAAAGCGTAAATCACCACTTATAGGATGGGTTCTTATACCGAATTCTGATGTTGTCTTTCCTTTTAAAGGTAAAACCATTTTTTGACTTAACTTATAGTCAGAAACGGAAACATTTTTTGGTATATCATCATTAGAAGAAACTTTTATATCTTTGCCTCCGCTTGCGATTATTTCGGCACTTAATGAAGGCTCTTCAAAAGGCTTGAATACAGTTTCTTCTTCAGTTGTATTTACATCAGCTTCAGTAGTAACACTTGCTTTTTGGGGGTTCGCTTCAATCAAGTTTCCGAAAACTGATTGTGCTTCTTCAACGCTTAAATTCTCTTCAAGCTTCTCAGAAAAAGTGTTTTCAAGCTTTGTGAAGAGTTTAGAATTACTGCTTTTCAAGGCAAAAATCAAGCCGAATAATATTAAACAAACTAAAAATTGCAGCAATAATGTTTTTGATAAATAATCCTTTTTGTTTTTATCCATAAAAAATCACCTGCAAAAATATATGCAGGTGATGAAAAAATTATTCTTCTGACTGAAGCTCTTCCCATTCGGAATACATATCCTCAAGGCTTGTTCTCAAAGCATTGAGATTATTAGTGTATTCAAGTAATTTTTCATAATTTGCAGAGATTTCGGGAGTTGAGATTTCTTCTTCAAGAAGCGAAATCTTGTTTTCTGTTTCTTCGATTTCAACCTCTAATTTTGAAATTTTCGTTTTCCTTTTTCTTTCATTACTTGCCTTTTCTTTGCGTAGCTTATAATCATTAACAATCGGCTTTTTTTCTTCCTTCTCAGCTACTGCAGCAGTATTCTGACTTTCTCTGTATTGTAGATAATTATCATAGTTACCATCTATATTAACTGCACCATCGTGAGTTAGGTAAACAGTTTTATTAGCAAGCTTATTGATGAAATATCTGTCATGGGAAACAACAAGCATTGTTCCGTCAAAATCTGAAAGAGCATTCTCAAGGACCTCTCTTGAAGTAATATCAAGATGGTTTGTGGGCTCATCAAGAATGAGAAAATTCGGCTTTGAAAGCATTATTTTGAGAAGTGAAATTTTTGCTCTTTCGCCACCGCTTAAAAGCGAAACCTTTTTATAAACATCATCTCCGCAGAAAAGAAACATAGCAAGCGCAGAACGGATTTCAGTTTCAGTCATAAAACGGTACATATCCCAAACTTCGTCAAGAACGGTCTTATCTGAATGAAGCTTGTCAATATTTTGGTCAAAGTAGCCGATTTTAACATTAGAGCCGAAGCGGAAGGTACCGTAATCTTGGTTAACTTCTTTGTTAAGAATTTTCAAAAATGTAGATTTACCGCAACCATTTGGTCCTAAAAGGAATACTCTGTCGTTCCGAAAAATCGATAAATTAAAGTTCATAAATAACTTCTTATCGGTAAAGCTTTTTGAAAGGTCTTTGACGGTAACAACCTCGTCCCCTGCTCTCACATCGGTTTTAAAGCTAAAATGAACGCTTTTCAAGGCTTTATCGGGAAGAACAAGTGTTTCTTTAAGTCTTTCTATCTGCTTTTCTTTACTTGCGATAGTAATATAGTTACGAGCTTGATTAAAACGTTTTTGTTGCTCAATTATACCCTCTATTCGCTTTATTTCGGTCATTGTTTTCTCATATTCACGCTCGATAGTCAGCTCTCTTTCCGCTTTAAGCTTCTGAAAAACAGTATAATTACCTGTTGTAAGAGTAAGCTTTTTATGGGAAATCTCCATTGTGGAGGTAGTTATTTTATCAAGAAAATATCTATCGTGGGAAACAACAATAACTGCACCCTTGTATTTAATTAAAAAGTCCTCGAGCCAGTTAACAGCATCAATATCAAGGTTGTTTGTAGGCTCGTCCAAAAGTAAAAGATTAGTGTTTGATAAAAGCAATTTACACAATGAAAGCTTTGAACGTTGACCACCGCTTAATGAATTTACCTTTAAATCAAGCTCCTTTTCAGAGAAGCCAAGACCGATTAAAGCAGATTTTGTTTTTGCTTTATAAACAAGTCCGTCACGGCGTTCAATTTCCTCAGTTAATTTAACCTGTTTTTCAATCAGCTCGATACTACTTTCAGTTAAAAGCTTTTCATTGATTCTGTCAAGCTCGTCTTCCATTTGGGCAACATCAGAAAATACTGTTAAAGCCTCGTTATAAAGAGTCTGATTATCGTCACATTCAAGGTACTGCTCCATGTAACCTATGCGTACATCTTTGCCTCGAACAATGCCGCCCTCATTGGCGGTATATTCCCCGATAATAAGCTTAAATAACGAAGTTTTACCTGTACCGTTAGCACCAATAAGTCCGATTTTATCGTTTTCTTCCACTTTAAAAGCGGCGCCTTTAAATAAGACGCCGTCAAGAAAACCGAATGTTAAGTTTTGTGCCGTTAACAGAGACATAAAACCACCGTATTGTACTAAATTAAAGAGTGCTTACTAATACTTCAAATTGACCGTTAAGGACTGTTTCTCCTGCATTTGCAGGTACGAAAATGCTGTCACCGGATGTGATTTCAACAGCTGTGCCACCACATTTAACTGTACCCTCACCTTTTGTAACGAGAAGTGAAACAAAGCTTTCGTTGTTAACATCAAAAGTATAAGTACCATCAACATTAAGCGTTGACATTTTAAAGAATTCGCAGGAACAAAGGTCTTGAGAAACTGCACCGGCAAGAGCCAACTTTTCACCATCAGGGTCACCCGAACGGGTCGGAGGAACTGTATCGGTAACGTCAAGTGCCTTTTCAACGTGGAGTTCACGAGGCTTGCCGTCAACAAGTCTGCCGTAGTCATAAACGCGGTAGGTTGTGTTGCAGTTCTGCTGAACCTCTGCAAGAAGAATACCGCCGCCGATAGCGTGAAGAGTCCCTGCGTTAATGAAGAATACATCCCCTTTTTTTACATTAACCTTGTTAACATAATCAAGGAAGGTGTTATCTTCAATGGATTTTTTGAATTCATCACGGGTTAATTCTTTATTAAAGCCGTAGATAAGCTGAGCTCCTTCATCACAATCAAGAATATACCAAGCCTCTGTTTTACCATAGCTGTTTTCATATTTCTTAGCGTATTCATCATCGGGATGCACTTGAACTGATAAATCAGACTTTGCATCAATGAATTTTATAAGAAGAGGAAATTCTTCGTATTTCTCACCTTTTGAACCAAGAAATTCCTTGTGCTCCTTTACAAGCTCGGTAAAGGATTTACCCTCGAACTCTCCATTAATAACAATATTATCGCCGTCATTTCTTGCGCAAAGCATCCAGGCTTCTGCAATATTATTAAGGTCGGACTTAAAACCGTAATCATTTTTTAAACGATTACCGCCCCAAACAATTTCTTTAAAAACAGGCTGTAATTTAATAGGATAACTCATTTTTGTTCCTCCGATTTGTTCTGCTGATTTGTTCCTGCCTCAACGGCAACAACATTTTTGATTTCTTTCTTTTCTATAAACGGAACAGAAGATGATTTAATATCAATTCTGTCGTAATATTCTTTAAATCTAATAGTAAACCTAATTTTTCTTTTACATTTCTTGCAAAGGAAAATTGCTCTGAAGGACTGATTCATAAGTCGCCAATCTGTAATTCTTTCGCAAGAAGAGCCGCAAACATCACAAAGGCAAACCATTTTGGATTTATCAATAAGAGGACTGTTAATATCAGTAATGACCTTGGGTTTGAATGTGATTTTTGAATAAAAAGAATTATCGCAAACCAAGGTGTATGATTTCAACATACTTTCGTTAAAAATCTTTTTGAATAAATCTGCAGTAAGCTTACTGTCATCCAAGGCTCTGTGAAGCGAATAATCATCAAAATTAATTCCAAGCTTTTCTGCAGCAGCAGAAAGTCCTATCTGGTCCGCTTTTGATATATTCATAAAAGCTTGGGCATATTTCTGCAAATTCACATAATTACTTAAGAAGGGAATAAAAGAAATACCGTTAAAATATTTAAAATTTTCAATGAGAACTCTTATATCGGTATCTCCCCAGGTGAGAATAACATTTTCTTCGTGTGAAACCCATTTTCTGAAATTTGACATAGCCTGTGAAAAGGGCGTGCCGCTGCTTATATCATCGTTAGTGATATTAGTAAGCTCTTTAACTCTTGCATGGAGCTTTTTCCCTAACTGCGCTTTAATGAAAACAGAGAATGTGTCAACAATATCGAGATTGCTGTTAAGCTTAACAGCTCCAATCTCAATAATTTCATTCATAAACCCTTTTTTCTTTTTGCAGTAAGTGTTATTCCACTCAAGGTCCATTATGATATAATTCACGTTTAATCTCACATCCAAAAGCTGAACTATGACCGCCATATATGACGGTCAAAAGTAAAATTTATTTTAACCCTTCCGAATCATATAAGAATGCAGTTTCAAGAAGAACCTCAGCACCAACCTTAAGAGCTTCGGGAACAAGCATATCGGGTGCATCAAGTCTTGTGTGATAATATCTTGGCGGTGTCGGGTCCATAGCAGCAAAGCCTGTTGCCTTTATGCCTTTTTGAGTAAATGCTGCTGCATCACACGCACCAAGGTAAATTGAAGCATAGGGAATATCATGACCGCAGTTAAGAGCAGCCTGCTTAACAAGTGCTTTGACCTGTTTATCGTGCTTTAAAGTACCGCTTAAATCTCTGTCATAAACTGCCATATCCTTAAGGTCACGCATTGTGTCGCAAGCAACAACAACAGTTTCAATTTCTTTAAGCTCTTTTTCATGAGCTTTAGCATAAGCCTTTGCCCCACGAAGACCTGCTTCCTCGGAGCCGGAAAGAATAACTTGAACCTCAGTGTTCTCAAAGCGTACATCTGCTTCATCCATTAATTTAAGAACAGACATAACAGAAAGGCAACCGGAAAGGTTATCGTTTGCACCGGGAACGCTTTTGGTGTAGCTCTGGAAGAAAAGGAAGCCTATGTATGGAATAACGAACACGCAAAGAACAATACCGACAATGAGGAAGAATGTATTGGCTCCTGCTGATTCAACACCCTTAAATTCAAGAACTATAAATTTAACTAAACTTGCAATACAACAAGCAATAAGCCCAACAACCGCAGGGATAAGGAAAAGCTTCATTCCTGTTCCCCCAAGCTTGTAGTTGAGAATCCATTCATATTGAGAATCGGAGTGACCAACGAAAATGATTCTTTTTTTGGTTTCACCTGTGGGTTTGCGGGTTGCGATAAGGTTGTGGGAAGTGTGACCTTTGAAAAGCGGGTCAATAAACTGCTTATACATTAAAAATTCAAGCACAAGCGGAATAAAGCCGAGAATTGTAAGCAAAAAGCCTACAAGAGGATAGCTGAAATAGAGAATAGTTGCAATAATTGCCATAGCAACAGTAAATGGAATAAAGCCCATAAATGCTTGACGATGAACAATAAATTCTTCAAAAGAAACATCATCTGACCATTTCTTTAAATCCTCGCCCATTGACTGCTGAGCTGCAAACTCTTCCTTGCTACCGGGAGCACGAGGTCCGATTTTCTCGCAGATTTCTGTAATTTTATTCACCATATAATCTGTGTTCGCATCAAGGTTGATTTTTGCCGCATCAAGCTTACTTAAAACTGTTTTCATTGAAATCACCTTCAATTTCCAAAATACATAACAAATATATCATAATTAACTTTCTTTTACAACACTTTAAATAAAATTAATATATTGATTTTACTGTTCTTATATTGTAAAATACAAATATTAACACAAGGTGGTGTGCTTTATGGTAAATGATTCAAAAGTATTATTTTACAAATCTGCCGCTAAAGAATGGCTTCAAGCAATGCCTTTAGGCAACGGTTTTCTCGGGGCTATGGTTTATGGCAGAACTGACACAGAAACAATAGCAATGAACTCTGATTCTCTCTGGACAGGCTTCCCCCGTCCCTCGCAGGTAAAAGAAGGAGCAAATGAAGCCTTTATTAAGGCCAGAGATTTGGCGATGCAGGGCCAATACAGAAAAGCTCAGGACATTATCGAAGATAAGGTTCTTGCTCATTGCTCTCAGGCGTATATGCCTCTTTGCCACATTAAATACAGATTTAAAAACTCTTGTTTTTTAAAGGACTATGAAAGACAGCTTGATTTGGAAACAGGTGTTAACACCGTTACATATTCCCGTGGTAAAAATAAATTCAAAAGAGAATGCTTTGTAAGTGCTGTTGATGATGCTTATATCGAGAGTATATCTTGTAATCAGAAGGCTCTTAATTTTGAAATTTCACTTACAACACAGCTCAACGGCAAATCCTTCATTGAGAATGGTTTGCTTCTTCTCGATGGTATGGCACCCTCTGATTCACCTTGTAACCAGGAAACTTATGCACGTCTTGATGCGCCTCAATACCCCGATGACCCTGCCCTTCAGGGAACTCATTTCCGTTGTGCATTGAAGGTTACAACAGATGGTAAGGTCGAATACAAAACTAAGTCTATCGTAATTACAAATGCAAAGTATGCGACTGTTGTTTTCTGCACCGAAAACTCCTTCAATGGCTATGATAAGCATCCTGTTATTGAGGGTAAAGAATATAAAAATGCTTGTATTGAAAAACTCAATAAAGTTAACGCAGAAGATTTCTCTTCTCTTAAAACTTCTCATATTGATGACTTCTCAAGCTATTTCAATAGAGTAAGTCTTGATATCGGTTCGGACAGAAAAGGAAATATTCCCACAGATAAAAGACTTATAAAGCATGATAAAGGCGAAAGTGATATTGCACTTTATGCTCTTATCTTCAATTTCGGCAGATATCTCGTTATTTCGGGTTCAAGAGCAGGCTCTCAAGCTACTAACCTTCAAGGTATCTGGAATGATAAGGTTGCTCCCCCCTGGAGCTCAAACTATACTGTTAATATCAACACCGAAATGAACTATTGGCCTGTTCTCCCCTGCAACCTTGCTGAATTTAATCAACCTCTTATTGATTTGGTTAAGGACTTATCTGTTAAGGGTGAAAGAACAGCTAAAGAGATTTATGGTGCCCGTGGCTTCTGTGCCCACCATAATGTTGATATCTGGAGATATTGCGACCCCGCTTGCGGTGATGCTCAGTGGGGCTTCTGGAATATGTCAGGTGCCTGGTTCTGTCAGCATGTTTTCAACCATTATTTATACACAAATGATAAAGAGTATTTAAAAGAAACTGCGTACCCGATTATGAAAAAATGTATTCAGTTTTTTTTAGATTTACTTATTGAAGATAAAGACGGCTATTTAATTATGGCTCCCTCAACATCTCCCGAAAATGAGTTCCTTATTGACGGAGTTGCAATGAGCTTGAGCGAAACAACAACGATGACAATGAGCATCGTAAAAGAAGTTTTTGCAAACACCATTAAAGCTGCTGATATTCTCGGTGAGAACGATGAAGATATTGAGGCTGTGAGAAAAGCATTACCAAGGCTTTTACCATTTAAAATCGGTAGCCGTGGTGAGCTTCTTGAATGGTATAAGGAGCTTAAAGAACACGAGCCTAACCATAGACATAAATCCCACCTTTACGGACTTCATCCGGGTAATCTTATTACTCCAGATGAAACACCCGATTTAGTAAAAGCTTGTATTCGTTCACTTGAGCTTCGTGGTGATAACGGCACAGGCTGGAGCTTAGGCTGGAAAATCAATATGTGGGCTCGTCTTTGGGATGGCGACCATGCATTAAAGCTTCTTGATATGCAGTTACGCCCTGTTCCCGCAGTTAGAAATGTCAGATACCGCGGTGGCGGAACTTATCCCAACCTTTTTGACGCTCATCCTCCGTTCCAGATTGACGGTAACTACGGTTGCACCGCAGGTATTGCAGAAATGCTTCTCCAGTCAAGACAAGGGAAAATCTTCCTTCTTCCTGCCCTTCCGAGCTCTTGGAAAAACGGCAAGGTTACAGGACTTAAAGCAATCGGCAATATCACAGTTGATATTGAATGGAAAAACGGCAAAATGGTTAGCTATAACCTTGACGGCAATACAGACGGCATAGAAATCTATTGCCAAGGAAAGAGAATATAAAAATAAAGGCGGGGTGAAAACCTCGCCTTTAACTTATGTATTATTTATTTTCCTAAAGCTTCACCGATAAGGTCGTAAAGTGCTTCAAGCTCTTCCTTTGTTAAAGAAATACCTTTACCCATTTTTTCATGGTCCGGTGCCCAGTCACGAATATCGTATTTAGGCTTGCCACCATTCCAGGAAATAAGGTTAAGCTCTCTTGTCCAACCCTTACCGCTTTCTGAAATCTCACCTAAGTTTTCTTGGATTTCATATTTGAATTCTGCCATGATTTATTTCTCCTCATTTTTTATTCTTTAATTTAATTTTACCTAATAATTTAAAAACGAATTCTAATTTATTAAATATTAAAATTACCATTGTGCAAAAAGCTCCGCCTATTACACCAAATATTCTTTCAATACTTTGATTATTGTTAAAATCAGCAACATCAAAATAAATGTTATCGTTGGTTCGCAAATCAACAATTTGCAACACACTGAAATCGTTTTTAACAAGACTTCGTATTGTGGTTGGTGCATGCTTCCAAACGATTATTGATATTTCATTGTTTTCTGAAATCAGCTCTTCAACAAAAGCATTTGTTTTTTGCTCGTTTCTCCAGTTCACAAATAGTAAATAAGAATTATCATCAGTCATAATGTTAATACTGTCATTTCCTCTGTGAAAAGCATAGTTGATTTCAATATCATTGATGATAATATCTTGTTTATAAGTATTGTTATCTGTTGCAGGTTGTGTTGTATAAAATAGCCAAATCCAATAAAAAACTATCACTAATGCGATTAAAATCTTTTTTAGAAATTTATTAGATTTTGTTTTAGTTGATTTAGCCATGTGTTTTATCGAATATCAAATTTTTCTTTTACTGCATTAGTGAAAGCATACATCTGTTCAATTTCAAGCCTTCTGCTTTCTGTAAGCTCTGCAGGATTTCTTGTTCTTGTATTAATTCCGATATTAACTCCGTCAAGGCTTACATAATATTTTGCATTTACGGGATAGCATTGGCATTCTGTAACAGAGAAATAGCCAACAAGGTTCTGCAAGAATTCTGCCTTTGCATCATTCCCCTCTTTATGAGCCTTAATAAGCTCAACATAAAGCTCGGGGTGGAAATTAGCCATAACACCCGAATAACCCAGAGCACCCATTTTTATGCTTTCTAAAAGAGTTGCAGCGTTAGCATTGAAGAGCTTAACGTTTGTTCCATTAATAATATCAAGCTTTTCTTTAAGCTCTTTAAGACTGCAGCAGGTATCTTTGATAAACTGATATTTACCGTTTTCAACCATTTTCTTCAAAACATAGGGTGAAATTTTGCGTTTATAAGGATAAGGACATTCATAAACACCTAAAGGAATTTCGGGAAGCTTTGATGCAACGTATTCCATATTTTTCAAATAAATGTCATCATCCTCATCTTCTTTAGCAAATCTGTTGGAAATGAAAACATAGGCATCAATACCGCAAGCAATAAAAGCCTTTGCTTCTTCAATCTGAGTATCTAAATCATCTGCAGTATGACCGGATGCAACGATAGACATACCCTCGGGCTTATTTGCCATAATGAACTTTAAAAGCTCAAGTCTTTCTTCAAAGCTTAAAAAGAATATTTCGCTGCTCTGGCAAATTGCAAAAATGCCGTCTACGCCTTTTTTAGCGTACCAATCTAATAATTCTTTAACACCGTTATAGTCAACTTTATTGTCATCGGTAAATGGCGTTATCATTGTTGGGTAAACACCATTATTGATTTCTTTCATAGTGTCACTTCCTAATTGTTGATGTTTTGAATATAATAACATAAATTTCTTTTAAAATAAATAGACTTTTACAATTTTTATTGCTATAATATATAAAAAATTTTTAGGAGAAGAAAATGATTATAAGAAAATATCAAGAAAAGGATTTTGAAGCAACAAAATATGTTTGTATTCACGATATGATTGGTAAAAAAGGTTGGGAAACCGTATTAGAATATGTTGAAATAATGTTCTGCAGATATTACCTTGAAAAAGAGCCGGAAAACTGCTTCGTTGCAGTTGATGAGAATGATAAACCTATCGGATATATTTACGGTGTTAAGGATTATGATGTATATCAAGAGAATTTCTCGGAATATATCAACGCAGTAGCTGAAATTGAAAACAGAAGATTTTTAGCCGAAGCTCTTACGGAAATGTATGACCACGCTATCTATAAAAAAGACTACCCTGCTCATTTACATATTGATATTCTCCCCGATTATCAGTCAAAGGGTATCGGCTCTAAGCTTATTAAAGCCTTCTGCGACCACCTTAAAGAAGCAAATATAAAAGGTGTTATGCTAATCGTTGGCACTGATAACGAGGGTGCAAGACGCTTTTATGAGCGAAACGGTTTCGTTTTATTGCAGGATATGCCAACAGGCGCAGCTTATGGAATGAAATTTTAATATATATAGCAAAATGCAGTAGGCTCATCGCCTACTGCATTTCTTTTTTATAAAATTATTTTGCCAGCCATTCTTCAGCTTTTGCTGCAGACATTCTTTTAATGTTTTCTTCCGCATAAGGTGATTCTTCGCCACCGTTTACATAAAGAAAGAATTTACCGTCAGCAGTTTTATAAAGGCTTTCTTCATAACCTGCAGGGTCACCAAATGCACCGAAGGTATTCTTTTTTACGAGCTCTGCAGTTGCGGTATCGTATTCAACCTTACAAATAACTTTTTTCATCATTTTCACCTCGAATTAATAATATAAGTTTCACACCATTTGTAATTATAGACTATTCAATAATAAAAATCAATATGAAAAATTATACAATCTTTTCTTCCATTATACTCTTATAAGCAGGTCTAATTATCTTATCAACACAGATAAGCTCTTCAATTCTGTGAGCACTCCAACCAACGATACGGGCGATTGCAAACATCGCCGTATAAAGCTCCTTTGGGATACCCAGCATATCGTAAACAAAACCGCTGTAAAAGTCTACATTAGGACTAACGCCTTTATAAATTTTTCTCTTTTGTGCAATAAGAATTGGTGCAAGCTCTTCTATATTTTCATAGAGCATTAAATCTTTTTCTCTGCCCTTTTCCTTTGCCAAATCCTCAACATAGCTTCTGAAAACTCTTTCACGAGGGTCAGAAAGCGAATATACAGCGTGCCCCATACCATAAATAAGCCCCTTTTTATCGAAGGCCTGCTTGTCAATAATTTTTAAAAGATATGCACTTAATTCTTCTTTATCATCATAATTGGGAACATTTGATTTAATATCATCAATCATTTCCATTACCTTAATATTAGCACCGCCGTGCTTTGGTCCTTTAAGAGATGACATAGCCGCAGCAATAGTTGAATAGGTATCTGAACCCGAGGATGTAACAACACGGGTTGTAAAGGTTGAATTATTACCACCACCATGTTCCATATGGAGAATCAAAGCTGTGTCGAGAACCTTCGCTTCGGTTTTAGTGAATTTTTTATCAGAACGAAGCATCATAAGAATATTCTCAGCAGTTGAAAGCTTAGGGTCCGGTCTGTGAATAATCATACTCTCGCCTTTTTCGGAGTAGTTATAAGCGTGATAAGCATAAACCGCTAAAAGAGGAAATTCACTAATGAGCTGAATGCATTGACGAAGAGCATTAGGAATAGTTGTATCTATTGCATTATCGTCATAAGAAGCAAGTGTAAGAATACTTCTTGTCATTGAGTTCATTATATCGCTGCTTGGTGCTTTCATAATAACATCACGAGTAAAATTGTTAGGAAGTGTTCTGCACTCTTTGATAAGATTTTTAAATTCTTTAAGTTCATCTTTATCGGGTGTTTCACCAATTAAAAGAAGATATGCAACTTTTTCAAAGCCAAATTCATCTTCTTTAAGATTATTAATCAAATCTTGTACCTTATAGCCACGATACCATAGCTCACCGTCGCATTGTGTCTTTTCTCCATCAATAATTTTGGATGAAACAATTTTTGAAATATTAGTAAGTCCCGTAACAACACCATTACCGTTTATATCACGAAGACCTTTGTTAACAGCGTGTTCTTTATAAAGCTCAGCAGCAATACTGTCATTTTTGCGGCAGATTGCTTCTTTATCGGTAGTATAGCTATTAAGTTTTTCGAAATTCATCTATTCACCTTCTTAAATCAATTTTAATCTATAATTGGAATATACAAAATTTTAACAACTTAGTCAATAAACAGTAATATTTCTTAATGAAAAATTAACATATAAAAGTCGCCTGACCACTTAATAATCAAGCGACTTTCTTATCATTTTATAGCTTTATATAACTCTTTAACCGTCGGGTAAATGAGTTTGAATTTTTGATATCTTTCCTCATAAAGAGAAACTAACTTTTCTTCGGGGATAACGTTTTCTTTAATACCGACTAATTTGACAGCACATTCTGTAACATTATCATATTCCCCTGCTCCAATCATACTGAGAATTGCAGAGCCATAACCGGGACCTTCTTCAGCAACGGGAATATTAAGCTGAATATTAAGAACATTTGCTAAAATTTTTCTCCAAAGCTTACTTTTAGCACCGCCACCGCAAAGGCAGCTCTCTTTAACATCAATGCCGAGAGAGTTCGCAATTTCAATATTATCTCTGATAGCGAAGCTTACTCCCTCTAAAACCGCCAGAAGCATATCTGAACGGCTTGTATCGGGACGAAGACCGATAAACATACCTGTCGCATCAGTATCGTTTATAGGGCTTCTTTCACCCATCAGATACGGTAAGAAAAAGAGTTCATTTTTACCTAAAAGCTCAACATTTATTTCATTTTCAAGCAAAGCATAATCATTCTCACATAAAACCTTATCGCATAACCATTTATGACAGGACGCAGCAGAAAGAATGCAACCCATCAAATGAAAACCGCCATCTGCGTGAGCAAAGGAATGAAGAGCGTTAAATTTGTCAACACTGAATTTATCGGAGGAAACAAATATTGTTCCCGATGTACCGAGAGAAATATTGCATTTACCCTCGCCTGTTGTTGCAGTACCGATGGCTGCAGCGGCATTATCACCTGCACCTGCCACAACTATAGCCTTGCTGCTAATTCCTAATTCTGAAGCAATCTCAGGTAAAACAGTACCGATTACCTCATAGCTTTCAAAGAGCTTTGGCATATGTTTCTCTTTGATTGAACAAATATCAAGCATCTTTCTTGACCAGCACTTGTTCTTAACGTCCAAAAGAAGCATACCCGAAGCATCGGAGTAATCACAAGCATGCACACCCGTAAGTAAAAAGTTTATGTAGTCCTTTGGAAGCATAATTTTATTGATTCTCTCAAAATTTTCGGGTTCATTTTCCTTTACCCAAAGAATTTTGGGTGCAGTAAAGCCTGCAAAAGCAATATTTGCGGTATTATCAGAAAGAACATCCTTTCCTATAACCGTGTTAAGATATTCTGTTTCTTTCCAAGTGCGTCCGTCATTCCAAAGAATAACAGGACGAATAACGTTGTCATTTTCATCAAGTATAACAAGTCCGTGCATCTGACCTGCAACACCGATTCCTGCAACATCATCACCGTTTATATCTTTAATAAGCTCGGGCATACCAAGCTTTAAGGCAGACCACCAATCATCAGCGTTCTGTTCACTCCAACCCGATTTTGGGTATGAAACGGAATAATCTTTAGTAACAGAATTTATAATCTGACCGTTAACGTCTGTTATAATTAATTTTAATGAAGAGGTACCTAAATCTGCACCAATAAAGTATTTCATAGAAAGACCTCAATTATTTATTAATTTCTTTCATTTTAACATAAATAATAGAAAATATCTACCATAAAAACCATTGTATTTTTCTGTAACTGAAAGTATAATCAATATAACAATTTTGAAAGCGGTTTTATTATGAATAACTTTTGCGATTTGGTAACTAAAATTAAAGATTATGATATAATCACTTTAGAAAAGAATAAAATATATGATGTTGGCCAGGACGATTCCTTTTCTTTAAAAGGATTTTACTGCTCAAACACTGCAAAAAAGCACGAAAATTCTGACGGTACACGCTTTTCTGCTCTTTATTTAGACGGTAAAAAGAATATTACTATTGATGGTAACGGTGCAACCTTGCTTGTTCACGGCAAAATGACTCCTCTTTTGCTTAATAATTGCGAAAATATAACAATAAAAAATCTTACTATTGATTATGCTTGTCCCACAATGGCAGAATTTAAGGTTCTTTCTAACGATAACGGCACTTGCATTATTGAAATTAACAAAGACTGCCTTTACAGAATTGAGGAAAACAATTTAATATGGCAAGGCGAAAATGATTTGAACGGGCTTCCCTATTGGTCAGATTCATATATAGGTAACCGCAGATTAATTAAAATTTATGACCCTGTTACTGAAATAAGCAGAGATTTCAGAAGAGCTGATTTAGATTTTGAAGCTATTGAATATTTAGGAAATAACCAATTAAAGATTGTTTTAAAGAAAAAGGATGCGGATTTTCAACCCGGATGTGTGTTTCAGACTCGTAATATAGTCCGTGACCAGACCGGAGCTCTTTTTCAAAGATGCAAAAATCTCAGATTTGAGAACTTGAGGGTTAGATTTATGCATGGATTGGGTATGGTTTCTCAATTCTGTGAGAATGTTACATATATAAATTGTGACCTTACTCCTGCCCCTCACAGAACAATTACAAGCACTGCGGATTTCTTTCAGTTTTCGGGTTGCAAAGGCGATTTATTTATTGAAAACTGTAAGGCTCAAGGTGCTCATGATGATTATATCAATGTTCACGGCACTCACTTGAGAATTATTGAAGCAGATTACAGTAATAATTCAATAATTGTTCGCTTTATGCACGATGAAAGCTGGGGCTTTCAAGCTTTCGAGGTTGGTGACGAGCTTGAATTTATTAAATGGGATAATCTTCAGCCTTATGAAGTAACAAAGGTTATTTCATATAAAAAGCTTAATGATACCGATATTTTATTGAACCTTGACAGAGCTTTACCCAAGATTGAAATTAATAAAGATGTTGTTGAAAATGCAACCTGGACACCGAATTTATATGTTAGAAATTGCGATTTCGGTGCAACAAGCGGCAGAGGTATTCTCTGCACAACCCGTGGTGAAGTAATAATTGAAAATAATAGATTTTATAAGCTTTTGGGCCCTGCTTTACTTATGGAGGATGACTGCAATTTCTGGTTTGAATCCGGTTATTCAAAAGAAGTTATTTTCAGAAATAATACAGTTATAAGCTGCGACCACGGTACTACCTACCCCGGTGCACCGGTTATTCGCTATACACCTAAAATTATGGACGAAAGCTTTAAAGGCTATGTTCACGGAAAGCTTGTTCTTGAAAACAATACATTTAAAGACCCTATGGGTGAAAAGCACGTTATATGGCTGGAATACCTAAAAGAAGCAGAAATAAAAAACAACAGTTTTGATGCAGATTTTGAAATAAAAACCAAAAATGTTAGGTCAATTATGAATAAAAATAACACAGTAAAAGGCAATCTTTAAGGTTGTCTTTTATTTTTTACTTGACAAATCACTCTCGGTGCTGTACCATTGTATTAGTACAGTAATACAAGGAGGCGATATTATTGGCTTGGAAATTTACTTCGGATAAACCTGTTTACCTTCAGATTGCAGACAGATTAACAAAATCTGTGTTATCGGGTGAATATAAACCCGGTGAGCAGATACCAAGTGTAAGGCAGTTAGCTATGGAAGCGGCTGTAAACCCTAACACCATTCAGCACGCTTTCACAGAGCTTGAAAACAACGGTTTGATTATTTCCAAAAATACAGTTGGCAGATTTGTTACTGATGATGAAGCAATTATTGAAGAATGCAGAAATGATTTAGCAAAAAATATTGCTATAGATTTTATTAAGAATATGTCACAACTCTCTATCACTCCCGAGCAAGCCATAAAAATCATTGAGGAGGAAAAGCTATGAATATTTTAGAGTTTAAAAGCTTATCTAAGGCGTATACAAAAGGTAAATTTGTTATAAACAATCTTAATTTAGAAATACCTCAAGGCAGAATTATCGGACTTTTGGGCCCTAACGGTTGCGGTAAATCAACCCTAATTAAAATGATTGCAGGCTTATTACAGGTAACATCAGGTGAGGTTTTGGTTAACGGTAAGGCTGTGGGCGAAGAAACTTGTGCAGACATCTCATACCTTCCCGAAAGAACATATTTTACCGCTTCAATGAAGGTAAAAGATATAGTTGACTTCTTTTCAGATTTCTATAAGGATTTTGACAAAGAGAGAGCGTTAAAGCTATTAAAGGATTTAAATGTTGATATAGAAGCAAAATTAAAGAAGCTTTCAAAAGGTACAAAGGAAAAGGTTCAGCTTGTTCTTGTTATGAGTAGGCAAGCAAAGCTCTATCTCCTGGATGAGCCTATTGCAGGTGTTGACCCTGCAACAAGAGAATACATTTTAAGTACAATAGTCAGCAACTATAATCCCAAGGCAACAATAATTATTACCACTCACCTTATTACCGATGTTGAGCAGGTTCTTGATGATTTTATTTTTATCAGCTACGGCGGTCAGATTGTTATGAGCGGCAATGCCGAGGAAACAAGAAACCAAACAGGAAAATCTCTTGATGAGCTGTTTAAGGAGGTATTCAAATGCTGAAGAAATTATTAAAATATGATTTTAATGCAATTTTCAAATATTGGTGGATTGGTGCAATAACGACATTTATTCTTTCGTTTGTGGGTTATGCTTGCGAAAAAGTTATTTATTCCCCAAAGGATCTTCCCGAATCTGTATATATATTTGCTACATTAGGCGTAATGTTAGTTGTTTTAAGTTATGTTGTTTTTGCCTTTATTACAGCATTGCTTGTTTACATAAGGTTTTACAAGCATTTATTTTCTGACGAAGGTTACCTTACGTTTACCCTGCCTGTAAAAAGAAATCAAATTTTGTCTTCTAAGCTTATCACAGGCTGTGTTGCTACCCTTTTAACTGCAATAGTTACAATAATAAACACAGTTATTACATTTTTACCATTAATAAAAGATGATTTTTTCTATAGGGGTTGGGAAAAGGACTTTGAAGAAGCTGTAAACAATCTTATAACTGCTCACGGAATATTTAACCTTGTTATTGAAGCAGTTGAGATACTTCTCATTGTTGTAACTGCAATAATATTGATAACACTTTTTACTTATCTTTGTATTACTGTTGGATGTATAGTATCAAAGAAAGCGAAATTAGCATCAGCAATTGGTATTTATTACGGTTCCTCTTCATTAGCAACTGTTTTTATATATTTATTCTATTTCTTTGGTGCTAATAGCCTTGGTTATTGGATGTCAAAATTGCCAAACGAACAAAATGTTGCATTAATTCCTGTGCTATTACTTTTAGTAGTTTTTATAACGCTGATGCTTTGCACATTAATTTACACACTTATAAACTGGCTTATTGACCGTAAGCTTAATCTTAACTAAGGAGGAATAGAAATGAAGAAGTTTATATCTATATTTATTATATTGATTGTTCTTTCTTTAGTTTTATGTGCTTCTGCTTCAGCTGCCACAGAAAGAATTGTAACCATTTCAGAAGATTACAATGAGCTGTATTTTAATGGTTCAACCTATATAAGAAGAGATACATCTATGCTGAGTTATGACAACTCATTCAAATATAATAGTGATGAATATGGATCATATTACACCGATTGTCCTATGCCCGTTAATTACAATGGTCAGTACACTATAAAATTGACTGATAAACAGCATAAAGAAATCGACATGGTTGAAATTTTTGATGTTAATACTAAAGAAACAATATTTACAGTAATCATATACTTTAAAGACGGCTCTGAGCTTCATATTGATTTTTTAAGAGAAGATTTAGTCGAGGAATATGATAAAATAACTAATGGAAATGTAGATAAATTCACCATAGATTTTATGTGGCCTGACGGAAATGCTATTTTACTTGACAAAGAAGATTTTTATATTGGAAACAAAACAACTATTGATCAGTACGAGTGTGAGGAGGAATTTCCGGTAAGTGCTGATTCAGTTAAAGGTGGTTTTGACGCAGAAATTGGTTCGATTTATGTAAAAAATGATAATTATTTTTTTTACAGCTATATTGATGCCGGCTTTAAATCTCTTGACGATTTTATTGAGAATTCTGATAGTAAAATAAAGGTTATTAAGTTAACAGATGAAGATATAATCAATGAAATCGAAATTGGTATAGAAAAGTACTATGAGGATGATTACGGCTATCTTTATAATGATGAACTCACCGAATTCGTTTCAAAAATATTCTTTATTATAGTATTTGCAATAGTGCCTGCGGTTGTTTTTGTTGCTTCGCTTATTCTTGCTGTTAAATCAAAAAAATCATTATATAAGAGGCTTTTATTCGCAACCGGTGGTATATCACTTGCAGTAATTGTAACATTTGTATATATAGCATTTACCTTATTCAACACCTAAAATAAAAAAAGCAGTTGGTAGAATCAAACTACCAACTGCTAATTCTTTATTTTAAATAATCTTTAAGCCACGGAAAATGTGAGGGTCTGTGAAATTTGGGTTTCATAGTAGGATTTAAAGCAAATAAATGCTTATCCATTTCTCCCCCATCGGTTTCCAATCTGTATGCATTGAAATAGATTTCACCGTCACCCGATAGTATTTTCTCTTTTGGAAAGCTGATTGTTGCTTCATAAGAATTATCTGTGCGAACAACTTTGCTTTCAACAAAAGGCTCGTCAACAAAATTAATATCTAATATCGGAACACCGTTTTCGTCGTCACCTTTATTCTCCATAAGAGCGCACATCAGCTTGTTTTCGGGACTGATTTCAATTTCATAATAGAATTTTCTTTCGGGGTCGGAGCCAATTAAAACCTCGCAGGCATCACCCTCAGAATGAATGTCATTATAATTGTGATGGGGGCAATAAAATTCAGTATGCTCTGCGTAGAACTTAAAAGTTAAAATACCGTTGTTTTCGCTGATATCAACAGTTGTTTTATATGTGGCATTCGAACCGTCTCTGCAATTTTTTAATTCATATAGCATTTCACACAATCTCGCTTTCTAAAATACCTATGCTTTCTCTACCAAGCAAATTATTAGAAACATTTCGGGCATTGAAATACAATCTGAATTTATTATCATAAAGTGTTAAACAGCAAGCATAAACATACTGTGCCATCCAGTTGCTGTCTCCGCATTTTTGAGGCACCAAAAAGTATTTTACAAATTCAAAATTGACACCATTATCACTCTTCAAAAGAACGATTGCAGAATGGCTTTTGCCGTCTTTTTCAAATAATCCGTTCTGAAGACCTATGTAGCAGTCCTTTAATTTATAAACCTTTAAGCAACCTGAGCAAAGGTTCAGATATTCTATATCTTTACTTGGCTTAATTATAGGTTCATTAAGTGATGTATAATTTGATGTAATATTATCACTTTCAGCAAAAGAAATGTATCTTGGCTCACAGAAGCCGCAGTCTTTAATAAATGTCTGACCGCAGGAATAATAAAGCCTGTTTTTGCCGTCAATATGCATCAAAAATGGATTTGAAAGTGCCTGTCCGTTTTCGTCAACCTCATATTCTCTTGTATTGCCTAAAACTAAATAAGGCTTCGACCAATCCTTCAAATCAACCGATTCTGTGCAGTATATTTCCGATTTCCATTTACCGCCGAAAACAGCAAGTGCATTTTCGATAGGCGTTTTGGTCTTTTCATAGAAAAGATAGTATTTCCCGTCGATTAAATTAATATTGGGTCGCATTGCATTTTTAACAATTCTCCCCTTTTTCTCAAAATGCACACCATCAACACTATCATACATATAAACACCAAAGAATGTGTGACAAAACAAATGCCATACACCATCGTGTGAAATATCCGGAGTTAAAACACTTGGGTCAGCAACAACAAAGCTGTTAAGCGGATTCTTAATGATTGGATTGTTTTTATATAAATTAAAATCCAAATTATTAAATTGATCAAATGTTATATTTTGCATATCTAACCTCATGTTCTTATCTATAGTTTGCTTTTATAAGTTTTTTGTTCCTTACATCTTTTTTGCAGGGGCTCACCTATATTTTTATCGTTTTTTATGGTGAATGAGTATCGGTTTATTCTCATGAATTTAATATTTCCAGAGCCTTATTTGCCATTTCTTCAAGAATTTCATTGTGTTCATCGTATCTATATACCGGTAAAGATTTGTAATCTTCACTTTTTGTTATCGGTAACACTCTTATACTTCTTACATTTCTTCGCTTTTTTATACCACTTTTCTCTCTCTTACATGTATATTTCTTCACATTCTATCACTTCTATAAGATATTAAATTGATTTTAAAGGTCCCCACATTTGTCGGCAGGGGTTCTCCGGGATTTTATCGTTCCTCGTTTAATAGGCAGAGGTTCACCTGATTTGAATCGTTCTCCACATTTTAAGCAGGAGCTCTCTTGGATTTTATACCTAAATTATAGCGTATTTTCTTACTTGTTTCAACAAATTTGGTCATTTTTGAGCATAAATACAGCATTATAGATTTATTTGTGATACATCAATTCCCCTGATTTCTAAAAATTCATCGATATCTCTGTTCATATATTGATATCCTGTAGTATGAAGTACATCATAGTGTTCTTCTAAATACACCAATACACCATAGTCATTGAATAACTTTACTGTCTCTTTTCCACTCAAGTTCCTGTGAACCTTATAATTCTCAATACAGAAGATTATGAAAGCCATTTCTTTATCCATATACTCACATCCTCATATCCGTCTACATCAGGGAGTTTAATTGTACCCGTTTGCTCACCTTTTTCAAATAAGCTGTAAAGTATAGGTGTGTCATAACGCCAAGCTTTTGTTTCTTCTTTTTCAAGTACTTCATACAGTTTAGAATTATATAATTTAAAAAGTGCAGCTCTGAGTGTTATGTTTTGTTTCTGGGAAATATACTGAACTAAATCATTGCATATTATTGGCAGTATAGCGTCAAATTGTTCTTTATTCATATAACATCCCTTATAATCATATTATTACTTTAGCTCTTCAATAACCCCTCTTTTTCTTGCAAAAGTTTCCGGTGAGGCTGTTCCTCTTTCACAAGCTAATGCCTCTTCGAGTCCAGCTTTTATGCCTTCAAAAACATCAAAATCTTTAAAATTTTCTTCTATTTCTTCGATTGAAAGTGGTGATTTAAAAACATAATCTGACATTGGTTGCTCTTTCTTGATATTTGGAGTCCATTTTCTTGCATTTTCTTTAGCCTGTTCAATAGTATAGTTAGGCAGCTTATCTTTTTCTATCATTTTAATATTAAGGTCATCTAATATTTCTTTCATTTCCGCTATAGTGTTAGGATCAGTAATCACAACTTTATCATTAAAAGATGATGTCGGCATAGCTTATTCCTCCTTTATATGCACATCAATATACATTCCTTACATCTGATTCTATAATATTAAACCTCGCAAACTCCGGAATAGCTTCACTTGCGGCTTGTTTAAATATCTCTCGGTCTTTAGATACTTCATACACAGCAATAATACTTGAAGGAAAAACTATTTTATTCAATTTGCATTTTCGAATTTCATTGTAATCAGCACAAAGAGGAATGTTGTTGATTCGGCTGATATAATCAAGCATAGCAAGTGTGTATAAACATTCGGGATACCATTTCCTGTCGAAATATATTTGAATTGAATTGGTTTTTAATGTCTCAGCAATAAATTTTTTATCACCCAAACGTTTTAATCGATGACAGACATTACTTTTAAATAATTCAAAATCACATCGTTCAATTTCACTCATCATCATTAACCTTATCTTTATTTATAGCTTCGTTTTCTTTTATAACCTTTTCAAAAAAGCCTTGCTTAATGAATTTCTCCCGTACTTCTTTAGGTGTTAAAATGTGAACATTATTACCATTAAATTTACCAATGTTAGCTTCTGCTTTGTCCCAAGCCTCAAGAAACCTCTCAACCTCTTCTTTTGTCTCAAGCTTTACAGGCGTAAAAATACTTGATGTCGGCATAGTTATCTCTCCTTATTCTGCGTTTTTTGGATTTTCTTTTGTTCGTTTTGCTTCAATGGAAAACTCCATAGTACCCACTCATTTATTATATTTTAATTGTAACGTGTCGAACTAAAAAATGTAACCCTTTTGCAAAAATTTTATACCTCAAAACACAATTATTTTAGCTATATGAGAGAAATTTTCTCATATAGCTAAAATTTGCTGAAAAAAGGTTAAAATTGTAATATTTTTCGAGTTAAAAGATAAATTTTTACTCTGTAAAAATATAAAAGTTTTAAAATGTAATATCATATTTTCCTTCCTAAAATGAAAAATGACTACTGAATATTTCATCAGTAGTCATAATTTTGTTAGAGTTTTATTCCCATTCTATTGTGCCGATGGGCTTCGGAGTGAGGTCATAGAGTACTCTATTAATACCTTCAACCTCGTGAGTGATTCTGTCTGTTATATGGTGAAGAAGTGTATATGGAATTTCTTCGATTGTTGCGCTCATAGCATCAGTTGTGTTAACTGCACGAATGATTGCGGGCCAACCTTCATATCTCTTACCATCTCTAACACCAACGCTCTTAACATCGGGAACAGCAATAAAATACTGCCAAACCTTGCCTGCAAGACCATTTTTATCAAATTCTTCTCTAAGAATTGCATCTGCTTCTCTTAAAGCATTAAGTCTGTCACGAGTGATTGCACCGAGGCAACGAACACCAAGTCCGGGACCGGGGAATGGCTGACGATAAACCATTTCATCGGGAAGACCAAGTGCAGAACCAACAACACGAACTTCATCTTTATAGAGAAGAGCAACGGGTTCGCAAAGCTCAAGCTTCATATCTTCGGGAAGTCCGCCAACATTGTGGTGAGCCTTAACTCCATCACTTTCAAGAATATCGGGATAAATTGTTCCTTGTGCAAGGAAAGAAATATCATCCAATTTAAGAGCCTCTTCATTGAAAACTTCAATAAACTCTTTACCGATAATTTTACGTTTCTTTTCCGGTTCGGAAACACCTGCAAGCTTATCGAGGAAGCGGTCAGTTGCATCAATATAGATAAGGTTTGCATCAAGCTGTTTTCCGAAAACTTCGATAACCTGTTCGCTTTCTCCTTTTCTCATAAGTCCGTGGTTAACGTGAACACAAACAAGCTGTTTACCAACAGCTTTTATAAGAAGAGCAGCAACAACTGAAGAGTCAACACCACCGGAAAGGGCAAGAAGAACTTTCTTATCCCCAACCTGTTTACGAACTTTATCAACTTGTTCAGCTATGAAAGCCTCTGCAAGTTCAACTGTTGTAATTCTTTGCATATCATCGGGTCTTTTAATAATTTCCATAACAGTTAAACCTCCAAAATATTAATCAGTATAGTTATCAAAATAGCCTTGAACAAGAATGATAGGTGTACCTTTATCACCTGAACCGCTTGTAAGGTCGCAAAGCGAACCGATAAGATCTGTAAGCTGGCGAGGTGTTGTACCTTGAGAAGCCATATTACCAACAAGATTACTTGATTTTGCTTTAATGCTGTTAGAAATTGCTTCTTTAAGCTCAGCACCGGAAAGACCTTTAAAGTCGTTATCTGCAAGGTATTTAAGCTTAAGCTCGTTTGGAGTACCTATAAGTCCATCAGTGTGTGCGGGTGAAACAACCGGGTCAGCAAGCTCCCAAATTTTGCCCTGAGGGTCTTTGAAGGCACCGTCACCATAAACCATAACTTCAATATGCTTACCTGTTCTCTTTAAGAATTCGGCTTGAATATCTTTAACAAGACTATTACATTCTCTGGGGAATAATTTAATGGTATCTTCAGTTGATTTATTTGAGCCTAAAAGACCATACGCTTCGTTGCAACCTCCGCCATTTACGGATGCTGTAAGAATATCATCAAGACCGCAAACAACCTTTGCTCCTGCTGCCTTAAGAATTCTCTTGGTTCTTGCACGGGTGTGAATATCGCAAGTAAGAACACAATCAGTATAGTCGAGAACTGTTTTTGCTTGGTTAGCGAAAACAATTTCAACCTCTGCACCTGCTTCTTTGATTATATCGGAATAGTAAGCAACATAGTCAACACCTGTAAACTCATGCTTATTTTCGCCAAAGAGTTCTCTGTATTTTTCAAGAGAAAGCACATCTGAATAAGGGTTGATTCCTGCATCATCAAGCTGGTCATAAGTTAAAAGAGAGTTACCAACCTCATCACTGGGATAGCTAAGCATAAGAACAACTTTCTTTGCACCCATTGCTATACCTTTAAGGCAAATTGCAAAACGGTTTCTTGAAAGAATGGGGAAAATAACACCAATAGTTTCTCCGCCAAGCTTTGCTTTTACGTCATCTGCAATATTTTGAACTGTGGCATAGTTACCCTGTGCTCTTGCTACTATTGATTCAGTAAGAGCAACAACATCTCTGTCACGAAGCTCAAAGCCTTCGCTTTCTGCAGCCTCAATAACGCTGTTTACCGTGATGTCAATAAGGTTATCACCCTCACGGATAATGGGGCAACGAATACCTCTTGATACAGTACCGACTTTTCTTTCCATAATAATCTCACCACTTTATATAGTTTTCCAAAATTGGAATTTTAAACGTTAAAAAGTATGGAGCGACTTTCAATGAAAGCCGCCCTAAATTGAAATCTTATTTCATCATGCTGGCAACTTCGTCAGCAAAATTGTCTTCTCTTTTTTCGAGACCTTCGCCTTTTTCAAGACGAACAAAGCTTGCAACCTTAATATCAGCACCGGTTGTTTTTGCAACGTTTGCAACATAACCTGCAACAGTACCATCAAAGAGGTCTGAACGAACGAATGTCTGCTCAAGAAGGCAGATTTCTTTAATCTGTTTCTTAATACGACCTTCAACTGCACCTGCAAAAATTTTATTTGTGATATATTCATCTTTACCTGCAATAGCAAGAGATGCAAGTGTAGCAACTGCTTCTTTTGAAAGGAAGTTGAAGAGATAAGGGCTCTTCTGGTTCTCTTCATAAGCTGCAACATCTTCTGCGCTGAAAAGGTTTCCAGCAATAGCTTTATCAAAAAGATCTTTAAGGATGGGCTTGGGAAGAGATTCGGGCTTGTTAAGTGAGCTATCAATTGTGATAGACTTCATCTTTGCAAGCTCATCTTCAGAGATGCATTCCTTACTGAGATATTCAGGACGCATAGCTGCAACCTGCATAGCAATATTTTTACCCATTGCTACAAATTCTGCTTTATCGCTGAGGTTTGTTTCAAACTTAACTGCAACGCCAACTGCACCGCCTGCATGGATGTATGTTACAACATCACCTTCGATAATCTCAAAACGACGGATTTTAAGGTTTTCACCAATAACAAGAATAAGGTCGTTAAGATTTTCTGTAACTGTTCTGTCAGAATCAACGAGCTTAAGGTCTGCGAGAGCTTCAACAGAAGCAGGCTTATTAGCTGCGATTGTTTTAGCAACATTAAGACCAAATTCCTGGAACTTATCGTTCTTACCAACGAAGTCTGTTTCAGAGTTGATTTCAAGAAGAACTGTAACCTTTGCATCTTCATCTGTGTAAGCGATGATTGCACCTTCTGCTGCAATTCTGCTTGCTTTCTTTTCAGAAGCAGCAAGACCTCTTTCACGAAGAATTTCAAAAGCTCTATCCATATCACCGTCAGCCTCTGTAAGTGCTTTTTTACACTCCATCATACCCACGCCTGTTTTTTCTCTTAAGTTTTTAACATCTAAAGCTGTGAATGCCATAGGTGTTTCCTCCTTTATAAAGTTTTGAAGGCGGAATTAACTTCCGCCTATTAATTTACTACTTATTCAGCAGCTTCAACAGCTTCTTCAGCTGCTTCTTCTGCTGCAACAGTCTGCTCGCCCTGACGGCCGGCGATGATAGCGTCTGCCATTGCACCTGCAATAAGCTTAACTGCACGGATAGCATCATCGTTACCGGGAATTACATAGTCAATTTCATCGGGGTCACAGTTTGTATCAACGATAGCAACAATCGGAATACCGAGTTTCTTTGCTTCGAGAACTGCAATTCTTTCTTTTCTGGGGTCAACAATGAACATTGCTGCAGGCATTTTCTACATTTCTGTAATGCCACCCATGAATTTTTCAAGTTTTTCTCTTTCGAGGTTGAGTTTGATAACTTCTTTCTTGGGAAGAAGCTCAAATGTACCATCAGCTTCCATAGCGTTGAGCTGAGCAAGTCTTCTGATTCTTCTCTGGATTGTGTTGAAGTTTGTAAGCATACCGCCAAGCCAACGAGCGTTAACGAATGACATGCCGCAACGTTCTGCTTCTTCCTTGATGGAATCCTGAGCCTGTTTCTTTGTACCTACGAAAAGAACTTCGCCGCCCTCCTGAGCGATCTGATTAATGAAGGTGTAAGCCTCTTCAAGCTTCTTTACAGTTTTCTGAAGGTCGATGATATAAATACCATTTCTTTCAGTAAAGATGTACTGAGCCATTTTAGGGTTCCATCTTCTTGTTTGGTGTCCGAAGTGAACACCTGCTTCGAGTAATTGTTTCATTGAAACTACTGACATAAATTTGTCCTCCTTTTTGTTAAACCGCCGCAAAGTTTCGACTCATACACACCACATCATTCGATGCACACGGCACATACAATCTACCCTGCGTGAGTTTTTTGACTGAAAAAGTATATCACCCTTTTACAAAAAATGCAATACTTTTTTATCAATTATTTCCTAAAAAATGAACTTTTTAACGTGAATTCAAGCTGAATGTGTATTTTTTATATCTCATATATTGTGTAATTCGCTTCATACGGGTCTCTCTTGCATATTCGTTTAGAACGAAGCTGCCGTTGTCTCTCATAGAAATTACTTTTAAAGGTGCTGTGCCCTCGGGCAATTCTTTAAGAGGAACTCGTATTAAATTTCCGGCTTTATCCGGCAAACGGCAAACTGCATAGTTGCCGTCAAGGTATTCAACGAAAATATCCATTATTATTCCTCAACATCATAATTAGCATTGTTTATAGCCGAACCAAAATAATTAGGTTCTTCAACCTGTTTCGTTTCTGTTGTTGCCGCAGGTGCAACTTCAATATCATCAACAGAAAGCTGTTTAGGTACGGATACAGAAGAATTAGCCTGCATCTGATACCATTGCTCCTTGGTAATAAGAACCTTACGAGGCTTACTGCCTTCAAAGGGTCCTATAATCCCCTTTTCTGATAACTCATCAACAATACGTGCAGCTCTTGCATAACCAAGCTTAAGCTTTCTTTGAAGAAGAGTTGTAGAAGCCATACCTGCTTCAACAACAACCTCAACTGCCTTCGGGAACATTTCATCATCATAGTCCCCGCCTGCCCCCATATTGTCAGTATCAACAGCAGAGCCGGATTTTTTCTTACCATCTTGAGCAGCTTTAAGCTCGATTTCCTGCATAACAGCATCATCGTACTTAACTTCGCCTTGGGATGTTACAAAGTCTATAACTCTTTCAATTTCTTCATCAGAAACATACGAACCTTGAACACGAACCGGCTTTGAAAGTCCGACAGGACAATAGAGCATATCACCGTTACCGAGAAGCTTTTCGGCGCCTTGGGTATCAATAATAGTTCTTGAGTCTATCTGTGATTTAACAGCAAAGGCAATTCGGCTGGGAATATTAGCTTTAATAAGACCTGTAATAACATCAACAGACGGTCTTTGGGTTGCGACAATAAGGTGCATACCTGCTGCACGAGCTTTTTGAGCCAAACGACAGATTGAATCTTCAACCTCATTTGAAGCTGCCATCATTAAGTCTGACAACTCGTCAATAATAATAACAATCTGTGGCATTTTGGGAAGGCCCTCAGCTAAAGCATAGTTATTATATCCTTGAAGGTTTCTTACTCCGTTATCTGCAAATAATGCATATCTCTTATCCATCTCTGCAACTGCCCAGGAAAGAGCACCTGCAGCTTTTCTCGGGTCAGCAACTACAGGAACAAGAAGATGCGGAATTGAGCGATAAACTGTAAACTCAACTTTCTTAGGGTCAATCATTATAAGCTTAACCTCGTCGGGCTTAGCATTATAAAGAAGACTGACAATCATTGTATTAAGGCAAACTGATTTACCCGAGCCTGTTGTACCTGCAACAAGCAAGTGAGGCATTTTTGCAAGGTCTGCACAGGTCGCCTCACCTTGAATATCACGCCCCAAAGCAACATTAAGCTTAGATTTTGAATTCTGGAACGAGGAGCTTTCAAGAATTTCACGAAGCGTTACCATTGCTTTTTCCGCATTTGGTACTTCAATGCCAACTGCATTTTTATTAGGTATAGGAGCCTCGATTCTTACACCATAAGCCGCAAGATTCATTGCAATATCATCTGCAAGAGCAGTAATCTTACTTATTTTAACACCAGGGTCGGGCTGCAGCTCAAATCTTGTAACAGATGGGCTTTGACAAATATCAACAATTCTTGTTCCAACTCCAAAGCTCTTAAGAGTTTTAACAATGGTTTCACCTCTTTGACGAAGCTCCTCTGCACTTCCGGTGTTACTGTTAAGCTTTGGTTTATCCAAACAATCAAGGGGTGGTAATTCATAAACAACCTCAGGTGCTGCATTCTTCTCTATATCAGCTTCCTCTGCTTTAGCTTCATCCACTGTAACATCTTCAGTAACGGATTCCTGCGGAATTTCTTCCTCGAAGGCCTCAACAACCTCTTCGAGTTGAACTTCGGCAATAGTTTTATTATTAAACAATTCATCAAGAGACTGGACATCCATAGGCGGTTCTTCTTCAAAGCTGCCTAAAAGCTCGATTTCATCTTCTACGGGTTCAGGAGTAGTGTCAAGAATCGGTTCCACACCTTTATCTGCAGGTATTTCATCATCAATAGGAACATCAAGCTCTATCTGATGCTTACTTTCTTTTCTGCGTTTAGCTGCATTACGAGCTCTTCTTTCATGAATATCTTCACTGACAGCTTCGTAGGTTTCCTTGAAATCTTCCATTTTTTCCTCAGCATACTCTGCGGCAACCTCAGCAGGTTTTTTCAACGAAGAAATAAGCTTTAAGACAGTCGTGCCTGTAAAGAGCATAAGAAGAGCTAAAAGAATAAGTACAACAACAATTCCTGCAGCAAGCTTATTCCCTGCTGTCATTAACAAAGGCAATCCACCAACAAGAGCACCAAAAACGCCATAGCCATAATGCATACCTGTGCCGTCATATTCCTTGAATACTTTATATGCCTCGGAAATCTGCTCAGCGTATGTAAGCTCGGGTTGAGAATTTACAATGTGTAAAAAAGCAACAAGCAAAATAAAAATAACAAAGCTTTCTGCAACCTTGAATTTATACTTCCTTGTATCCTTTCCGATAGCTGAAACAATACAAACAAACAATATGAATATTGGTAAAATAAAAGCAGTTAACCCAAACAAACCAAAGAAGAGATTACGAAGCATACCCCAAAGGCTACCTGCTTCAATAAAAACAACTGCACCCATAAACAAAGCAAAAAAGCAACCGATTAATGATGCAATTTGCTTGTGTTGAGCATTAAAAAGTGAGTTTTTAGCGGCTTTTTTTGTATTATTTTTCTTATTTGCGGAGCTTGGTTTCTTTTTATTGGAATTATTTGTCTTTTTAGCTTGTGCCACGATAACCCCTCCTTATATTTTCCCTATTGCACTTATAATTGTTGTTATAAAACCAAGTGCAAGGCAGTAAAATCCGAAGTATTTAAATAAATCCTTTTTCATTAAAATCTGTAATAACTTAATAGCAAAAACACCAACAACTGCTGATGTGATAACACCTAATAATAATGGAAAAACAGGAACAATTACATCAGTTTCCATTGCATCCTTAAATTCAACGAGGCCGCTTGCAAGAACGGCCGGAATACAAAGAATAAAAGAATAGCGAATCATATTCTTTTTTGAAACACCGCAACAAAGCCCTGCAGAAATAGTTGAGCCGGAACGGGAAATACCGGGAAAGCAAGCAGCAAAAAACTGTGCCACACCGATAATCAAAGCGGTTAATGGTGTTATATTTTTCTTTGTTTTATAATTAGTATTTAAAACCGTGCCGAGAATTAGTAAAAAGCCTGTAACCATAAAGCAGATACCTTCTGCAAGAAGACTGTCATCATTAGAAAAAACTGCAACAGAATCCATTAAATTTGTATCTTTGCCTGTAGGTATAAGCAAGAGAAGAAGCGGAACACAAGATATCACAAACATAAAAAGCATTCTTCTTGTTGCAGACATTTTTTTAAAGTTAAAAGTAAACTTACCCTTGAATAAATCCTTGATACATAAAATTGACTCTTCAAAAAGCTCATAAATAGGCCTATAAAACATTAATAATATCGCAACCAAGGTACCAATATGTAACATTGCAGAAAATAATCCTGCAGTATCTGTTTCTATATTAAATAATTGCCTGAATAAAGACAAATGACCGCTGCTCGAAATAGGTAAAAATTCAGTAACACCTTGAACAATACCAAGAAGCAAAGCTTTTAAGATTTCCATAATACCTCCATAACTGCATTAATTACACAGCTTATCAATATAAGCAAGGGCGTCAGATAGCCCTCCGATTTCGTTAATTAAATTTTCTTTAACAGCTTCATTACCACTTAAAACTGTACCAAAATCAGTAACGAGCTGCTCATTATTAAGCATAAGCTCTTTAAATCTTTTTTCGTTTATTCCGGAATTTCGGGTAACGAATTCAACAACCCGTTCTTCCATCTTCTTAAGATATAAAAGCGATTGTGGAACACCAATAATAAGACCGTTCATTCTTACAGGATGAACCGTCATCGAAGCGGTGGGAACAATAAAGGAATGATTTGTGCTTACTGCCAAGGGTATTCCTATAGAGTGACTTCCTCCGAGAACAAGTGAAACAGTTGGTTTACTCATACTTGCCACCAATTCTGAAATAGCAAGTCCCGCTTCTATATCACCGCCAACAGTATTTAAAATAAGAAGCAAGCCGGAAACCTCATCGTTTTCCTCAACCGCTACAATACGAGGGATTATATGCTCATATTTAGTAACCTTAGTATTCTGCGGAAGATTATAATGCCCCTCAATCTGACCTATAATGGTCAAACAATGAATATATTTACCATTTCGACATACAGTAACGCTACCATCGTTTTCATAATCGGAGTTTTCAGAAACTATTTCAGATTTGCAGCTCTCGCTATTTTCTTCTTCACTTGTATTAGGGGGTGTAAAAGCAAAATATTTATAAAGTTCATTATACATATCTTATCACCGATATTTAGTATAACCAAAAATGCCTTAAAACCCACTTTAACTTTTTTATAATAGCACAATAAACAAAAAAGTGCAAGATTTGTCGTAATATATTTATAGTATATATTAATTAATATTTCTGTTAATTTATTGACAAAGACTTGAAAAGATATTAGAATAAGTTTGTTAAAAATTTGAACAAGTTATTCGGAGGTTTAAATTATGGGTCTCACATTATGTGAAAAAATCATTAAAAACCACCTTGTTGACGGCGAATATGCTCCCGGCAACGAAGTTGGTATCAGAATCGACCAGACACTTACTCAGGATGCTACAGGCACTATGGCATATCTTGAGCTTGAGGCTATGGACATTGACAGAGTTAAAACAGAGCTTTCTGTTGCGTATATTGACCACAACACATTGCAAACAGGTTTTGAAAATGCTGACGACCATAAGTTTATTCAAAGCGTTTGTAAAAAACGTGGTGTTCGTTTCTCCCGTCCCGGTAATGGTATCTGCCACCAGGTTCATCTTGAAAGATTTGGTATCCCCGGTAAAACACTTATCGGTTCAGACAGCCACACTCCCACAGGCGGTGGACTTGGTATGCTCGCTATGGGCGCAGGCGGACTTGATGTTGCAGTTGCAATGGGCGGTGGTGCTTATTACATAACCGTACCGGAGGTTATCAAGGTCAATCTTACAGGCAAGCTCTCCCCTTACGTTGCTGCTAAAGATATAATTCTCGAGGTTTTAAGAATTCTCAGCGTTAAAGGTGGCGTTGGAAAGGTTGTTGAATATGGCGGTGAAGGTGTTAAAACACTTTCAGTACCCGAAAGAGCAACTATCACCAATATGGGTGCTGAGCTTGGTGCTACTACATCTATATTCCCTTCTGATGAAATCACCTATGAATTTATGAAAGCTCAGAGCAGAGAGCAGGATTGGGTTGAGCTTCTTCCCGATGCAGATGCAGAATATGCACGAGTTATTGATATTGACCTTTCAACTCTTAAACCTCTTGCTGCAATGCCTCATATGCCCGATAATGTTAAATCAGTTGAGGAAATCGGTAGCATTAAGGTTGACCAGGTTCTTATTGGCTCTTGCACAAACTCATCACTTCTCGATATGATGAAGGTTGCAAAAATTCTCAAAGGCAAAAAGGTTCACCCATCAGTTTCTCTCGGTATTGCGCCCGGTTCAAAGCAGGTTCTTAATATGCTTGCTCTTAACGGTGCTCTTGCAGATATGATTGATGCAGGTGCTCGTATTCTTGAAAGTGCTTGCGGTCCTTGTATCGGTATGGGTCAGTCCCCCTGCTCTTCAGGTGTTTCACTTCGTACTTTTAATAGAAACTTTGAAGGCAGAAGCGGTACTGCAGACGGCAAGGTTTACCTTGTAAGTCCCGAAACCGCTGCTGCATCTGCAATTACAGGTGTGTTCACAGACCCCACAACATTAACAGATGATATTGCTGTTACACTTCCAAAGTCATTCATCATCAATGATAATATGATTGAAATGCCTGCAGAAACTAAAGAAGAAGCAGCTGCAGTAGAAGTTTACTACGGACCTAACATTAAACCCTTCCCCAAAACAACACCTCTCGCTGATTCTATTTCTGCTAAAGCGGTTCTTAAGGTTGAAGACAACATCACAACAGACCATATTATGCCTGCCGGTGCAAAGATACTCCCCTATCGCTCAAACATCCCCTATCTTTCACAATTCTGCTTCCGTCAGTGTGACGAAAACTTTGCTGAACATTGCAAAGAAGCAGGTTCAGGTATTATTATAGGCGGTAATAACTATGGACAAGGCTCTTCAAGAGAACACGCAGCTCTTGTTCCACTCTACCTTGGCGTAAAAGCAGTTATAACAAAATCCTTTGCTCGTATTCACAAAGCAAATCTTGTTAATGCAAGTATTCTTCCCCTTAACTTTGTGAATGCTGATGACTATGATAAGATTTCTGTTGGCGATGAGCTCGTGCTTCCCGAAATCAAAGCTGAGCTTAAAGCAGGTAAAGAAATAACTCTTAAAAATGTTACTAAAAACGAAGAATATAAGCTTATTTGTGATGTTTCCGAAAGACAGGTTGACATTCTTTGTGCAGGTGGCTTATTAGATTACACAAAGGAGGAAAATAAATAATGAACGAATTACAGATGGAAAATGCTCTTCAGAAATTCAAACAGCTTCTCATAGAGCAGGATGAAAGAAATCAAAAAATTAAATCCGTAAAAGAATTTAAAGACTTCAAATCACTTGATAAGATTGTTATAGGTGTCTGCGGTGGTGACGGTATCGGTCCGATTATCACAAAGGAATCTGCAGAGGTTCTTAAATTCATTCTTAAGGATGATGTTGAAAGCGGTAAAATCGTTTTCAAATATATTGATGGTCTTACTATTGAAAATCGTGCAAAGGTTTTGAAAGCAATTCCCGATGACGTTATGGAAGAGCTTAAAGCATGTGACGTTATTCTTAAGGGTCCCACAACAACTCCCCAGAAAGGTGACGGCTATCCTAATATCGAAAGCGCAAATGTTGCAATGAGAAAAGCTCTCGACCTTTTTGCTAACATCCGCCCCGTTAAAATCCCCGAGGAAAACATTGACTGGACTTTCTTCCGTGAAAATACTGAAGGTGCTTATGCTGTAGGCTCAAAGGGTGTTGATGTTGATGGTGAGTTGGCATTTGATTTTGTTGTAACAACAACTGAAGGTACAGAAAGAATTGCTAAGCTTGCTTATGAATATGCGAGAAACAACAAAAAAGAAAGAGTTTCAATCATTACAAAAGCAAACATCATCAAAACAACTGATGGTAAATTCCTTAACCTTTGCAAAGAAATTGCAAAAGAATATCCCGAAATTATCACAGATGAATGGTATGTTGATATCACAACTGCAAAGCTTGTTGATAAAAAACGCAGAACAGATTTTAAGGTATTCGTTCTTCCCAATCTCTATGGTGATATTATCACTGATGAAGCTGCTGAATTCCAAGGTGGTGTTGGTACTGCCGGTAGCGCAAACATCGGTAAACAGTACGCAATGTTTGAAGCTATTCACGGTTCTGCACCCCGTATGGTTAAAGAAGGCCGCGGCAAATATGCAGACCCCTGCTCAATGCTTCGTGCTTCTGTTCTTCTCCTTTCACACATCGGTTATCAAGAAGAGGCTGACAAGCTTGAAAAAGCACTTGATATTTGTATGATTACTGAAAAGAAAATGACTATTACAGGCCGTGACACAGGGTGTACCTGTGAAGAGTTCGGTAACTATGTAATGGAAACATTAAAAACTCTTTAAAGGAAAATTATTATGAAAGAAAATAACCATCAGGTTTCGATACCTGTTATCAAGCGTCTTCCCCGTTATCACAGATATCTTGAGGAGTTAAAGAATTTGGGCGTTGTAAGAATTTCATCCAAAGAGCTTTCTGCAAGAATGGGACTTACTGCTTCTCAAATCAGACAGGACCTTAATTGTTTTGGTGGTTTCGGTCAGCAAGGTTATGGCTATAACATTGAGCAATTATACAATGAAATCGGTGCAATTTTGGGCTTAAACAATAAATCAAAAGCTATTATGATTGGTGCGGGTAATCTGGGTCACGCTATTGCTACGCACATCCATTTTGATAACAGAGGTTTTGATTTAGTTGGTATTTTTGATAACAACCCTGCAGTTATCGGTACAAAGGTTGGCGGTAAAATTGTTATGAGCTCCGATGATTTGGAAGATTTCTGCATTAGAGAAAAACCTGTTGTTGCTATTCTTTGTATCCCTGCTGAATATGCTGCTGAAAATGCTGATAAGCTCGTTACCTTAGGCATCAAGGGCTTTTGGAATTTCACTCAATATGACCTGGTACACAGATATGAAAATGTTGCAGTTGAAAATGTGCATTTAGGAGATTCCCTTATGACCTTATGCTATCAGGTAAAAGAGATCGACAAATCTTGCGAGGTCTAATATGAAAAAGATAATGGACATTGATATTGCCGATATTATCCCTTTTTCAAAAGGCATTATCGTTGCAAGAAAAGATACATTAAACAGTGGTAAAACTAAAATATCTTTTTTCACCTATGATGTTAAATTAGAAAGACCAACTGCAAGTACACGAGGTGCTTATCTTCTAAATAAATACGGGGAAAAATATGAAAGAATCGCAGAGCAGTTAAGTGATTTTATTTATTGTGACGCGGCAGTTTTACCCAACAAGCATGTTGCTATTGCTTATACAAGCGGTGAAATCGGGCTTTTTAATGACAAGGGCGAGCTATATTGGACAGGAGATTTACAATACAAGGGATGTCCAATCAGCGGTGTAGTTGCTGAAGGGAAATACCTTTGGTGTGTAGTTCCTGAGAATAACTGTATTATAAGATACTCACCAACTACCGAAAAAATTGTTCTCAGAATCGGCGGAGATTCCTCAACTGCCTTTTTAAATCCTGTTTCAATCAGTGTTTATGAAAACAAGCTATACATCTGTAATTATCAATCCTGCAAAATCAGAACAGTAAATTTAAAGGATTTTACTGTTGAAGATTATAAAGCCTTTGATGAACCTGTTTACAGATATATCAAAACTAACGACAGAGAAATTGTTGAACTGGAATCCGGTGTGTATATGTTATAAACGAAAGATATGAGTTTAAATCGTACGTTGTTAAATTATCTTCGGCTATATTACCAAATTTTCATTCGACTTTTTTCACTTTCAGCTACTTTACAAATGGCCTGCTAAGTATTAAAATTAACTTAAATAAACTTTTAAGTTGATCCGAGAGGTCTATAAGGTTTTCAGAATGCACAATACCTTGTCGCACCTTGCGGCAAGGTATATTTTTTTGAGGTAATAATGGAATTTAAAGCAGAAATAATGGATGAAGCGGCAATAAAACGCTCATTACTACGAATAGCTCATGAAATAATTGAGAAAAACAAAGGAACTGAAAATATAGCCCTTGTTGGCATAAAAAGCCGTGGTGTGCCCTTAGCTAAAATGATAGCTGAAAACATTGAAAAAATAGAGTGTAAGAACATTTTTGTTGGTGAGCTTGATATCAAGCATTATCGAGATGATTTGACAGAGGTCCAGGAATTACCCGAAGCCTCCCCTTTTGATACAACATTTGATGTTACAGGTAAAGATATTATTCTTGTTGATGATGTGCTTTTTACAGGAAGAACTGTGAGAGCAGCTATTGAAGCAATTTTCAGTATAGGCAGACCCTCAAGCATACAATTAGCTATTCTTGTTGACAGAGGTCATAGAGAGCTTCCTTTCAGAGCTGATTTTGTTGGCAAAAATGTTCCTACCTCAACATCTGAAATGATTTTGGTGCAATTACCCGAATACGATAATTGCACTTGCGTAAAGCTATATCAAATTTAATTTATTGGTTATTAGCCATACGGGCTATAATAGATTTTTAAAAGTGGGGGTAAATATGAAACTTATTTACAATGTCGAAGACAAACCAAAATTCGGACAACTTATCATTTTTGCAATCCAGCAGTTGCTTGCTATTATGGCTGCAACCATTGCGGTTCCTGCAATCGTTGGTAATGGTATGACCGCTTCTGCAGCACTTTTCGGTGCAGGCGTCGGAACCATTGTTTACCAGCTTTTCACGAAATTCAAAAGTCCTGTATTCCTCGGTTCTTCCTTTGCATTTATCAGCTCTATGCTTGCTGCGTTTGCCGGTGCAATAAGCTCTGCAATGGGATTTCTCGGAATAGTCCTTGGTGCAGTTTTTGCAGGTCTTGTTTATGTTGTTCTTGCAATCATTATTAAAATTGCAGGTGTTAAATGGATAAATAAATTAATGCCACCTGTTGTTATCGGCCCTACAGTTGCACTCATCGGTCTTTCTCTTGCAGGTGCCGCAATTAAGGATGTTTTCAGCTATGGTCCTCAGGATGCTAATGGTTCTTTTATCATGACAACAAATATCTGGATCTCAATGATTTGTGCTTTAGTTACTCTATTTGTTGTTGTAATTTGCTCAACATACGGCAAAAAAATGGCCAAGCTTATCCCCTTTATCATTGGTATTTTAGCGGGTTATGCAGTTGCAGGTATTTTCACAATTATCGGAGTTACAACAGGTAATGATGCACTTATTGCACTTGACCTTGCACCCTTCCAGGCACTTGTTGCAGAAGGTGTTAGTATTAACACTTTCCTTCAGGTTCCTCAGTTCACTTTCTTAAACGCTATTCCTGCACTTGAAAAACTTGATGCTTCTTATGTTGCTACTGTTGCTGTTGCTTATGTTCCTGTTGCTTTTGTAGTTTTTGCTGAGCATATCGCAGACCATAAAAACCTTTCTACCATTATAGAAAAAGACCTTCTTGAAGACCCGGGTCTTTCAAGAACACTTCTTGGTGATGGTGTTGGTTCAATAGCAGGTGCATTTTTCGGTGGTTGCCCAAATACAACTTATGGTGAATCTGTTGGTTGCGTAGCTATTACAAAGAATGCTTCTGTTGCAACTATTACTTGTACTGCAATTATGGCTATACTTATTTCATTTATATCACCTTTCGTAGCTTTCCTTGATTCTATTCCCGGTTGCGTAATGGGTGGCGTTTGCATCACTCTCTACGGTTTCATTGCAGTAAGCGGTCTTAAAATGATTCAAAAGGTTGACCTTGAAGATAATGCAAATCTTTTCACTGCATCAGTAATTCTTATTACCGGTATCGGTGGAATGGCTCTTGCAATCGGTAAAGTTACTATTACATCTATTGCTTGTGCCCTTATTCTCGGTATTATTGTTAATATCGTTCTTACTCGCAAAAAATCTAAAGAAACAAACTAATTAGATTGACAGTTTTATTCACTTATTATATAATTAAATAAAGTAAAAAGGCATTACACAAATATGTGTGATGCCTTTGTTATAAAGGGTGGTTTAAAATGTTATATAAAGCAGAAAATTCTAATTTCACTTTAGCTGTTAAGGAAATGGGTGCAGAACTGAATTCTCTTAAATCAAAAAAGACTGGAATTGAGTATATCTGGTATGGTGACGATAGTATATGGTATGGTCAATCCCCTATTCTTTTCCCTATAATCGGCAGACTTTTAGATGATAAGTATACTTTAAATGGCAAAGAATACACAATGGAAAAACACGGTATCGTCAGAAAGAAGCCCTTTGAGCTTCTTGAAAAAACAGACGACTCATTAACATTCATCAAAACTCAGAATGAAGATACTTTAAAAGATTATCCGTATAATTTTGAATTTAAAGTTATCTTTCAGCTTACTGATAAGGGGTTAAAGGTTACTCACAAAGTTACTAATACTGATGACAAAGAAATGTTCTATTCCTTTGGTGCTCATCCCGGATTTAATTGCGAGATTGGTGATTATCTTGAGTTTTCTGATGATACAAAGCTCTTTACAGAAAGAATCGACCATGAATCTATTTTGATTGAAGAAACCTTCCCCGTTGAAATGGACGGCAACAAGGTAGTCTTAACTCCGGATATTTTTAATGCTGATGCTCTTATTTTAAGTGATTTTAAATCTAAAAATATAAAGATTAAGAGCAACAAGCACAATCGTGTTATAAGCTTTGATTTTGACTCACCTTTCTTAGGTATATGGGCAAAGCCAAATGCTCCTTATGTATGCCTTGAACCTTGGTGGGGTGTAAACGATAATTATGATAAAAAAGCCGACCTCTCACAAAAAAGAGGTATTATGTCTTTGCTTCCCGGTGAAAGCAAAGAATTCACCTGGGAAGTTACGATTTCCGAATAATTAACAGTTGACTTGTATAAGAAAAAATATTAAAATTATAATATAATATGAAAGGCATTAGGTGAATTATAATGGTTGATAATTACGAAGAAAATTTTGGTAACAACATCGTTTCTGTTGTTGATGAAGAAGGCGTTGAGCACACTTTTGAAGAGCTTGACAGAATTGAAACTGATGACGGAAGATACATTGCACTTCTCCCCATATATAACGAAGCAGAAGAAATTCTTGACGGTGACGGAGAATTGATTATTCTCTCTGTTATTGAAGATGAAGATGGTGAAACATATCTCGAGCCTATTGAAGATGAAAATCTATTCAATGAAATCGGTCAGATTTTCGAAGAACGTCTTGCAGATTATTTTGAATTCGCCGAAGAATAATATTAAAAAAATTAAATAAAATATATGTATGCCTGCGGTGTACGAGAAATGCGACTAATACTAACCCTATGTCAAATAAAAGGGAGTCCGGGCTTCTGCGGCGGATTGCAGACCTCCCGAGTTTACTCGGACGAAGGGAGCGTGAAAACGCGGAGAGGACACCCACCTGCTAAGAGCAGGTTACTATTATCGCATCCGGCATTGCGGGTTTTTATTTATAAAAAAAGTAGTATCAATCAAATGAACTCTGATTGATACTACTTTAATTTTATTTTAAATTATTTAGATTCAGCTACTTGAGCATTATACTGATCTCTTGCAAGAGCAGCTCTTTCTTCCATTTCAGCGATTTCTGCTCTTCTTCTTTCCATTCTCTCAATATATTCGGAAAGGTCTTTATATTTAACAGGAACATTCTGCTTTTTAATAAGGATATTAACAACAATAATTGCAACAAAACCTAAAATAATGAGGAATGAACCAAAACTAAGATTACCTGAATATATTGCACCAAAGGTTGAAGTAAGCTGACTATTAAATACCAAGAAAGAAATGATGCTCAAAACTGTAAATCCGATACCACAAGCTGAGAGAGTAACATTTCTCTTAAAGCCCTTAGGCGAGCAAGAAACTGCATCAAAGGGAATATTCAATATAGCGAAAACTGCAGCAACAAGAAGGAAAACCATTGAAAGAAGATAAGTAATAAATGCAACTCTTGTTAAATCAGAACCGCTTATCATATCAAATATAATACCGAAATCCATTTCCATAATAACATCCATAACAACATTAAGAACAGAAATGTTTGTATCAATGCTCTTGAAAGGCGCATTAACTGTTACATGAGCCAAGGGCAAAAACATCATGCCAATGGGAATGAATAAGGAAATAAGACGAACTATAGAAAGCTTGGTACCAACGAAAGCGAATTTAATTCTATCAATCTTGGGTTGCATTCTGATATGCTCTTCTTCAGCCTTATCAGCGTCTTCTGCAAGCCTTTCTTGATGATTGTAATACATAAGGTTAACACCGCATTTGGGACATTCCGCCTTAATATCAATCATTCTTAACTTATAACCGCATTTAGGACAATTAGCCATACAAATTCCTACCTATCGTTTTTTATATATCATACAGTATAACACAACTATTTAATATTTTCAATAAAAAAAACAATAAATTAAATAATTAAATAGTAAAAAATGTTAAATTATTTTTTTGATATAGCAATTTTTGCTTTTTTTACGATATTTTCAGCATCAAGGCCAAATATATGAAGAAGCTCTACTGCAGGACCGGATTTACCAAAGGTATCTTCAACACCAAGCTTAACAACAGGTACAGGATACTCTTCGCAAACTGCATCGCAAACTGCATCGCCAAGACCGCCGATAATATTGTGTTCTTCAGCAGTAACAATGCAGCCTGTTTTCTTTGCTGCTTTAATTACAGCTTCTTTATCAAGAGGCTTAATTGTATGCATATTGATAAGCTCAACTGAAATACCCTCAGCTTCAAGTGTCTTTGCAGCTTCAATAGCTTCATTAACCATAAGACCTGTAGCAATAATAGTTACATCACTACCCTCTTTAAGAGTAACTGCTTTTCCGATTTCAAATTTATAATCTTCATCAAAAATTCTCGGAACAGCAAGTCTGCCGAAACGCATATAAACAGGACCATCATGCTCTGCTGCTGCAAGAACAGCTGCTCTTGCTTCAATATCATCAGCAGGGTTAAGAATTACCATACCGGGAATTGAACGCATGAGAGCGATATCTTCACAACATTGATGGCTTGCACCATCTTCACCAACAGAGATACCGGCGTGAGTAGCGCCGATTTTTACATTAAGATGAGGATAAGCAATAGTATTTCTCACCTGCTCAAACGCTCTGCCGGCTGAGAACATTGCAAAAGAGGATGCAAAAACAGTGTAGCCTGTTGTTGCAAGTCCGGCAGCAACGCCCATCATATTGCCCTCAGCAATACCAGTATCAAAAAATCTTTCCGGGAACGCCTTCTTAAAAGCTCCTGTTTTTGTTGCTGCAGCAAGGTCTGCATCAAGAACAAGAACATTGGGGTTCTTTTCACCAAGCTCAACGAGAGCCTTACCATAAGCATCACGAGTTGCTGTTTTAATTACATCTGCCATAATTTAACCCTCCAAACCTGCGAGAACTGCTTTAAGTTCTGCCATAGCTATTTCATACTGTTCTGCGTTAGGTGCTGAACCATGCCAGTTAACCTGGTTTTCCATGAAAGAAACACCTTTACCTTTAATGGATTTTGCAATAATTGCTGTGGGTTTGCCTTTAGTTGCTTTTGCATTTTCAAGTGCAGCTTCAATTTCATCGAAATTATGAGCATCTATTTCAACAACATTCCAGCCAAATGCTGCAAACTTTTCGGGAATAGGATAAGGTGAGTTAACCTCTTCAACAGAACCATCAATCTGAAGATTATTATTATCAACAAATGCAACAAGGTTATCAAGCTTCTTCGCTGCAGCATACATAGCAGCTTCCCAAACCTGACCTTCTTCAATTTCACCATCACCAAGAATTGTATAAACTCTGAAAGCGTCACCCTTAAGCTTTGCACCGAGAGCCATACCGCAAGCAGCAGAAATACCTTGACCCAAAGAGCCTGAGCTTATATCAATACCGGGAAGATAATTCATACTGGGGTGGCCTTGAAGACGAGAATCAACCTTACGAAGCGTTTTAATTTCCTCAACAGGAAAATAACCTTTCTGAGCCATAACTGAATAAAGTGCAGGTGCAGCATGACCTTTTGAAAGAACAAATCTGTCTCTATCAGCTTTCATAGGTTCGTTAGCATCAACATTCATTTCTTTAAAATAGAGATATGTTAAAATCTCAGTAATTGAAAGTGAGCCACCGGGATGACCGGATTTAGCATTGAAGGTGCCCTCAATAATGCCCATACGAACATTACAGGCGATTTTAGCTAATTCCTTTTTAGAATTCAAGTCCATAATAATGCCTCCATTATTTAATATATTTTGTTTGTATGTAATCTATAAAATCAGCAACTGCACCATCATTACAATGACAAGTAACATACTCTGATATGTCTTTAATATCGTCGGGAGCTTGACCGCAACAAACGGGATGCGCTACCCTTTTGAGCATATCAACATCATTATAATAATCACCGATAGCCGCTGTATTAGATTTTTCTATATTTAAAAGCTCTGCTAATTTAACAACTGCAGCACCTTTATTAACCCCTTTATTCACAACCTCCAAGGTAAACGGAGAGGTTTTAAAACATTCAAAAAATTTCGAGTTTTCTTCATTTGAAAAAACAGCTTTTAAATTGTTAATTAACCCTTTAGTGCCAAAAAATGAAACCTTTCCCCATACACCACGGGGTAAATCAGATATTTTTTTATAAAGCTCACAGTCTAATTTGTCCATTTTGCAGATAACACGACCATAAATACATTTTTTTGTTACAAGAAGTATTTTGTTTGCGGTAAAAACAGTAAGCTGGGCAAATTTATGCTTTTTAAGAATTTCTAAAATAATCTTCTCACCCTGTGAGGATATGAAATTCTGATAAATCATTTCATTATTTTTAAAATCATAAATACCTGCACCATTCAAAAAAATAGCAGGAGTACTAATACCAAGCTTATTATAATGAATTGAAAGAGATTGCAAATTCCTACCTGAGCATAAGGTAAAATTACCACCGTTATTAACAAATTCATTAATAGCAGTTTTATTATTCTCAGGTAATTTCATCGATTTTGTATTTAAGGTTCCGTCAATGTCGGAAACAAGCAGCCATTTATTATATATTTCCTTCATTACGATATTCTCCTAATAAAATCAGTAAAATATTCGGGTAAATCTGATGTAAATTCAAGATATTCTTTTGTTATAGGGTGTGTAAATCCGATTGTTGCTGCATGAAGGCATTGCCCTTGTAAGCCATAGGTTTTCTTAGGATTCCCGTAAACAACATCACCGGCAACGGGTGTCCCCCTATATGCCATATGAACTCTTATCTGATGTGTTCTGCCTGTTTCAAGGCGAACCTTAAGAAAAGTAAAACCATTAAAGCGTTCAATAACCTCAAAATGAGAAACAGCATTTCTTGAATTTTTATCTGTTACGGCTTGTTTCTTTCTGTCTTTAGGATGTCTGCCTATAGGAGCATCAATAGTACCTTCATTATCTTTAACATTACCAACAACTATAGTTTTATACTCTCTTGTAAAGCTATGGTCTTTAATTTGTTCGGCAAGACCCTTGTGAGCAGTGTCATTTTTTGCAACAATAAGTAACCCGCTTGTATCTTTATCAATTCTATGAACAATTCCGGGTCTTATTACGCCATTAATACCCGAAAGAGAATCACCACAATGGTACAATAAGGCGTTTACAAGCGTACCGTTATAATTCCCGGCAGCAGGATGAACAACCATCCCTTTAGGCTTATTAACAACAAGCAGATGCTCGTCCTCATAAACTATATCAAGAGGTATATTCTCTGCATCAACCGAAAGCTCTTTAGGCTCCGGTAAAAACACCGTAACAACATCGTTTTTCTTTACAGAATACTTCTTATTTGCAACAGCACCGTTAACAAGTATATTTTCATCATCAATAAGCTGTTGAACGGCATTACGGGATAAATCATCACACAAAACAGTTATTGCTTTATCTAATCTTAAGCCAACAACTTCACCATCAACAATATACTCATTCTCTTGAATCATTCTCTGACCCTTCCGAAACAGTATTTTTATTCTTTTTCGTATCTTTTATCAAATCATAAATCAAATAAAAAATCAACGCAAAAGCACCAATAGTTATAAGGCAATCAGCAAAATTAAAAACTGCGAAATTAACAAATAACGGTTCGATGTAATCGACAACATAGTGAAGCCGTATTCGGTCAATGATATTCCCTATGCCACCCGAAATCATAAACAACAAACATAAATTAACAAATTTGTTTTTATTTTTATTGGTAACAAGAAAGAAAATAGTAAAACCTAACAAAATAATCGAAAAGACAGTTAAAACTACAGTATGGGTTGAAAATGAACCGAAAATAGCACCGGTATTTTCAACATACCTAAAACGAAGAATACCGTCAATAAAATCAATATACTGAACAGGTTTAAGGTAGTTTATAACCAATAATTTAATAATCTGGTCAATGCCAACAAGACCAATACACAACAGAATTGCAGAAATAACCGCCATTTAAAAACACTACACCTTATAATTATTTTCTCTTGAAAAAGCCAAATCTTTTTTTGGGTTCCTCCGGTTCGTCTTCATCATCGTCATCATCAATAGTTTCAAAAGAATCAAACATTGGGTTATGAGTTTTTTCATCCTCACTGTTTGAAAAAATATCAACAGACTCATTAACTGATTCTGCATTAATTGAAAAGCCCTTTGAAATCGGAATATCTGCTGTTTCTTCAACAGCCTCTCCTACCTCTTCAAGCTCGTCACTTGAATCCTCTGCTGCTTCTTCTGTTTCAGCAACAAGCTCAACTTCTGCATCAGCAGAATCAAAGGAATTATTAAAATCTATAATATCCGGTGCCTCAGCTTCCTCTTGAGAATCTTCGACAAATTCAAGGGAATTATCGTCACCAAAGAAATCGTATGGAAGAGTTGTTTTTACAACCTCCTCGCCATCCTCTTCAATCTCTTCAAAAGAAGGTAAAGTAAATTCCCCTTCATCCTCAGTCGGCTCTATAAATTCAATAATTTCATTTTCAGGGTCAACTGAATTTATTTCATCAACAAGAGACTCATCAACAGATGCCTCTTCAGCAACATCCTCCTGCTTCTCTGCCTCTTCAACTGCAAGCTCAGGAAGCTTAGAAATCAATTCAATATGTGTTTTATACTGAGCGAGAATTGAAGCTCTGAATTCAGATACTTCTTTCTTGAGCATTTCATAGTGAAGTGACTCACTTGTTATAGTTCTTGTTGCTGCGCCAACAGTATCTTTTGCAGAATCATTTGCTTCAATAAGAATGCCGTGAGCCTCCTCTTTAGCTTTATTGATAATGTCTTCAGCCTTATCTCTTGCGATAGAAAGAAGCAAATCGGAATCAGCAATAGCTTGCTTTTCAGCATCAGCTTTAATTATATCTGCCTCACCCTTAGCCGCAGCAAGAATTGCTTCAGCCTCAGCCTTAGAATCCTCAACAGACATTTCGGCTTCTTTTACAATAATATCAGCAGCCTTCTGAGCACCGATTACTGCTTGTTTAATTTGTTCTTCGTCTTGCTTAAACTGTTCAAGTCTATCAGCAAGCAAGCTAACTCTTTTTATAAGCTCGGCATTTTCTCTGAAAATCTTTTCATAAGCAACAGCAACCTCACCGAAGAAATTATCTACATCATCGGATTTATAGGCGTTTCTGCCGGCACCTTTAAATTCATATTCTCTAAGTTCTGATGGTGTCATCATAATAGTTATTCCCCACTTTTAACATAAGTTTAGAAAAATACGCCTGTATTTTCCAATTCATCAATAAGGTCACCGGAAACATTTACATTATAAGGTGTAATAATATAAGTGTTTGTTGAAACCTTTTTAAGCTGACCGCCATTAGCATAAGCAACACCATTAAGAAGGTCAACAAGTCTTCTTGAAACATCCTTGCTTGCTGCTTCGAGATTAAGAACAACAGTTCTCTTATCATTAAGGTGATCGGCAATAGCACGGGCATCTTCAAATTTATCAGGCTTAACAAGAACAACTTGAAGCATTGCGGTTGTTCTTACATCAACAACTCTGCTGGGGTCGTTTGAAGAGCTTCTTCTTGCTCTCGGAGCTACTCTGGGTGCTTCACGCTCATAATCATCATAGGAAGAAACAGTTGAAAAGGGCTTTGCTTCAAATGCTTCGGGAGCCTCTTCTTGAGCTACCTCTTCAAACTCATCTTCATCCTCTGAGTTAGTAAATTTTTTCCAATAATCCATAAATGACATAACAATAACCTCCATTAATAAAAAATTAATTATATATTCTTGCCCCGAATATAGCGGAGCCAACTCTAACTAAATTTGAGCCATGAAGAACGGCCTCTTTATAGTCACCTGACATGCCCATTGACAAAATTTCAAAATCAAAATTAGGATATTTACCTGCTTTAATTTCATTATAATAACTATTCATTTTGTCAAAATACTTTTCGAGTTCAGCTGTATTATCACATATTGGCGGTATAGTCATAAGACCTTTAACTCTAATATTAGGTAACAGAGAGATCCTACTTAATGATTCTTCAAACAAAACCTTATCAAAGCCTGTTTTACTTGCCTCATCACCAATATTAATTTCCAATAAAACATCAGCGGTAATATCAGCTTTTATCGCTTCATTGGAAATACTTTGAGCAACTCTTAAGCTGTCAACAGATTGAATCATATCAACCTCGCCAACAATTTTTTTAACTTTATTTGTTTGAAGATGGCCTATCAAATGTTTTTCAACATTTTCTAAATGCAATGAATCTCTTTTAGAAAGAAATTCTTGAACTTTATTTTCGCCAATCAAATCAATACCACAATTATCAATGGCATGGTTTATGTATTCAACACAAACTGTTTTAGTAACCGCCATAAGCCTAACATCATCAACAGAACGATTGCTTTTAACAGCTGCTTCAGCTATTTCATTTCTTATTCTCTTAATGTTTTCATCAATTACAGAAAAATGAGCTTCATTAAATGAGCTTGTTGTCATACAAATCAACTCCTTCCGTTACTACTTTATCATAAAGCTTTATATAATCAGAAGCATTATCAGGGTTAGTTACTATTGAATAATCATCGGTTGTATAAACAATTTTAATTTTTCTGAATCCCATCAAGTTACCACGAACAATATAAACGCCTTGCACTTTATCAACTGTTCTGATAGCGGAATTAGAAATTTTAAAGCCGGAGAATTCATCGGTTATAATTTCAATTTTTTCAATTCTGAAATTTGATAAGATTTCATTCATTTCGTCACAACTGAATATAACAACCGTTTCCTTACCGGTACGCTCACCAATTTTATAAACATCAACCGGCAATCTTTCTATACCGGATTCGGTAAAATTCAGATAAATCTTTTTATCTTTAGATATATCGACAGTTTTATCAGTATCTATAACACAAGCAATATACCATTTGAAAGAAGAAACTGTTCTGCCAACAATATCTGAATCTGTTTTGACGGGCTTTGATTTAATAGCTTTCTTTAAATCCTTAACCGTTAAATCATCAAGCTCACTAAAATTTAAGGTTTTTTCATAACCATCAGCACCACTGATAAAATAACCTGCATTTTCAGTTTTGATTTCAGTATACTCAAGACTATTACTATTAAGAGAGCTTAACTCTTCATTTAATTTATCCAATTTAGCTGATAAATCAAGTGATTTACCGATGGCAATCTGTTTGCCGGTAACGGAATCTCGGAACATTTCAACTGAGTTAATTGCTTTTTTAAAATCACGAGCATCAACCGCATCAAGATAATCAGTTAATTCATTATTAATTTTTTTGGTTAATGAATTGATGTTAAGCGGTTGAAAATTAGCCTGTCCGGATAATTCTTCATAATGCTCAATGCTCTTTCTTAATTCTTGAGCTTTTAAATATGAAGCTGCGTCCTCAGAAGAATTAAAAACTACAGATACCGTATCGCCTCTTGCAACACGTTCCCCATCGGTTACAAATGAAACAGATGTACCAACTGCATCATTTCTTATAAACTCTTCATCACGAATAACAAAGCATTTAGCATCAATCGTTTTATAAACCGTTTCCTTTAAGGCAAATTCAGTTTTAATTTCTGAGTTAGAGCGATTAATAAGATGGTAAATAATATAAGAAGAGAAAAAACTTATTACTAAAACTATCGCAAGTATTGATGCGATTCTTTTAATTGTTTTATTCTTCAATAACTTCACCACCTAAAAAATCATTTATCAGTTTATCGGCTGACACAAGCATTTCTTCCTTTGATAGTTTATCTGCAAACAGCCAATTAATATTTTTATTTCTTTTAAACCAAGTAATTTGTCTTTTTGCGTATCGCCTTGTTTCTCTTTTCAAGTTTTCAACACAAACCTCAAAAGATAATTCACCATCAATAAAAGGCTTTAGTTCCTTATAGCCTATAGCATTGAACGCAGTTTTTGAAGGATTAAGCTTAAAAAATTCTTTTGCTTCCTCTAAAAGTCCTGCTTCAACCATTAAATCAACTCGGAGATTGATTCTATTATATAAAATCTCTCTATCAGAATAATTAATACCTATGTATAAAGGCTCAATTTCAGATTTAACTGCATGTGAAAGTCTGTTTTGCTCAGTAAGAGTGTTGCCTGTTGTTCTATATATTTCAAGAGCTCTGATAACTCTGACGGTGTTGTTGGGATGAATCTTCACAGCAGCGTCCGGGTCAATAACCTTCAGTTGCTCATATAGACTTTCAATGCCATTTTTTTCTAATTCAGCAATCAGCTCTTGTCTGATTTTATCAGAAGAAGCAGCTTCTAAAAATTTAGTGTTTGATAAAAATGAATCAATATAAAGTCCTGTTCCCCCAACTATAACGGGAAGCTTATTACTTTTTACAATTTTATCAAAGGCATTTTTTGCGTCATCACAATAATTAGAAACACTGTATTGATTTTTTACGTCAACAAAATCTATTAAGTGATGCTTTATACCATCCATTTCTTCTGCTGTTGGCTTAGCGGTAGCAATATCCATACCTTTATATATCTGCATTGAATCCGCCGAGATAACCTCGCCATTGAATTTTTTGGCAATATGGACGCCTAACGCGGTTTTACCCGATGCGGTTGCACCAACAACTACTATTGCTTTTTTCTTCAAAATCACACAATCCTCTTAAATTGCTTTTCCAATTCTTTTTTTGTCATTTCAATCATAACAGGTCTGCCGTGTGGACAATATCTGATATCTTCACGCTTCAAAAGATTTTCAACAAACTTTTCTGCCTCATAAGAAGAAGTAAAATTACCTGCCTTAACTGCCGCTCTGCAAGCCATAGAATGATATATCCAGTCAAGCTTTTCGGGCATCAAGGTTTTTACATTATTTGCAAGATAGCCAGAAATTTCAGTAACTATATCAGCAATATTACAGTCAACAAGCTCAGGAGGGCAAGCACTGACTTTAACACATCTGTCACCAAAATCAGAAATATCATACCCTGCATCAGCTAAAAGCTCAAGATTTTCAATAACGGCATTATATTCATCCGGTGAAAGTGTAACAGTTATTGGCTGAAGCATTATCTGAGACTGACCGCAGCCATCATTTTTGAATTTTTCAAAAAGAATTCTCTCATGGGCAGCATGTTTATCAATTAGAATAAGCTTACCGTCAAGCTCAGCTATTAAATAAGTATTGAATGCTTCACCAATAAATTTATAGTTTAAGGAAATATCTTTAACAGACTTCTCTACTATCTCAGCAACAGGAGTAATATCGGTTTTTATATTTTCTGTTGTAATAGCTTTTGAAACAGTATTTTTATCCTTTTCTTCCGAAATTGATTCAAAATTAATTTTTAAATCAAGCTGTGGCTTTATTTCTTCGACAACAGTTTTAGTCATTTCAGTTTTTTTATCTGCAATAACTATATGTGAAACTGACGGTTTGATATATTCATCCTTTAGAAAATCGAGCTGCTTAGGCTCTTCTTTAACAGGTGAACAAACAACTGTTTCAAAACCTGTTACAGAATTCCCGAATTCCTTGACCTCAAAGGTCCTTTTCGGTTGTTCAATCTCTGTAATTTTCAGCTGTTCTCCCTTGTCAGCAGGCTTTGAGAAGATTTTTGCTTCATTAAACTTTGCCTGAACACGAGTCGTGTCACCCTGGAGAGCAGATAAGGTGCCATAATAAACACAATCAAAAACTTTCTTTTCTTCAAAAAATCTGACTTCTGTTTTTGCAGGATGAACATTAACATCAACGGATTCATAGGGCATATCCACAAAGATAACACATGCAGGATATTTACCAACCATAATTGAATTTTTATAAGCGGCTTCCAAAGCACTTAAAAACACAACGCTCTTAACAAATCTCTTATTTACAAAGAAAATCTGCATTGAACGGCTGCTACGACCAGCTGTTGGTTTTACAACAAAGCCTTTTACTGATATTCCGTTCTGTTCATTATGAACCGGTATAAGACTATCAGTAAAATCTTTACCAAATACTGCGTAAATAGCGGATTTTAAATCGTTGTCACCCGGAGTTGAAAACTGTAATTTACCGTCACGAATAAATTTAAAAGAAACATTGGGATTAGAAACTGCAATACGCTCCATAAGCGTTGCAATATAATTCCCTTCTTGTACATCTTTTTTTAAGAACTTCATTCTTGCGGGAATATTATAAAACAAATCTCTTACAATAATTGTCGTTCCTACGGGGCATCCGGCGTCATCAAGGAGAATTTCTTCTCCACCTTCAATAACATAACGAGTTCCGAAATCCGAATCGGGAGTTGCAGTCAAAAGCTCAACTCTTGACACAGCACAAACCGAAGCTAAGGCTTCGCCACGGAAGCCGAGGGTTGAAATTGCATCAAGATCTTCAATATTTGAAATTTTACTTGTTGCATGGCTGATAAAAGCCTTTTTTACATCTTCTCTATCAATACCGCAACCATTATCGGTAACTCTGATATATGTTTTACCGCCATTTTTGATTTCAATAGTTATATTTGTAGCTCCGGCATCGATAGAATTTTCAACAAATTCTTTAATAACAGAAGAAGGGCGTTCAACTACCTCGCCTGCTGCTATTAAATCAGCAATATTCTTAGGTAAAACATTTATACGAGGCATCAGTCACCCTCCTTTCAAATTTCATATTTAAATATTTTCTGCACTTTTTTGTAATTCGAAAAGAACAGTCATAGCTTCAATAGGTGTTAAAGTATTAACATCAATATTTTTAAGCTTTTCAATAATCTGCTCTCTTTCACCGGAAGAAAATGAAAGCTGAAGCGTATCATCGGGCTCTTCATCCTTCTTTATCTTTTCAACAGCACTGACTTTCTCTTGAGATTCGAGGGTAGCAAGGATTTTCTTTGCGTTTTCAACAACCGCTTTAGGTACACCAGCAAGCTTTGCAACCTCAACACCATAGCTACCGTCTGCAGCACCCTTGACTATACGACGAAGGAAGGTTATATCATCACCACGTTTTTTAACAGAAGTGTTATAGTTTTTAACACCCTCAACTGTATTTTCAAGCTCTGTTAATTCGTGATAATGAGTTGCAAATAAGGTTTTTGCACCAATTTTCTTTTTATCTGCAGTAAATTCAAGCACTGCTCTTGCAATACTCATACCATCATAGGTTGAAGTACCTCTGCCGATTTCATCAAAAACAATAAGACTTTTTGATGTGGCATATTTAAGTATATCTGCAACCTCTGTCATTTCAAGCATAAAGGTCGACTGACCTGCTGAAAGGTCATCCGAAGCACCTACACGAGTGAAAATTCGGTCAACAATACCGATTTTTGCACTACTTGCAGGAACGAAGCTACCAATCTGAGCCATAAGAGTAATAATTGCAACTTGACGCATGTAAGTTGATTTACCTGCCATATTAGGACCTGTAATAATAGCTGTTCTGTTATCACGGCAATCAAGATGCGTGTCATTAGGAACAAATGGTGCACCACGGAGCATAAGCTCAACAACAGGGTGCCTGCCATCTTTTATAATGATTTCATCTGAATTATCAACAATAGGTCTTGTGTAGTTATTGTTAACTGCAGTAAAAGCTAAAGAGCAAAGGCCATCAAGATTTGCAACTGCTCTTGCTGTTTTTCTTACTCTTTCAAGCTGGTCAGCAACATTCTGACGTATTGCAGAGAAAAGCTCATACTCAAGACGAACAATTCTTTCTTGAGCACCAAGAACCTTGGATTCAAGCTCTTTTAGCTCTTGAGTTATATATCTTTCGCAATTAGAAAGAGTCTGTTTTCTTATATAATGGTCGGGAACAAGCTCCTTAAAGGAATTTGTAACCTCAATATAGTATCCGAATACTCGGTTATAGCCGATTTTAAGTTTCTTGATACCCGTTTTCTCCTGCTCTGCCTGTTCAACAGCGGTAAGATACCCCTTACCGTTTTCAACAATGTCATGGAGAGTATCAAGCTCTTCATTATAACCTTTTCTTATCATACCGCCCTCACGAACTGAAAGGGGCGGCTCATCGGTTATAGCGTTTTTAATTAAGGTGTTAACATCTTCAAGTAAGTCCACATCTTCAAAGATGCTTGTCAGCATTTTTGATTTAACACCGCTTAAAGAAGATTTAATATTATAGAGCTGATCAATGGTCTGACTTAATGTTTTTAATTCTTTAGCATTAGCAGTTCCATAAACAACTCTTGTCATAATTCTTTCAATATCAAACATATCGGAAAGACACGACATTAAAGAATCAAGTAAAATAGTATCGCAGGTTAATTCTTCAACAGCATTCTGCCTTAAAACGATTGAAGAATAATTAATTAGGGGCTGTTCAACCCAACTTCTTATAAGACGCTTACCCATAGCGGTTTTGGTATGGTCAAGTACCCATAGAAGACTGCCTTTTTTCTCTCTTCGGAGCTGAGTCTCGGTTAATTCAAGATTTCTTCTCGCAGTAATATCAAGAGTTAAAAAGCTATCTTCATTATAGAAATCAACATTATTGATGTTCTGGAGGTCATTTTTCTGAACACCTTTAAGATAAGTAAGGGCAGCACCAAAGGCATACAAAAGGCTCTTATTTGAAATAAATTGAGATAATCCGTTTTCATCAGAAATATGTGAACCAATTAACTCTAAAAGCTCACTTTCATTATACTGGGCTTCAGAAACCATCTGGTAATCAACAGATAATCTGTCCTTTATAAAGGAAACTACAGATTTAACAGAAGCACCATATTTATTGATAATCACCTCACTTGGAGAATAACAACCAAGCTGATTAATGATTCTTACAGTTGCATCAGCATCAGAAAAAGCATCAAGGTGAACCTCACCGGTTGATACATCAATAAAAGCAAGTCCGCAATCCTTATCAGATACAAAAACAGATGCAAGATAGTTATTTTTGCTTTCATCGAGCATATTACTCTCAATAACAGTACCGGGAGTAACAATTCTGACAACATCACGCTTAACAATACCTTTTGCTGTAGCGGGATCTTCTACCTGCTCGCAAATTGCTACCTTATAGCCTCTGCTGACGAGCTTTGCTATGTAGGAATCAGCACTGTGGAAGGGAACGCCACACATTGGTGCACGTTCCTCCTGTCCGCAATCTCTCCCTGTGAGAACAAGCTCAAGCTCTTTTGAGGCGACCTTTGCATCCTCGAAAAACATTTCGTAAAAGTCACCTAATCTGAAGAACAATAATGTGTCCTCGTAATTCTTTTTTATCTCAAAATATTGCTCCATCATGGGAGATAATTTAGCCATTTCTTACCTCAGTACTAAAAAATAATCTAAAAATTAGTGACAACCACCGCAGGTGCTGCAGCTACCGTCGCAGCTATGTTCTTGATGGGGTGTGCAGGTTGCAGGGTCTTGTCCGTCAACGCAGCAAGCGAGAATGCCCATAATTTCATTCATCATATCATCAACCTGAGTTTTTGCTGCTTCAAATTTAACCATATTGCCGTTAAGCATAATTTCACGGTAAAGCTGTTCAAATTCTTTTGCAAAGCCTTCCATTGCTTCAGCACTTGCTTCCTCACCTTTTGAAGCTTCGTTCTGATAATTCATCTGAACAAGATTGATTTTGCCGATAAGACTATTGAGTGCCTCATCTGCTTCGTTAGCTTTTCTTGCCTCTTCATAAGCTGCGTAGCGCTCGTCCTGCTGAATTGCAGCACCAAGCTGTCTTGTAAGTTCAATAACTGTCATTTTTGTGTACTCCTTAAAAATAAATTATATTAAAGGGTTTCCCCTCTTCTACCACATTTTATTATTTTTTACCAGCAATTTCTTCTTGAACCCTTAAAAGCTCCATAATCCATTTTGTTTTTTCTTCCTTCGAGAACGGGTCCGGCATAACGGCAGCAGGTGTACCTTTTCTCGCAGAATAAATAAACGTGAACATTGAACCGTATTCCACTTCTTTTACAAGTGAAACCGTATCAAGAAACTCCTCATAGGTTTCTCCGGGGAAGCCTACGATAATGTCCGTTGTTAAATCGAGGCCCGGAATTTTCTCTTTGGCATAATTAACAAGCTCAAGGTAATGCTCACGGGTGTAGTGACGATTCATTTCTTTAAGAATTCTGTTATTGCCCGATTGAACCGGTAAATGAAGATGACCGCAGAAATGCTTGCTTTCACTTAAAACATCAATCAACTCAAAGCTGCAATCTCTCGGATGAGAGGTCATAAAATCAAAACAAAAATCTCCGTCAATTTCATCAAGTCTTCTGATAAGCTCTGCAAAGTTCATATTGAAATCGCAACCCTTACCATAAGAGTTAACATTCTGACCTAAAAGAGTGATTTTTTTATACCCTTCGCTAATAAGTTGCCTTGCTTCTTCTAAAATCACTTCGGGCTTTCTGCTTCGTTCTCTTCCTCTTACATGAGGTACAATACAATAAGAGCAGAAGTTATTGCAGCCATACATAATTGAAATCCAAGCATTCTCACCGCTATCACGGGAATACGGAAGACCCTCAGCAATAACACCATCACTTTCGTCAATGCAAAATACCCTTTTCCCACCTGTAAGGGTTTTAGAAATTAATTCGGGTAATTTATGAACAACATGAGTTCCAAAAACAAGAGAAACAAAAGGATAGCTTTTTTTTATTTTCTCTGCAATATGAGCTTGCTGCATCATACATCCGCAGAGAGCAATAAGCAAATGGGGCTTTTCAGATTTCAACTTTTTTAATGCACCAACATTCCCGAAAACTCTGTCTTCAGCATGCTCACGAATGGCGCAAGTGTTATAAAGAATTAAATCAGCATCATCAACTTTTTCGCAAAGCTCATAGCCCATTTCAACAAGCATGCCCTTGATATGCTCACTATCAGCAACATTACCCTGGCAACCATATGTGTGAATAAAGGCCTTGGGTGCACTATCGGGAAACCGAGCACTTAAAATTGAATGAACTTTTTCTGAAAAGTCCTTTTGTATATTCAGTTCTTCTTGAGATACAAAAACATTTTTTTGCAAAATCTTCACCTGTATTAAAGTACTGTTTGGGTCCAACCTAAAATATCGTTATAAACCTTCTCTTTACAATCCTCGTTAAGAATTTCGTGTCTTACACCCGGATAAATTATAACTGTCGGTTCATGACCTGCCTCAATTAAAGAGTCAGAACAAGCAATAGGACCTTTACCATTTGACCCAACCGGGTCCTTAGCACCCGAAATAATCATTATCGGCAAATCAGTAGGAACGGTTGCAGGCCACATTTCATCACAAGCTAAAATGCCAATCGCTGCAAGGTCTCTGACACCGGCAAGGGTAAGCTCAAATCCGCAAAGCGAATCTTCAGCATAAGCTTTAACATTTTCTCTGTTTACACTTAACCAGTCAAGGTCAGAAGCTCTGTCCTTAATCTGAATAGAGGAAAATTTATTTAGAAGTCCTGCAACGGTATGATTAACGGTTTTAGGACCAAATTTTTCAACTAATTGGTCAAGGGTATTAATGGCAAAATCAAGACCTTTAGGAACCTGAGCAGTTCCGCAAAGAATCAAACCGCTAAGCTCTGTACCAAAAGAGCTTGCATAAACTCTTGCACAAAGCGAACCCATACTGTGACCAAAAAGAATGTAAGGAAGCTCAGAATATCGATTATGCATAATGGAATATAGAATATGCATATCGTCAACAAAACGGCGATAGCCATCCTTTTCAGCAGTAAAGCCTAAATCATCTTCATCATCAACAGATAAGCCGTGACCTATATGATCGTTACCGCAAACAATGAAACCGTTTGCTGCAAGAAATCTTGCAAACTCGTCATATCTGCCGATATGCTCGGCAACGCCGTGAGCAATCTGGAAAACCGCAACGGGTGTTACTTCATCATCCTGCCATATTAATGTTCGGATTTTATTTACACCGGTTGAGGAGTTAAAAAATGCCTGTTTTTTAATAATTGCCATAAGTTTTCCTCCTTTTTTGAAGTAAAAAAATGCAAAAAGGCAACATTCACCCATAATTGTATTTATAATATCATAATAGGGTGATTATTTCAAGATAAAACAGTGATAAATGTAGTAGAAAATCATTAAAATTTATACATTTTTTTAGTTAACTTGTTTTTTAACCAAAATATTGAAATTACGAACATATTGTGTTAAAATAAGTACAATTATGCGAAATATAGTGGAGGTACATAAAGTGAATACCGAATTTAACACTAATTCAAAAGCCATCATTATTGGTATGACAGATACCGGAGAAAGAGTGCCTGCGGCATCGGGAAGAATCTCTACACAACCCGGTACTGCTCTTGAAATTTTAGAGCTTTCAAAGGATGCTGAAAAAAACGCTTCTCTAATTTCAAAGGTAACACGTTCGGGCCATACTTCAACTGTCGAACATACTGTATTTAACCTTGCTTTCCAGAATGTCTCAGTACTTGTTGAACAATTTGTTATCGAGTTCAGACTTGCATCCTTTACTGTTAAATCAAGAAGATATGTTGACTTTGCTAAATTAGGTTATTATACACCACATTTTGAGTCCAAAAATGTTCAGAATAAGTACATTGAACACATGGATTATTTGTATGGCGAGTATCAGTCCTTTATTGATGCAGGCATTCCAAAAGAAGATGCACGTTTCCTTCTCCCCTATTCTCTCTATAGCAACTTCTATTGCACTTTAAATGCTCGCGAATTAATCAATATGCTTTATGCTATGATTTATGGCAGAGGCTCACAGTATAAAGAGCTTAAAACCTTGGGCGAATCACTTTTAGAACAAGCCCGTTCAATGACACCCGGTATATTTACCGATTTTGAAGGAAGACGGCCAACTGTTCAAGATATTCCCACATATTCCTACAAGCCAAACAAAGAGCTCATAAAAGAAGAGAGTGCAGTAGAGCTTTTGAGCTACACTCCCGATGCCTCTAAAGCTGTTGCAAGAGCTGCACTTATCGAAGGCTGTAACCTCCCAACAACACAGATTGAAGAAATCATTAATGATAAAGCTGAATGCAGTTCAATAATAGAGAAAGTAATTAATTCTAAGCGTCAAAGACCTCTTGAAGCAGCCACATTTACCTTCAGAATAAACAACGTTTCACTTTCCTGCTTAACTCATTTTGCTCGCCACAGAATGCATTCAATCGGCATTCCCCAGCTTTCTTTAACTGATAGAACACGCCACATTCTCCCCGAAACAATAGCAGTAAATGAAGATTTGAAGGAAAGATATTGTCAAGCTTTTGTTAAGACTGCTGCTGTTTATGAAGAGCTAAAGAATTTAGGAGTTGACGAAGAAACACTCGCTTATGTTCAGTTAAGCGGTAACACCCTTGACATTGTAACGACTATTAACGCTCGTGAGCTTCTGTTGTTTATGAAGCTTCGTTCTTGTAACAGAGCCCAGTGGGAAATCCGTGATTTCGCTATTGACATGCTCAAAAAGCTCCGTGAAGCAGACGAAACAATATTCAAATTCTATGGACCAAGCTGCTACGTTCATAAATGTCCCGAAGGTCCTATGACCTGCGGTAAGGCTCTTGAAATCAAAGATTTCTTCAGCAAATTATAATAAATGATGAGAAGCCACTCATTTTGAGTGGCTTCTCTTTATTCTAAAGCAATATTTGTTATTTTTCCGCTTATAGCTCTTTCGATTATCACTAAATCGATTACATCAAGATAACCGTCGCAATCTGCATCTGCTGCCATATCAAAAGCATCATCTACACTATCACCATTAAGAACCTTATTAACCGCTTCGCTATAATCGTTACTATCAGCTAATGCATCACCGTTGCAATCACAAAGGGAAACCAATGTCCATTCTTCTTCGGCTCTATCAGCACCGCTTTTAACAGAAAATTTAGAATTAGTTACCGGTGAATTAACCTCAACATACATTCCATCATAATAAATATAACTATCGTAAACATCAAAGTAAGAACGTATTAAATAGTTACCATCTTTTTTTGCAATGTTATTGAATGTTGCACCGAATTCAGTAAAGTGATTGGTCTGGCTGTATTTTTCTGTTGCATATTTAAGCACAGGCAAATACAAATCGGGGTCATTTATATGACTTTCGGAAAATTGATTACCGCCAAAATAAATATCATAGGTTTCGGTACCAACGAGGAAGAAATCGTTATAAATTTCTCCTATTGAGTTATCAAACTGATCATCCCAGGTAATATCAATTAAGTACCACAAGCCATCATCCATTTGGACCGCATTCCACATATGATTACCACCGTTAGCAGTACCACCTATACAAACAGCAGGGATTTTATAATAATCGCAAATTAATTTAAACGCATCAGAATAACCTTGGCAAACAGCTCTTTTTTCAACAAGAGCGCCATAAGCATCATGAGCACTTTGAACATAATCAGAGGTATTCAAATCGGGGTAATAAATAGAATTACACAGATAATCGTGCACAGACTTGACAAAATTATATCTATTTGAAGTGTCAACAGGCAAAGACTTCAGAGTATTTATCATTTCAGCGTGATAACCGGGAACATTTTCTTGAGTATAATAAACCTCGTCACTAAAAACAATGTTGTACTCAACACTTTTTACAAATCTGTTTTCATATAAGAGTGCTTTTGCTGTATAACCCTTATAATAAAAAATATCGGGACGGTCATTACAAATAGCATTCATAATTTTACTTAAATTAGTTTTATTAAAATCGCTATGCGAAAACTCGCCGTTTTCAAAATTGATTGTAATATTGGTTGTTCCGATAGGCGCATTGACAATACTATCATAGATTTTCTTCTGACAATCATCCAACAAAGAATATGAATTCCAATTAGGCTTACCATTCTCAAAATCGTAATAATATTTAGGTGCCTCGTCAGAAATCTCGGAAGAATTTATTAAATTATAATCAACAGAATCACTTATTACATACGGAGCAGGAATTCCTTCATCAGAATCACCTGCCAAGGAAATTATTCCGCAATTAACAAAAAGTAATGCAAAAACAAGTAAACAGGAAAAAAACTTTTTCATAAATAACTCTCCTTTATAATTACCAATTTTTATAATAACACATCTATAACAATCATTCAACCAAAAAACATAAAATATTTGTTAAATTGTTTTTAGAAAAAACAAGAAAATTTCTCTAAAAAAGGAATCTTTGTATTGAAAGTAAGAAATAAAAGGTATATAATATGGATTAGATTTTCTTAATTTCGTGAGGTTAACAATATGTTAGGCAAATTAGTTAGAGTTTGCATTACCGACCCTGTCGGTTCACCTCTGCCAAACGGAAACACTTATAAGCTAAACCACGGTAAACCCATGGGCAATTTCAAAGTATCCTCCCCTATCAGCGGCGTTTTGATTTTGGGGATTGATAATCCTGTAAGACATTTTGACGGCAGAGTTGTTGCAATTTTAAAATTCCGTGATAATGGCGAACAAAAACTTATTGCTTCGCCAAAATCAAAAAAATTTATCAACTGGGAAATTGATGAAAAAATCAAATTTTATACTGAAGGACGACCATATTCAATCGAATGTTATTATGAGCGTTCTTGCGGAGCAGTAGTTTACAGAAAAATTAATGACGATTACAGATATCTTCTTATAAGAAACCGCAGAAGCTCAAATTGGAGCTTTCCGAAGGGCCACGTTGAAGCAGGTGAAACCTTAGAGGAAACTGCAATACGTGAAGTTTTAGAGGAAACCGGCTTGCACATTGACATAATCCCGGGTTTTATCAGTAAATCTCAATATTCTATTCAAAACAGAATTCAGAAAACAGTTCAGATTTATGTTGCTTCGACAAAAGATACACAGACAAAAATTCAAATTGAAGAAATTGAAGATTATGTTTGGTTAACTTATGAAAATGCCTTGAAAAACCTTAAATTTGAAAATGACAAAACAATTCTCACCGATGCACGTGAATTCTTATTAAATAACAACTACATCAGCGAGGTATAAAATGGTTGAAAATATTGTAACTGCGATAGTTAATTTCTTTCAAAATGATTTCCCACCACAGCTTGTAGCATTTTTGATATCTTTATGCCCTATTCTCGAACTAAGAGGTGGCATGATAGCTGCAAGATTACTTGAATTACCGTTTTTACAAGCGTTCACAATTTGCTATATAGGTAATATGATTCCCATTCCTTTTATTCTCCTCTTCATAAGAAAGATTTTTAAATGGATGAGGAAATATAAATTTTTCGGGAAAATCGTGGACAAGCTTGAAGCTCGTTCCGAAAAGAAAAAGGACACTATTGTCAAATACCAGGAATGGGGGCTTCTTATTTTTGTTGCCGTACCGTTACCGGGTACAGGTGGCTGGACAGGCGCACTTATTGCCGCGCTTATGGATTTAAGATTTAAAAAGTGCCTGCCTATAATCGCTTTAGGTGTTTTAATTGCAGGGCTGATTATGTCGTTAATTACTTACGGAATATTTTGATTAAAAAGCACCGTCAAAAGACGGTGTTTTTTAGAATGAAAAACAGTAATGGTGGTGAAATAATGTACTGCTATATTTTTGGTGCTATGCCGTTTAATACTTTTGATTTTGAATTAACTGTAAATGACTTAGTCATTGCAGCAGATTCCGGCGTAATTAACGCAGAAAAACTCAACATAAGTCCCGACTTTATCATAGGAGATTTTGATTCTTTGGGTTATACACCAACTAACGCTAACACTATTATTCATCCCGTCGAGAAAGATGACACCGATACAATGCTTGCAGTGAAGCTCGGGTTGGAGCAAGGCTATAAAAGCTTTCGGGTCTTTGGTGGCATCGGCGGCAGATTAGATCACACAGTTGCCAATATTCAAACCGCTTCTTATATTGCCGAAAATGGCGGAAACGCTGTATTTTATGGTAGTAATGAAAATCTGACAGTTATTAAAAATAATCAGATAACTTTTGATAAAGAAAATAAAGGAAACATTTCAATCTTCGCTTTAGAAGACTGCATAAATGTAAATATAAAAGGCTTATTTTATGAATTATCAAATGGATGTCTTTCAGAAAATTTCCCGTTAGGAACAAGCAATAAATTTATAAATAAAGATGCAACAATCTCAGTTGAAGAAGGCAAACTATTAATTATTTGGGAATCACAAGGAGAAAGCAATGAAAAATGATATTAAAAACGTTGAAGGCGTAATTTTCGATTTAGATGGAACAATTCTTGATTCAATGCATATATGGAGCGATATCGGTTTACTGTTCTTGAAAAACAAAGGTGTAGAAGCTCCCGAGGGAATTGAAGATGAATTTGTTAAAATGAGTATGGTTCAAGCAGCTGAATACTATATAAAAAATATCGACCCATCAGCTACCGTAATGGACATCGTAAATGAAGTCAACTCATTGGTGCAAGACTTTTACTTTAACGAAGTCATAAAAAAAGACGGCGCTGAAGATTTTCTTAAATTTCTCAAATCAAAAAACGTAAAAATGTGCATTGCAACTGCAACAGATAAACACCTTGTTGAAAAAGCACTTGAAAGAAACGGTATTCGTGAATATTTCTCCGAAATCTTCACGTGCTCAAGCGTTGGTGCGGGAAAAGATACTCCTGTGATTTATGATGTCGCACTTGAACATTTAGGCACACCAAAGGAAGCTACTTTCATCTTTGAAGATGCCCTTTACGCCATTGAAACTGCAAGCAAAGCAGGTTATAATATTGTTGGTATAAACGACATTTCAGAAAAAGCAGATCCAGATGAAGTGAAAAAGCACTGCAACTACTACATAAATAATTACTCAGAAATTTATAAATATTTTGAATAAGAAAAAACTCGGTAACCTTTCAAGTTACCGAGTAATTTTTTATTCTTCTGTCTTTTCTTCTGCTTCAGTTACAGCTTCATCAGAAATACTTTCAACTGCTTCAGCTTCTTCCACAACTAATTTTTCAGTTATAGGTTCAACAGTTTCCGGAATAATCTCTTCTGAAATTTCCTCATTAGGATTATAATTTTCATCCATAAGCTTAAGGAATAAATCTTTGCCGATTTTTTCTTTATTAATAAGAGTTTCAGCAACAAGCACAAGCTTATCATAATGATCCTCAAGAATTTGACGACATTTATTTTCGCAATCAACGACGATATTCTTGATTTCATCGTCAATCTGCGTTGCATAAGCATCAGAATAGTTCTTAGTATGGTTATAGTCCATACCTAAGAATACCTGGTCGTTCTCTTTACCATATACTATAGGTCCGAGTTTTTCGCTCATACCATAACGTGTAACCATACCACGTGCAATATCAGATGCTCTTGAAATATCAGATGAAGGTCCTGTGGAAACATCATCACCGATAAGCTTTTCAGCAACTCTGCCACCCATTAAGGAAATAATTTTATCAATCATTTCTGTTTTGCTTGTAAATGCTGAGTCTTCATCGGGACGATAAAGGGTATAACCACCAGCCATACCACGAGGTATAATAGAAATTTCGTAAACAGGGTCACTATTTTTAAGATAAAATGCAACAACTGCATGACCTGCCTCATGATAAGCGGTCATTTTCTTATCTTTTTCTGTGTATTTATGAGATTTCTTTTCAGTACCTACCTCAACTTTAACTGCAGCTTCATCAATTTCAGTCATTGTTATGGCTTTCTTATTACGTTTTGCAGCAAGCAAGGCAGCCTCATTCATAAGATTTTCAAGGTCTGCACCAACGAAACCGATTGTTGCATGAGCAACACTCTTCAAATCCACATCCGGAGCAAGAGGCTTATTCTTAGCGTGAACCTTAAGTATCTCTTCCCTACCCTTTAAATCGGGTCTGCCAACAGTTACTTGACGGTCAAAACGGCCCGGTCTTAAAAGTGCCGGGTCAAGAATGTCAGGACGGTTAGTTGCAGCAATAATTATAATACCCTCATTATTTCCAAATCCGTCCATTTCAACAAGTAACTGGTTAAGGGTTTGTTCACGTTCATCGTGACCGCCACCCATACCTGCACCACGATGGCGACCAACAGCATCAATTTCATCAATAAAGATTATAGATGGCGCACTCTTTTTAGCTTGGTCAAAAAGGTCACGGACACGGGATGCACCAACACCAACATACATTTCAACAAAGTCGGAACCGGAAATTGAGAAGAAAGGAACATCTGCTTCACCTGCAACTGCTCTTGCAAGTAAAGTTTTACCGGTACCGGGAGGACCCACAAGAAGAACGCCCTTAGGAATTCTCGCGCCAAGGTCTGTAAACTTCTGAGGATCTTTCAAGAATTCAACTATTTCTTGCAATTCATCCTTTTCCTCATCAGCACCCGCAACCTGCTTGAATGTAGTTTTTCTCTTTTCATCCTTACCGAATTTAACTCTTGCCTTGCCAAAGTTCATTGCACGGTTATTCTCGGTAGAAATTGAATTATTCATTTTTTTCATAAAGAAATAACCCAAAACAATAACAAGAATTATTCCGAAAAGTCCGGGTAAAAGCTGTAAAGCAATCGAACCGGAGGCACCGGAAACATAGTTGTATTTAATCGGAGTTTTAGGGTTTTCCCTGTTATATGCAACAACGCTATCATGAATATCTTCAATAAACAAGGAAACATTGGGAACTGAATATTTAGCGGTTGTTCCGTCCTTTAATTCGTAAGTTAAAGCACCCGAACCAATATTAAGATTATATTTAGTTACCTCACCTTTATCAAAAAGCTCAATAACTTGATAATATTCTAAATCAGCCTTCTTTGCTCCACCCGAGTTCATAAAATAAAGAAGGAACAACGGGATAAGCGGAATTATAATATAAGGCAGAATCGCCTTAATTTTGTCTGCGTTTTTAATAACAAGTCACCTCTTAATCTTTATATACACTTTCTTTCAAAACACCAATAAAGGGCAAGTTTCTGTAATATTCATTATAATCAAGTCCATAACCAACAATGAATTCATTTGGAACAGAGCCACCGATATAATCAGCTTTAATATCTGCTTCCCTTCTTTCCGGTTTATCAACAAGAGTACAGATTTTAATACTGTTTGGTTTTCTTGCGGAAAGAATTTCTTTAAGATAATAAAGCGTATTACCACTATCAAGAATATCTTCAACTATAAGAAGATCCTTACCCTCAATATTCTTATCAAGATCTTTAATAATTTTAACAACACCCGATGATTTTGTGCCGGCACCATAGCTTGAAACAGCCATAAAATCAATATTACAAGGTATTGTTATGGCTCTCATAAGATCCGCCATGAAAACAACAGAGCCCTTAAGAACACTTACAAGTAACAAATCTTTATCTTTATAATCCTCACTGATTTGCTTACCCATTTTATTAACAATAGCTTTAAGCTCTTCTTCTGATATAAGAACTTTGTCAATATCATCAAGCATGACTTTACCTATCATTATTTTTTCCCCTAACTAAAATAATATTATCTGAATACTTCTCCGGACAACATCTTTTTGTTGTACCGATGCCAAAAACCCAAACAACACCAACATCATCACTAAGAACCGGAATTTTATCCCTTAATTCAAGCGGTATGTTTTCTTCCGTAAATAATTTTTTCAAGCTTTTAGAAACGCTTCGTTTAGAAAAAGTAAAAACATCTCCGGCTTTTCTTGTTCTAAGAACAAGCTTACCCGAAACTGTATTATAGTCTATCATATCAAGCACACCTAATTGGTTAACAATTTTTGAATTATCGTTAATTTTTTCCATCTTGATATGGTAATCACCAAAAGATGTTTCAAAGGGATAAGAAGATATTTCAATATTTTCTATTAATGAATTATGATTAAAACGATAAAACCTTAAATAATTTTTTTTAACCTCAGCAAAAATATCGCCATAAAGCTGTAATCTTCCACCGTTAATTAATAAATTATATAAGCTATTTACTTTTTTTCTATCTAAGACCAAAGAACTATATTCAAAAAACTGGGAACAAATTAATTCTGTAACAATAGCTTTATCGGCTTTTAACAGAATTTCACGGTTATAACAAAAATCATTAATTAATGCTTCATTTAATAAGCATTCTGCATTTTTTGTAATGAAACCGCTTACACTACCTGCATTATCACATAAGGAATTAAATGATGACAAAAAAGAAGGGTTTATTTCTTCTAAAACAGGCATTATCAAATGTCTGATTTTATTACGAGTGTACTCTATATCTGAGTTAGTACTGTCGATAACAAAAGACAAATCATTTTCCTTGCAATAAGCTTCAATTTCCTTTCGAGAGCAATATAACAACGGTCTTATTATATTATTTCGCACAAAAGGAATACCACACAAGCCTTTAACTGATGTCCCTCTTGTTAAATTGAAAATTACTGTTTCAGCGTTATCATTAGCATTATGGGCAGTTGCGATTTTAGAATTATCACTGCAAACCTTATTGAAACATTCATACCGAAGTCTTCTGCCACATTCTTCGACTGTTTCTTTAGCTTTCTCCGCTTCATCAACACAGTTGAATCTGAAAACCTCAAAAGGAATATTCAAATCCGAACAAAATTGTTTTGCAAACTCCTCATCAGAATCAGCTTCTGTACCACGAATCCCATGGTTAATATGAACAGCCTTAAGAGAATAGCCAAAGCTTTCTTTTAGATTATTTAATATACTCAACAAACACACAGAATCTGCTCCACCCGAGAACCCAACGACAACCTCTTCTGTATTTACGAGCATTTTATGATCATTTATTGCTTTGAGTACCTTTTCTTTAATAACGTCAGTATAATTACTCATCTCTATACTCCAAAGTAGAGAACAAAGTAAACTGTCCGTCCCAGTGAAGCTGGATTCTGTCTGTCGGACCATGTCTGTTTTTGGCAACGTCCACATCAGCCTTTGTCATATCAACCTCATCCGGATTTTGGGAACCGTTTTTATAGTAGCCCTCACGGTAAAGCATCATAACAATATCGGCATCCTGTTCGATTGAACCCGAATCACGAAGGTCGGAAAGCATCGGTCTATTAGAAGCTTTACCGTTCTTTTCCGGACCACGAGAAAGTTGAGCACAGCAAACAACAGGAATTTTTAAATCCTTTGCAAGCATTTTAAGACTACGGGTAATTTCTGTAATCTCTTGGACTCTGTTTTCTTTCTTAACCGCTGATTGCATAAGGCCTAAATAATCGATAATAATGCAATCCACGTCTTTAGTTCTTTTAATCTTTGACTTTATGTCCGGAACAGTAATAGTCGATGTATCATCAAAATACAAATTACATCTTGTAAGCCTATCTGTTGCTTGAGCAAGACGGGCCCATTCTTCATCAGAAATATTACCGGAACGAAGCTTATTGCTTTCAACACGGGCTTCTGTTGAGAGAACACGTGCAGCAAGCTGTTCATTAGACATCTCCAAGGAGAAGAAAATAACTTTTTTACCTGTAAAGGCAACATTACGAGCAATATTAAGGGCAAAGCTCGTTTTACCCATAGCAGGACGAGCACCGATAAGAACAAGGTCAGAACGATTTAAGCCGGATGTAATTTCATCGAGCTTGGAAAAGCCTGTCGGAATGCCCTTAAACTCCTCTGCATTATCAGAAGAAATTTTTACAAGGTTGGGGTAAACCTCTGATGAAATAACGTCACTTAATCTCTGAAGTGAGCCTACTGCCCTACCCTTACGGATGTCATAAATCTTCTGCTCTGCAGAATCAAGAATTTTTTCAGCCTCTGCACCGCCGTCAACCGCAGAATCAATGGTTTCTTGAGAAATTTTAATTAAAGAACGAAGAAAATATTTTTCTCTGACAATTTTGCAGTAATTCTCAACATTAGCAGCACTCGGAACCATCTGAGCAATCTGAAAAAGATAATTTTTACCGTTTTCGACATTATATGATGGATTACTGCTTAATTTATCAAGAATTGTTAAGGCATCGATTCTTGAACCAAGCGTATCAAGAATCATAACAGCATCCATAATTGCACGGTGCTCTTCAAGATAAAAATAATCAGGCTTTAACTGCGATAAAACTACAGTCACACATTCCGGATTAATAAGAATGGAACCAATAACAGCTTGTTCGGTTTCAAGACTATATGGTAAATCTACGCCGTCAAAAGACGGCAATTTATTTTTTGAAGCCATATTTTAACCTTTCTTAAGTTTCCACAAAAATGAAACTTGAATTATTCTTCCACAACCTGCACTTTAAAGGCTGCGGTAACCTTAGGATGAAGACGAACCTGTGCATTATATGTTCCGAAAGCCTTAATATCATCAACACTAATTTTTCTCTTATCTACAGAAACATTAAACTGCTTTGATACAACAACTGCAATTTCCTTTGCAGTAACAGAACCGAAAAGCTTACCGTTTGCACCACCCTTAGCTTTAAGAACAACAGTATTGTTATTAATCTTCTCAGCACTAAGCTTTGCAGCCTTAAGCTCTTCCTCAGCCTTGAATTGTTCTGAAGACTGTTTATTTTTCATTTCAGAAAGTGTCTGTGCAGTTGCTTCTGCAGCAAGACCTCTCGGGAACAAAAAGTTTCTTGCGTAACCGTCAGAAACATTTACCTTTTCGCTTTTTTTACCAAGACCTTTAACATCACTTTTTAAGATAACTTCCATTTATTTGTACCTCCGTTGAAAGTTTATTTTGCTAAATAATAATTATCAATCGCTTTATAAAGCATATTTTTCGCAGTTTTAATATCTGCATTTTTAATCTGAGCTGCAGCCATTGTGCTATGACCGCCACCGGAAAGATTTTCCATTATAAGTTGAACATTTTCTTCACCGAGAGAACGAGCAGAAATCTGAACAATATTTTCACCAATGTATGATAATACAAAGGATGCTTTAACATTTTCTACATTAAGCATTTCATCAGCAGCCTTAGAGGTAATAATTCTTATGTCGGGGCTGTTACTTTCTGTAAATGAAATCATACAATTCTGGTAAATTTCTGAATTACTCAAAATTTCATTTTTCAGATTAATATTTGCGGTGCTGACAGAGAAAAGCTTTTTAACCGCAACGCTATCTGCTTTATTTTCTTTTAAAAATGCTGCAGCTTCAAAGGTTCTGCTCGATGTTCTTAAAACAAAATCCTTTGTATCAAGAACAATACCGGAGAGAAGTGCCGTTGAAATAATTGACGGTAAGCTTTCTTGAATTGTTGAATATTCAATTAACTCTGCAACCATTTCACAGGTTGAAGACGGTGACGGATGATGATAAAAAATATCGGCATCATTTATAAAATCTTCTGAACGTCTGTGATGGTCTATAACAACCTTTGCTTTTGCTTTTTTATAAAGCTCCGGTTCATCAAGTAAGAACAATCTATGAGTGTCAACCACAAATAGTACAGTATCATTATCACATTTCTCAAGGGCATCAGACCGGGAAATGAAACCATTGAAGCCGTTTTTAAGCGATAAATCAATTAAAGAGGATGCCAGAGTTGTCTTTTCATCAACAGCAACATACGCCTGCAAGCCATTTGCTACAGCAAAGAAATATACTCCCATTGCGGAGCCTACTGCATCGTAATCCGAAAATTTATGACCAACAACAATAACCTTTTTATATTTTTTAATAAGAGTTGAAATATTAGCTGCAGTCTGACGAGGCGAAACACGGGAGCTATCATTTGCTAAATTAGACATACCCCCATAATAAACATAGCCGTTTTCAGTATAAACTGCTGCTTGATCGCCGCCTCTGCCCAAGGACATTTCGAGAGCTTTTTTTGCTCTTGCTTCACATTCCGTTAAATCAGCACCTGTACCCACGCCGATTGAAAGCGTTGAATTAACAGGATTATTATTGTGCTTATACTCTCTTACATCTTTCAGAACAGAAAACTTACCTTCACAAAGTCTGTCAAGATTTCTCTTTTCTCCGATTACAAAGAAGTTACCGTTACCTGTTTTCTTGAAAATTAACTTTTCGTCCTTCAGCCAATTCTCAATTTTGCTTTCGATACCGCTTGATACCTGAGCAAATTTACTATCGGTAAGCTGTCTGTAAAGCTGGTCGATATTGTCAACAAAAATCGACATAACAAAAGGCTTTGAAAGGTTATATTCAGCAACAGTTTCTTTCATATATGTATCATCAAAGAAATAAAAGCAAAGCATAGGATTGGTTTTGCTTTTAATTCTTGTGATAAATGCGGTAAACTTCCTTCCGTTAAAATCAGCATCTGCAGCTTTAAGCTCGGAAAATTCATAATAATTAAAATTATCAAAAAAGTCACTAATTGAAGCTTTTTGATTATCAGTTAAAATGTTTTCTCCGAATTCTTTATTAAACCATATAATATTGCCTTTTTTATCGCACATTGCACAGGGTAACGGAAAAGAGTCAACATTGCTGATTTTTTCTTGAGAAAGGGATTTATTAACTTCTTTTATATATTTTCTCGTTGACTTAAATGATAAAACAGAATAAAGAATATTTGCCAAAAGTACAAATATAAAAGCAACAAGAAAAATCAAAGCAGTATTATTGTTAATAGCAAAACTCACAGCAGAAAATACCAAAAGTAATAATGATGTTAAATATCCTGCGGGGTTCTGATAAAACAATGCAAGAATTTTCATATTAAACCTCTAATAAAATAGGCAAAATCATCGGATTTCGCTTTGTTTTTTCATACATCAACCGTGAAATTTCATCACGAAGCTTGGTATTCATCGCATTAATGTCAAAGCTATATGGCGGAAAGCTATCAATAACCTTCATTGAAATCTTTACAGCCTCATTCATTAAAAGCTCCGCTTCCTTAACATAGACAAAGCCTTTTGAAACGACCTCAGGACCGCTTAAAAGCTCACCCGAAGCACCATCAATGGTTGCTGCAATAATGATTATACCATCTTGACCGAGATGCAAGCGCTCTTTCATAACTCGTGCACCAACATCACCAACACCATAGCCATCAACATAAACCTTACCGTTGGCAACTGTGCCGGAAATTGAAATATTTCTTTCGGAAACTGAAATTTCATAACCATTGTCTGCAATGATTATATTATTTGAATCTATACCAACGCTCTCAGCAAGTCTTGCGTGATAACGAAGATGCTTTTGCTCACCGTGAACGGGAATAAAATATTTCGGTTTAACAAGAGAAAGCATTATTTTAAGCTCTTCTTGACAAGCGTGGCCGGATACATGAACATCATACATCTTTTCATATATAACCTGTGCACCAAGCTTTAACAAATCATTTATAACCTTATAAACAGTTTTTTCATTTCCGGGAATAGGACGAGCAGAAATAATAACACAGTCGTTAAAGCCAACAGTTACCTTTCGGTGACCGCCCTGAGCCATTCTTGAGAGTGCAGACATAGGTTCACCTTGACTGCCTGTTGTTACGATAACAAGTCTGTCATCGGAATATCTTTTAATTTCATCAATGCTGATAAGTGTACCGTCAGGTATATTAATATATCCGAGCTCAGCAGCAATCGCCACAACATTTTCAAGACTTCTGCCCGAAAGAGCTACTTTTCTGTTCGTCTGAGCAGCAATATCAATAATTTGCTGAACACGATGAAGGTTAGAAGCAAAGGTTGCAATTATAATTCGTCTGTCCCCCGCTTGATTAAAAAGATTGCGGAAGGTTTCACCAACCTTACTTTCGCTTTGAGAATAACCCGGTTGCTCTGCATTGGTTGAGTCAGAAAGCAATGCAAGAACACCCTCGTTTCCTAACTCAGCAAATCGGGAAAGATTTATTCTGCTTCCGTCAATGGGGCAAGTATCAATTTTAAAGTCACCTGTCTGAACAATAGTACCCTCTTGGCATTTAATTGCCAAAGCAACAGCATCGGGAATAGAATGGTTAACCTTAATAAACTCAACATCAAAGTCGCCAAGCTTAACTATATCCCCTGCTTCAACTATATTAATTTTAACCTCGTGCTGAAGCTTATGCTCACTTAATTTGCCATTAATAAGACCGGCGGTTAAAAGAGTTGCATAAACAGGGATATTGACCTTTTTCAAAAGATAGCTCAAAGCACCGATATGGTCTTCATGACCATGAGTAATTATAATTCCTTTTACCTTATCAATATTTCTTTCAACGTATGTGAAATCAGGAATAACAAAGTCAACACCTAATTGATCTGATTCCGGAAAAGCAAGACCACAATCAACAATTATCATAGACTTACCATATTCATAGCAAGTCATATTTTTACCGACCTCATTAATACCCCCAAGGAAAGAAACCTTTATCGGTTCACTTCTTTGAGGCGGTGTTATTTTTGAATAACGTGATGTCTTCTTCTGAGTGTTTTTACCGGTATCTTGTTTTTTATTTGTTGATTTCCGGGAATTTTGCTTGCTTTTAGAGGCTTTATTCTGTGCTCCGGACTTATTATTTTTATTTGAATTAGTCACTTTATTTTTTTTACTTTGCACAGAATTTTCAGAAGACTGTTTTTTCTTCTTGTTTTCTTTTTGCATAAGAAACTCCTATAAAAAATTCATTAATATGTAGAGCCGTCAGAAACAAGACGGCATTAAACCTATTATTAGTATTTTATTATAATACAATTATTTACTTATGTTGTCAAGTATTTATAGTTATGAAAAAAACTCTTTAAAAAGAGCGCATAGCTCTTCTGAAATCGCCATACTGTTTGAAGATGCCAGTATTTTTATCCTCGCTTTTTCTTTGTCATTTATAAGCTTGACACAACCGTTTTTACATTTAATATTAAAACAACTGTTTTTATGGTTAAAAATATAATCAGAGCTGATTTTTTCTGCAATATCACCATCTTTTAATTTTGAATTTACAGTATCGGATTTAATATAAAAGCTTGGCGTTTCTTCAATGAGCGTATCAAGCTTTTTGCCTGTAAAGCTAATAATATTCAATACCAACACAACGAGAACAACACTGTCATATCGCCAGAATTTTCTGTATAAATCGCTCTCAAAAATTTTTGCTTTATTAAAATCATTTATAAAAAAGAAAACAAGCTTCTTCAGTATTTTTTGCGAATATAATTTGTCATTAAATTTAATATTGACATTTGTTCCGCTTTCATTCATATATATGACGAACTTATCACAAACTTCATCATTATTTGTGCAGATTTTTAATATTTCATCGAGAGTTTTTAAAAGAATCCTGTTGTCACAAAATACGTGACACAAAAACGGCAAATTCTTTTGTGAGAATTCTGATATTTCACGAATATACATTCTTCTTAGCCCTTTTATTTGCCTTATATTTTTTAATTCCTCGCTATTTATTAAGTTAAACTTCCCCTTTTTACAATAATCGAATAAATTACAGCACTGAGTTTCACTTATTTTTTCATTATCAGAATTAAAAATTTCTATGTCTGTTCCGCTACCAAGGCCACTAAAAAAGACAGAATATTCGCAATTACAAAACGCTGCCGAAAAAAATATTTGTGATTTAAAAGTAACACCTAAATCAAGGCATTCGCTTCCGGATGCAATTAATCCGCTTAAAAATGCAAGCTTCAAGCTTAATGAGCCAAGTGAACCATCACAACCTACAATGATTTTTGGTTTTCCGAATACAACTGCTACCGCCGAGCCTAAAAATGCTGCCTTGTCCGGTAACAGACCTTGAAATTTATTCTTAAAAGGGAAAAAATTATTTTTCTTAAAATAATAATCGTTAAATTTATCATATTTCACATTTTTATTGATTAGTGAGTCATTTTCAAGAGTCATATCCTCTCCTATTAATGCATCAGCACCAATTACCGAACCCGAAAAAACGGCGGTATTTCTTTTAATTGACGCATTATTGCAGCAAACCGAACCATCAATGAAGCAATTTGATGAAACAAACACATTATCAAATAAAACACTGTTTTTAATTGATGTATTTTCAGAAATCAATATGTTGTTATAAATTACCGTATTGGGCCCGATAACAGATCCGCTTTCAATTTGCACCGTTCGACCAAGAAAAACCGGAGGAATAATAGAAAAATCGCCTTTAGGAACCTCACTGTCTGTAAAAACTCCTTCTGCAATAAAAGGTGGTTTATAAGAGGTTTTGTTATTCAATATGTCAAACAATAAGCTTTTATAGTTTTTTACATTATCAAGCTGCTTAATATAACCCTCAAACAAATCATAACAAGTAAAACCATATTTCTCAGGACGCTTTAAAATATCAGAAAACGATATATTTTTATTAAACAATCTTTTTAGCTGCACAATAGAACCGCAGACTAAAAAAGTATTATCGTTTTCATCTTTTAAATATAACATTTCGCCGTTTTCAGATTTACATAAGGTTAAATTATCAGTTTCAAAAAACACGTCATTTCTGAATGCAATAAACCTTTCGTTATTATCAATTAACGCCAATTCTTTAAAAATCTCTTTATCATCAATAGAGATACAATCAAAAAGTGTTAAATCAATATTCTTAGAATAATTAAACAAAAAGGTTTTCTTTATTGATAAATCAGCAAAATTTACAATCTGATGCTCTATAAGTAATTTATTCATAACAGGCAAATCATATAATGATTTCGTATTAAGCTGTTCCGCTAACAGATTATTCTTTGAAAAATCAACACAAAAAATATACATTCCTACCACCAAATTTAATTATACCCATCAAATTTTGAAAAATCAGATATTTAGGTACTTTTAAAATTTCATAAAATGTGTTAAAATATTTAAAGAAAATAATTTAGAGGAATAACTATGAAAAAAGTTGAAATTTTTACAGATGGTGCTTGCAGCGGTAATCCCGGTCCGGGCGGATGGGGTGCTATTTTAAGGTGTAACGGAAAAGAAAAAGAAATCAGCGGTGGCGAAAAAGAAACGACAAATAACAGAATGGAATTAACTGCCGTTATCTCTGCATTATCCGCTTTAAATCAACCTTGCGAAGTTACAGTTACAACTGATTCTAAATATGTTTGTGATGCAGTAAATCAAGGTTGGGTGTTTTCCTGGAAGAAAAACGGTTGGCGAAAAGCTGATAAAAAGCCTGCACTTAATCCGGATTTATGGGGACAATTATTAGAGTTGTTAGAAAAACATCGAGTAACATTTAAGTGGGTAAAGGGTCATAACGAACATCCCGAAAACGAAAGATGCGACAGATTAGCAGTCAATGAATGTGAGAAATACAAATAATTAACACCTTACATCAACATAAAATTTGGTGTAAGGTGTTAAAATTTTTATCTGTTTATAGCATTTATTATCTCTTCAACAGTATCAGCAATAACCTGTGCGGTTTTCGGACCCATTGAATTTGTTTCTTCATAATGTCTTCTGTTATGCTTATCTCTGCCGTCCTCGATGTATGGTGATTTTTCGTGAAGAATAAAATCATTTGGGGGTAAAATATAGCCTAATTCATCATTAGCAAGACCAAAAACAAGTATTTTTTCATCATCTACAATGTCACAAAGTAATTTCGGATTAAACTCCGGTCCCTTACCCGTTGCAGACTCTTCCGCACTTAAAGCACCGCCGAAAACAAGCTCCGGAAACAATTCACCGGGCAAAAGCAAAAGCTTTTTACCGCCAATTTCAAAATAGGATATTTCAGACCTTAAGCACCAGTAGTTCGGTGCTTCTTTTCTTGTAAACTTATCAGCAGTTAAAATCCCCACATCACAAGCAATAGTTAAAACAGGGTTTTCAACATCTGCATAGAATTCTTTTCTCGCAAAATTAACAAGTGCCTGAAGCTTTTTGTCATTTTTGATTGAAATTGCGTAATCAGCAAGCTTATAACCAATGTTTCGGGTTGATTCAATAAGGCGATGCTCGTCACGAAGAAGCTTTTCATCGGGAATATCCATGCTTATCATACCGCCGATTGCACCCACTGAATAAAACGTTTCTGCACCTGTAACATTTCTGATTTTTTCTCTTAAATAACAAGGAAAATCTGCACTCACCAAATGGTTACATCCCTGCAAGGATTCAGAATGAGATGCAAAATTTAACAACCATATTTCCTTTGAAGCATCATCCGGCACAAAACGAAAACGAGTTAATGTCTTTGAATATACTATTGGAGTTCTAATATCCTCTTGCATATCGGGAACTTCAATTTCACCTAAATACAAATCCCCGTCTTTACGGCTTTCATAAGCCTCAAAAGCACATTTAACTACCGCTTCAAAAAGTATATTCATAAACTTTTCGTCTTTGCCGCTTAAAGGCAGACGGCCCCATATACCCATCGTATCAATACCTGCATGATTATGAGTTGACATAACCCCGATATATCTGCAACCAGTATGAGCAGAGAAGCCCTTGAGCAATTCACGGATTCTATTAACATCTTTATTGAGAATACCTACCACATCAAGAGAGATAAGTAAGATACCGCCTCGACCACTATTATCATCAATCCAAACGGCGTGGGCATACTGAGGGTCAATAACACCTCTTGCAGGGTTATTTTCTCCATAACCTGCTATATAATATTTCTTTTCTTCAATGTCGTCGGGTAAAATAACTTCTCTGTGAAATCCAATAGTATATTTTTCTGACTTCGGAGCTTCAATAAAATCAACTTCAACGGGCTTTAAACGCTGTGCTTGTTTCGATTTTAATGACATTTTTCCGTGACCCTTAACTATTCCGTTAAGTAAATAATGTAAAAATGATTTTTCCATTAATTTCACCTCAAAGCTTCATTCTTTCTCTGTAATCGGGCATAAATCTCTCAATAAAATTATAAAATTCTTTGCTATGGTTATGGTGCTTTATATGAGCTAATTCATGAACAACAACATAGTCTATAAATCTTTCATCCTTATCCATAAGATACAATGAAAAATTCAGATTATTGGTTCCGGAGCAAGAACCATAACGTTTTTTTGCAGAATTAATTTTCACTGACGCAGGTTGAACTTGCATTATTTTTGCATAATATTCCACTTTTGATGGGATTATTTCTTTGGCTTTTTTATGCAAAAGCTTAATATCCTCATCAGAATATTCCTTTGTGTTTTTCTTTTTTTCTCTTTGAGAAACAATAGTCTTCTCAAGCCATTCTTTCTTGTCAAGAAGAATTCTGTCAATCTCCTTTTGGGAAAGTCTCAGAGGGGCTCTTACTGTTATGTTGCAATTTTCATCAACCTGAATTACAACACTTTTTCGCTTGGAACGAACTAAAGTATAATCAAAAAGCATAATTAAAATCCATTCTTGTATTCATCAATCGGTTTACCGCCACGCTCAAGATATTCCTTATAGAGCTGTTCTTTTCTCTCTTTTGTATATTCGTATGCCCAAAGATTGAAAACCCCGGAAAAGCTTTCAAAAGTTTCATCATTATATACTTTGAACTCTCCGGATTTATAAGGCAATGGAACTTCAACCGTACCATTTGATGCAATAAAATAGTACTTTGCAATTTCTATCGATTTTCTGTTTGCAAAATAGTTTGGTAACTCTTCGTCAAACTTAATTTGAGTAACAGGAAAAAGTACAATTTCCGCATTAACAAGTTCATAAAACTCGGCAGTTGTTCCGAGATGTCCATGGTGAGCCTGCTGAACTATATCTGATTTCAAGAAAACGGGGTATCTATTTTCAAGAACACGGCTTTCTTCAAGCCCTGCATCACCGGGGAACAATATTTTAGTCCCCTCAGCTTCAGCCATAATAACAACTGAGGAATCGTTATAATTCTCGTTGCTCTCGGGAAAAACATCCTCGTGAGAGCAAAGAACATCAAAACGAATATTATTTGCATAAAAATACATACCCGTATGCAATCTGCAAACAGGAATCTCCGGATGCTTATCCATTAATTCATAAAATGCTGTTACGTAATTGAGGTTGGAGGGTGTCCAATATGTACCGTCACGATGGTCATTAGGGACAAAATTATGATAAACCTTCTCAATAATCGTATCATGAGTATAATAACGAATATAATTCATAAATTGAGCGATATGGTCCTCATGGCCGTGACTTAAAAACCAACCCTTAATGCGAACCTTCTGTCCTTTTGGGGTGCGCTCACGAAGAAAATCATAAATCCTGTCACAATCTCTTACCGAATATGTATGAGCACTGTCAATAACAAAGAAAGAGCCGTCACAAGAACGCATAATATAACACATTCCGCAGTCAATTAAAGTATGATCAACCTCAAATTGCCATAGTGTTGTTTCTGCCTTGTCAGCATACTCCTCTTTTTCATACTGCGGAAGAGCTGTATTACCATCAAGTGATATTCTAACTGAGCTATCAAAAGGATAGTAACCAAAAGAAATCAAAACACCATTTTCAACACAAAAAGAAAACTCGTTATTTTCAATTTTGTTATCAAAAAGCTTATTTTCTTGATATTGGGACAGAAGCTCGTAAAAAATATCTTTATCAATATTTTTATAAAGCAAAAGCTGTGAATCTTTTCCCGAATCATAACAATCAGCTTCGATTTTAAAAAATATATCTGTTTTATTTTTAAAGTTAATAAAATATTCGTTAAAATCCATAGTTTAAGCCCCGTAGAAATTAAATAACGTTTAAATCAAGAGAGTTAAAGTAATTTAAAATATCTTGTTTTGTCGCAGTGATTTTACCTTGAATCATTGTGCCTCTGCCGCCGCCTCTACCATTAAGAGCAGAGTTGAAATGCTTTGCAAATTTCATCAAATCAAAATTAAGGCTACCTGCAACATAAGAGAAGCCCCTTTCTTCATCACCGGAAAGAATTACGCAAAGTTCTTTTTTAGTCATTCCGTAATTTGCAAGCTCTCTCATCATATCCGAATCATAAAAAGAGGTTATAAAAAGAGCAGTATCACCTATATAGGAAAGGTTCTCTTTATCATTTTCGGCAATCTGCATTTTAAAATTGATAAAGCTTCTTTGTAAGTTTTCGTTTTCTTTGATTTTTTTATCTACAAAAGAAGCAATTTCATGCTGCTTGGAAGAAAGCAAAACGGAAACATCATAAACACTTGTATATTTTTCTCTATAATCAAAAAGTGCCTTTAATCCGGATTTCATCACAATTCTCACACCACCTCTGTGACGCATAAAATCGAGAATTTTAACTACTCCTATCTCTCCCGTTCTTTCAACATGGGGTGCACAACAGGCACAAAGGTCTGCTTCGCCAATTCGTACAAGACGAACCCCCTCTTTTAAATCAAGCTTGCTACGATAATCAAGGTTTTCAATTTCATACTCATTAGGAAAAAAACACTCAATTTTGATATTATCGTAAATATATCTGTTAGTTTTTTCTTCAACCTGGTCAAGCTGTTCACGGGTTAATTCACCGCTGAAATCCACGGTTACATAATCTTCTTCCATATGGAAGCCCACATTATCAAAGCCAAACATAGAATGTACTACACCCGAAACTATATGCTCACCACTATGGCTCTGCATACGAAGAAATCTTTGTTCCCAATCGATTTTACAGTTATATTCTGTTGAAATAACAAGCTCTTTATCAACATAGTGGTAAATTACATCATTCACTTCTTGAACATCTGCAACTTTAGCGTCACCGATAAAGCCTGTATCAGCCTTTTGACCGCCACCCTCGGGGAAAAAAGCAGTTTTATCGAGAACCACTATAAAGCCCTTTTCAGTCTTTTCACAAGAAACGACAGAAGCATTAAAATCTCTTATATAGCTATCTAAAAAATAAAGTTTTTCTGTTTTCATAAATCAACCTCTGTAAAAAGCTAATGATATTGCAATAATGTACTGTGCAGCATAATATGTAGCATGATTAAGAACAATTACCGTTCTGTTGGTCCTGTCCTTTTCATTCTTACTGAAATAAAGGCTCGCAAGAAAAGCATCAGAAAGAACAAATAAAGCAAAACCGATATTAAGAAGCACACTATGTAATGTGTAGCTTTCGGTTATAGTATAACTACCTGCAAAGCCTAAAGTCATACATAAAACCGCAGTATAAAGAATAGTAATTCTTTTAAATTTTCCATATTCAAATTTCATAATCTTTTCTGAAGCCAAAGCAATAATTATTCCGGCAACAATACCGATAACAACGCAAATTAGATTAGTCAGCTCAACTCCATAAGCAGAAACCATGGCTATGCTATAGAATATATGTCCGATTAAAAAACTCCAGAAGCCTAATTTGGTACATCTGTCAGCATCATTTATACTTGAATATTTTAAATCAAGAACAATATCACCGAGCAAACCAAAGCAAGCACCGCTAACGGTGAATACACCTAAATAATCGGGACACATCTCGTTGTCAATAAAGAAAAACAAACCCGAAAGAATAAATCCGATACTTGCAAGAGATTTAATTGCAACAACATCAATTTTTACTCTATCAGTCCTCTTTGTCAAAAAAACAATCGTAGCAGCTACTCCTAAAACAAGAATAAAATACCCCATTAAAATACCGCCTTTTACATTTATGAAAAAATATTAACACATCGCATATTAAAAAGCAATTAACCGCTACCAAAAACCATTGCATAATTTTATGTCGTAAAATTTGTGCATTATTACTAACGATTTTTTCTTGCTTTTTGTCCTGAAGAGTGGTAATATAAAGGCAAGTTAATACGCCAATAACAAGTCGGATC
>JAZQJD010000023.1:0-22870 GCA_045541435.1 Acutalibacteraceae bacterium
ACACCTTTCTTCAACAACTACAGACCTCAGTTCTTCTTCAGAACAACTGACGTTACTGGTACTATCTTCCTTCCCGAAGGCACAGAAATGTGCATGCCCGGCGATAACGTTGAGATGACTGTTGAACTTATCACTCCCATCGCTATCGAAAAAGGTCTTCGTTTTGCTATCCGTGAAGGTGGTAGAACAGTTGGTTCAGGTGCTGTTACAGACATCATCGAATAATTTAACTTCAGAGAGAGTGGCGAAAGTCACTCTCTTTTTTTAGTTAGGAGTTAGGAGTGAGTAGTTAGGAGTGTCGGGACCTGCGGTCGGCAATTATAATTTGGAATGCGAAATTCGAAATGTCAGGTCTGCGACGCAATTATAAAATTGCAGAAAAACAAATTTATAGTTCTAAATGTTTTTTATAAAAAACTAAAGATAATTAAATAGAGTTAGTTTTGGTTACGGATAACGAATATAATGTTTGGAAGCGAAGCTTCCCCGACATTCCTCACTCCTCACTCCTCATTCCTCACTAATACTGTTCTATATCTTGACTTTTATCATATAAAATAGTAAAATGAGTCTATATTTTATACATATAGGAGGCAGTTATGGCAGAATTCTTTTTAAATGAATTCATAGTAAATGTCGATGTTGCTATTTATCAGTTCGTTGACAGTATTATGAGTCCTGTTTTAAACGAAATTATGACATTTATTACCCATCTTGGCGATACACCCGGTATTATATGGTGGGTAATCGGAATTATCTTACTTATTCCGAGAAAAACAAGAAAGCTTGGTGTTCTTCTTATTGGTGGTCTTGCAGTTGCATCTCTTATCAATAATGTTGCACTTAAAAATGTTATTCAAAGACCTCGTCCTTATAACCTTGACCCATCTGTTTGGGAAAATGCAGGTTATAAGTATGTATGGCCCGACCTTATCCATAAGAGCAGCAGCTGGTCATTCCCCTCAGGTCACACCTCAACATCAATAGGTGCAGCCTTTGCAATGTTCCTTGGTTGCTTTAAGAATAAGAAATATCTTGCAATAGGTATTCCTACATTAATTCTTTCATTCCTTATCGGTTTCTCAAGAATTTATGTTCATGTTCATTACCCAACAGATGTTATTGCAGGTGCAGTTGTTGGTTTAATCGGTGGATTGCTTGCATACCTTCTTATTGCGAAGGTTCTTGTTCCCAAGGTTGTTCCTGTTATTGAAAAGAAGCTCAATAAAAAGATTATTGAAGATTAAAATAGATATGCAAAAAAGGCTACGGTTTTTCCGTAGCCTTTTTTGTATATCATAAAATTTATTATTATCCTTTTGGTGTAATCAAATCAATACATCCAACGGGGCAAGCCTCGTGGCATTTGCCACAGCCGATGCATTTTTCGGGGTCAACGCTTGCAAGGAAGTTTTCAACCTTAACAGCATCGTGCTCGCAAGCTTTTACACATTTCATACAACCGATACAAGCGGCTTTACAATGCTTTCTTGCTGTAGCACCTTTTTCCTTATTGTTGCAAAGAACTGCCGCCTGAGTAACGTTAAGAGGAAGCATTGTGATAAGTCCTTTGGGACAAGCTTTTACACAAGCTTTACAGCTATGACAAGCGATAGTTGAAATTCTTGCAACACCGTCGCAAATATGAATCGCATCAAATTCACAAGCATCAACGCAGTCACCAAGACCTAAACAGCCATAAGCACATTCCTTTGCACCACCGAAAAGCTGAGTTGCCATTCTGCAGCTGCTAACGCCCTTATAAGTCATTTTATCGTGTGAATTAGAGGAATTACCCATACACATAACAACTGCTGTTGTGGGTAAAACTGCCGCCGGAGCTGTTCCGAGGATTTCTGCAATTTGTGCAGCGGCTGCTGAGCCACCGGGAGCACAAAGATTTGTTTGGTCAGTTTTACCGGATGAAAGAGCTGCTGCATAGCCTGCACAGCCGGAGAAGCCGCAAGCACCGCAGTTTGCACCGGGAAGAACCTCGGTAATTGCTTCTGCCTTTTCATCAACAGGAACTGCCATAACCTTTGAAGCGATTGCAAGACCTAAGCCTAAAACAAGACCGATACCTGCAACAAGGAGAATAGGTAATAAAATTGTGTTCATTTTCTTCTACCTCCTTACCTTAACCGAATATGCCTTCAACAACACCTGAGAAACCAAGGAAGGAAACAGATGTTAAGGAAGCGGCAATAAGTGTTGAGGGAAGACCTTTAAGGCCATCGGGAATATCAGCAGTTTCAAGTCTTGAGCGAACACCTGCGAAAATAAGCATTGCAACCATAAAGCCAACACCTGCGCCAAGTGAGTTCACCATTGAAAGTGCAAATGAATGCTCCATACCGCCGAATTTATCAAGGTTGAGAAGAACAACACCTAAAACTGCACAGTTAGTTGTAATAAGGGGAAGATAAATACCCAAAGCATTATAAAGAGGTTTAATATACTTCTTTAAAACGATTTCAACCAACTGAACAAGTGCGGCTATAACAAGAATAAATACGATTGTCTGAAGATATTCCAAATCATTCTTTATAAGAATGTTATTGATAGGGTAGGTAACTGCCGTTGAAGCCAGCATAACGAAGATAACTGCAACGCTCATACCTAAAGCTGTATCTACCTTTTTGGAAACACCAAGGAATGGGCAGATACCAAGGAATTTACAAAGAACGAAGTTCTCTGTGAGAATAGCGGTGAGAATAATTGAAAAAATCTGTGTAGCACTCATATCATATTATCCTCCCTTTTTGAAACTACTTTTGAGCAGGTAGAAGCAAGAGGACAGCTTTCGCATCCGTGAAGCTCTGCTTTCGGAAGCTTCTTTTTCTCGCTGATTTTATTTGCAAGGGCAATAAGAATACCAAATACAAAGAAGCCACCTGCGGGAAGAATGAACAATGTCATAGGAGTGTTAAGAATGGTAATACCGTTAAAGCCGCCTAAAACATTTTCACCGAAAACGCTGAGAAGGTTCTGTGCGTCAGAGAAGAGGGTTCCGTTGCCGAGGAATTCTCTTATAAGAGCCATGCAGAAGAGGGCAGCAGTAAAGCCGATACCCATACCTAAGCCGTCGACTGCGGATGCAATAACGGGGTTTTTATTAGCGAATGCTTCTGCTCTGCCGAGGATGATGCAGTTAACAACAATAAGGGGAAGGAACACGCCCAATGCTGCATCAAGAGCAGGAACAAAGGCTTTTACTATCATCTGAACAATGGTAACGAATGAAGCGATAATAACAACATAAGCAGGGATTCTTACCTTATCGGGAATAACCTTTCTTAATGCGGAAATAACAATATTGGAGCAAATAAGAACAATAGTTGCGGCGATACCCATACCGATAGCATTAACCATTGAGGTTGATGTTGCAAGGGTGGGGCAAGTGCCGAGAACAAGTCTTAAAACAGGGTTTTCACGAAGAAGACCTTTTGTAAACTCCTTGCGAAGTGAGCATTTTTCGCTTTTAGCCATTTTCGGCACCTCCTTTTACTTGTGATAAAACATCAAATGCACTGTTTACCGCATCAGTTACAGCTTGAGAAGTAATAGTAGCACTTGTGATTGCTTGAATTTCAGTATCGGAAGAGGAGTTTTTATTAACCAAAATCCCGCTTTCCTTACCGATGAATTGGTTAAGCCAATCCTTTGCGGTGGCTTTCATACCAAGACCGGGTGTGTCGCTTATTGAGGTGATTTCAACACCTGTAACCTTTTCTTCTGCGGAAATACCAACCATACAGGTAAGCACACCGCCGTAGCTTTTTGCACTTACATTGAAAACATAGCCTGTTACGTTTCCTTTTTCATCAAGTGCTTCATAATAGATATTACCGTCAATCTCTTTTGCATCGGAGAAGCTTTGAGCATCAATAACTGCTGCTTTTGCTTCGCTTTCTGCCTGAACGGCCAAATCTGCGATTTTATCTTTAGTTAAAAGATTTGTTCCTGCAAGGAGAGCTGTGCAGACAGTAGCAATAATAAATAATACTATTGCAGGGAGAGCAATTTCTTTAAATGATTTGTTTTTCATTCTGCTTTTGCCTCCTTTTGCTTTTTCTCTTTAATATAGCCAAAGGGTTTAAGCTTTGTTAAATTGTCAATATGAGGAACAAGAAGGTTCATAAGAATGATTGCAAAGGAAACGCCTTCGCTATAGCTGCCGAACTGTCTGATAATTGCAGCTACAAGACCGCAACCGATACCGTAAATAATCTTACCCTTTGAGGTAAGGGGACAGGTTGCATAGTCAGTTGCCATAAAGATAGCACCAATAAGAAGACCTCCGCCCAAAAGGTTATACACAATATAATCAAGGTCGCCTTTGCCTGCAATAGCCATAAATACGCCCATTGTAGCGATAAAGGAAACGGGAATAGATGGTGTAATAACCCTTCTTGCTAAAAGATAGATACCGCCGATTATAAGGGCGAGGGCACAGGTTTCACCTAAGCAACCGGCTCTCTGACCGAGGAACATTTCAAGATATGAGGGCATATCGTCCATTGAGAATTTCTCGCCAACATTCTGAAGAACATAAAGAGGAGTTGCAGTTGTTACTGCATCAACTGTTTCGCCCCATTTATAATTCTCTGTCCAGGTGGACATAGGACCGGGGAAGGAAACCATAAGAATAATTCTACCCATTAAAGCAGGGTTAACAAAGTTCTGACCGATACCGCCGAAGAACTGCTTAACAACTACTATTGCAACAAATGCACCGATGGGAATCATCCAGAGAGGAATTGTTGAGGGTAGGTTGAAAGCCAGTAAAAGACCTGTTACAACGGCACTCAAATCACTTAAGGTGTTTGTTCTTTTGAGTATTTTTCTTGTAATATATTCAAGGAGTACACAAGAAATAACGCTTACAACATTTACTATGAGTGCTCTTGGTCCGAAAAGCCAAACTGAAGCTGCCAAAGCGGGAACGAGAGCAATAATAACATCCCTCATCATTGATTGAGATGTTTCTCCGGATTTGACGTGGGGCGATGCCGCAACGGTAGGCTTTATTTTTTGTATAAGGGCATTTTCACTCATTTTTTAGCACCGTCCTCTCTTATCATATCTTTTGCAAGCACCAGGTACTGAACAAGAGGTCTGCCTGCAGGACAAGCATAAGCACAAGTACCGCACTGCATACAGGCAACAACATTGCTTGCTTTGAGTCCGTCAATATCCTTAGCCTTAACGGAACGCATTACATTAGTGGGCATAAGACCCATGGGGCAAACCTGGCTGCAGCGTCCGCAACGGATGCAGTCGTTGTCGGGTTTATCCTTAATTGTTCCCTTGGAGAAGGCAAGAACTGCGTTATAGCTCTTGATAACGGGAACATCGGTGCTTACAAGTGCAGTACCCATCATAGGACCGCCTGCGATAACCTTATCAAGATCGGGCTTGAAGCCACCGCAGAAATCAATAAGCTCGTTAAGGTTTGTACCAATAGGAACTCTTACATTCTGAGGCTTGAGAATTGCAGAGCCGTCAACAGTAAGAGAACGGCTTACAAGGGGCTTACCTGTTTCAAGATATCTGCCGATAAAGGCGGTACTCGTAACATTCATTACGATACAGCCAACATCCGCAGGAAGCTTTCCGAAAGGAATTTTTCTGCCTGTTGCAGAATAAACAATCATTTTTTCTGCACCCTGGGGATAACGGGATTTAAGCTGCATTACCTTTATTGAGCCGTCACCGATTTCATCTGCAACCTTTTGAAGAGCCTCAATAGCCTTAGGCTTATTATCTTCAACGGCAATAACTGCCTTTGGGATGCCGAGATGCTCCTTTATTATCATTAAGCTGCGTATGATATAAAGAGTGTTATCAATACATTCACGGTAGTCAACTGTGATATAGGGCTCACATTCTGCTGCATTAACAACTATTGTATCAATAGGCTTTTTAGGGTCAAGGTGGAATTTAACGTGGCTTGGGAAGCCTGCACCACCAAGACCAACAAGACCCGAATCACGAACTGCTTTAATGAAATCATCTACATTATTAATAACGGGGGGAGCAATTTCATCAAAAAGGGCCATTTCACCATCGGATTCAATAGTTACCGCAGGGGCGAGTCTGCCGTTTGCGAGAACTGTGTCTGCAATTTTGGTAACTGTACCCGAAATTGAAGCGTGAATAGGTGCAGAAATAAATTTATCGGTATCGCCGATAACCTGACCTACCTTGACTTTATCGCCCACTTGAACGGTAGGGGAGCAAGGTGCACCGATATGCTGCTGCATAGGAAGAACAACCTTTTCGGGAGCCGGCATTCTCACTATTTTGCAGTTTTCGGTGTTTTTGTTGTGAGGGACCTTCACACCGCCACGACCTTTTGCGGCAGGATGAAGAACACCTGCAATGTGTTTAATCATTTTTATCTACTCCTTATGAGTATTTGTTTTTAATATTTTTGAAAGTACGGGCAGAGTGTATTTGAAAACAGTTCCTGTTACAATACCTGCGACCAAGCCCGAAAGGAGAAGCAAGGGTGTTAAAGTGAGCATTGCTTTTCCTAATATTACAACGGATATGCAAAGCTGCCCTATATTATGAAAGAGGGCACACAGAATGCCTATACCGATATAACCGAAAGTGTTTTTGAAATATTTAAAGATTATCACCATAACAAGAAGACTTAAGAGTCCGCCTGCAAGGCTCATAAAAAATGCGGTTGCACCTCTTGTCAGCAAAGCGAAAAAAGCTTTGAAAAGAGTTACCGCAAGTCCGTATGGAGCACCCAATGAGCTGACGCAGAACATTGTTACGATATTTGAAAAGCCCGGTTTGATAGCGGGAACAGGAGCAATAGGGGGAATTAGGGATTCCAAAAAGGAAAGCCCCATTGCAAGAGCACAAAACATTCCCATAAGGGCGACAAGGCTCGCTTTATTTTTTTTCAAATGTTCAGCTCCTTTGCGCTCGCAGTGAAAAGTGATGAGTGAATAGTGAAGAGTGAAACTTTGCACTTTGCATTTATCCGACTACTGCATCTACTTTCGAATCGTCCGTTCCGTCTACCGTTACAATTACTTTTGCAGGAATACAGGCGGCGGTCTGACCCGAACTACTTAAAAATCCCATTTTCTCGCAAGTGCCGTCGGGACACTCTGAATTAATAAATCGGATTTTATGGTCTTTGACCTCAAGTGTAACAATCGGGTCAGTTTTAAGAGTAATTATGCAGTCTTCTTGCAAGGTTAAGTCTATTTCTTTTTCTGCTTTTCCGTCCACTGTTATAATGGCAACTGCGTTCTGCGAGGATGAGTGGCGGAAAATGAGAAATGAGGTAAAAATTAGCAAAAGTGTTAAAAAAATAACAAAAACATCTGAGCGTTTTATTAAATTTCGCCCGAAAATGTTTTTCAAGTCACATTCCTCCAAAATAAATCTTAACTCATACATTATACAACAAAATACTTGTTTTTTCAATTGGAATTTGCTATATAATATGGTATAATTATGTATAAAATTGCAGAGGTGTTTTTATGGATTTTAACATTTATATGCCTGCTCGTATTATAAGCGGAGAAAATTGCGTAATAAAGAATAGTGCAGAGCTCAGAAAGCTGGGCAAGAAATGCCTTATTGTTACAAGCAGAACAAGTGCTAAAAAAAGCGGTGCTTTAGATGATGTTATCACTGCTTTGAATAAAGAAAATATCGACTACTCATTATTTGATGAAATAGCAGAAAATCCTCTTGCTTCAACCGTAATTAAAGCAGGGGAGAAAGCGAGAGAAATTAATGCGGAATTTATTATCGGTATAGGTGGAGGTTCGCCCCTTGATGCTTCAAAGGCGGTGGCAATCTGTGCCGAAAATCCCCATTATGATATAAAAGGGCTTTATGCAAGACCAATTCCATCAAATACCTTGCCCGTTGCTCTTATCGGAACAACAAGCGGAACAGGCAGCGAGGTGACAGGTGTCAGCGTTCTTACCAATGACGAGGACGGAATGAAAAAGAGTATTTCCGGTGCGGATTGTTACTCGGCAGTTTCCTTCCTCGACCCGAAATACACTTGCTCTATGAATTATGATATAACAGTTTCAACTGCTCTTGATGCCTTTGCTCATGCGGTTGAGGGTTGGTTTTCACCCTTATGCAGTGATTTACCAACTCAATATGCAAAAATGGCTCTCCCGCTAATATATAACGGTCTTAAACACCTTGATGAAACAAAGGCTTTACCCGATGAAAAGCTGAGAGCCGATTTATATTACGGCTCAATTTATGCAGGTCTTGAATTGAATGTTTGCGGTGCCGCATTCCCTCATACAGTTGGTTATGTATTGACCGAGAATTTCGGTATTCCTCACGGCAAAGCCTGTACTGCATTTATGCCGTATCTCCTTGGAAAAGCAAAGAAAAACAAAAATGAGAGATTCTGCGAGCTTTTAGAAATACTTGATGATAGCGAAGAGAATATTATAAATGTAATAACAAGACTTACAAATGTAAAAAATCTTAATATGACCGAAGCACAAATCAAAGAATGGTGCTCCCGTTGGGTTAACGGAAATAAGAACTTCGATAAAACTCCCGGTGGGTTTACTAAAGATGAGGCGGAGAAGGTATTAAGAATGCTGAGTGTGGAATGATGTGGCAAAGCCACTCGATATAAATCCTGAAGGATTTTCGATATAGCTGCAGCTTCGATATACCTACGGTTCGATATGTGCCTGACGGCACGAGTTATAAGGATTTATATCATATCGGATTTAGTTTTACTAAATATATCGAATTTTGTAAAACAAAATATATCGAACAAGCTTGCTTGTATATCGATAATAAACCGTAAGGTGCTATTATATAAATTCAGAAGAAAAAGTATTTGGTGGTTCTGCCTGCCTTCGAAGGCGGGGGGACCACCTTTTGAATTCTTTGCTGTACGAGCACAGCTTCAAGCGTGACATATAACAAAACTTAGAATTTTGTTGGTCGGGTGGTGGGTGGTTCTTGACGCGAAAACTTGAGCGTCATTTTGCCGAAAGGTAAACTGTTATGCACCGTAAGGTACAGACTTGCCTGTACCACAGAATATATAAATTCAGAACAATAGTTGCTTTATAGTTCCACCTATGGTGGAATGTTGCTTCGCAACAAAGAACCTTCCGTAACAAAACAGACAAGCTGTTTTGTGCCACCTTCCTTTGAAGGAAGGCATAATATGTAACAACTTCATCGTTCTACCTCTACTGATAATAAGGGGATTAAAGAAGTTTTAACTTTTTTTGTAAAATTATGTCAACTTTTACCTTTTATGACACATAGTAATAGAAAAGCTTTTCAAAGGATGATTTAATTGCAAAATAAAAAACGGGCGGATGAGCTACTCCGCCAATCCTATGATACATACTATGAAAAAATCGCACGTTTTTGCAATATTAAGCTGAAAAACAGAAATGAAGCAGAGGACTGCGTTCAAGAATGTTTTATGGTTTATTACAAACGGATTTTAAGTGGTGAAGAAATCGGGAATATAGGTGCATTTCTTTATAAAATTGCAGATAATCTCATAAAAGCTCAATGGCGACAGGATAAAAAAGCCAATAATATTATTCCTTTGGAGGAGTTGGCGGAAAGTCTTGCAGCAGATGAAGTTTATGATTACGGCAACATTGATTTTGATTCTTTTGCCGAAAAGATTATCAGTATTCTTGATGAAAAAGAACAGCTTATTTATAAGCTTAAATATACCGATGAAAAATCCATTGCAGAAATTGCGGAAGAATTAAATATTTCTTTTGATGCCACCGCAAAGCGTTTGTCACGATTAAGGCAAAAGGTGAAAGCTATGGTTGAGGAAGAAATGAAAGGAGAAGATTTGATATGAAAATTGCAGTTGAAAAATTTCTTACAAAACAGAATATCAATGACGATTTGTTTTATTCTTCTCTTATAGCTGAATTAGAAGAAATCATTGAGGAAGAGCTTTCTAAAGATATTGATGAAATAAATGCAGAATTAATTGATGATTGCTGCGTTGCGATTGAGAATATTCAGAATGCACTTAATGGCAAAAAATCTGAAGAGTATAAAGCCTTTTTGGGTGTTGAAAGAATAATAAAGCAACATAACAAGAGGTTAAGAAGTGTTTATGCTGCATCTGTTGCTTGTGCCGCAGTAGCGGTTTTGTGTGCAGTAACATCAGTAAAGCTTACAAACCAAAATGCTCAAGGTTCATTGAAGCCCAACAGCTTTTTAGATAATATTTTTAATATCTATGAGCATTCGGCAACAAGTATTCAGACAGAAACAACTCAAAAAGAGAAGACGACTGAAGCTGAAAAAGAAAACACAACATTTGGTAACAATGAAATAACAACTGTTGCTCCTCAGACTACAGAAAATCAGATAACGGAAATAACACCACCCGGAGTTACAAAGCCAATTCCACATATCTATAAAATAACGGCAATAGTGCCACCCGGATTTAAAACGGAATACACCGAGGTATCACAAATTAAGCTGAATGGTGTGGCAGTAAGAGTTTATTATTCAGATAATACTGAAAAGGTAGTTTCAGTTGATGAATGTGATGTAAAAATAGGTAAGCCCGATAAAAAAGGCAGAACAAAAATCACTATAACCTACAAATATTTTGATACAAGTATTTATGTGAATGTTAAAGCGGAAAAAGAAAGAAATCCCGTAACGCTTAATTCCATATACGGCACTTTTGACGGTGGCTATAATGTTGAGAGTATGATAGTTTATGCTGTTTACAGTGACGGAACAGAAAAGGAAATACCAAAAGGTAAATATACTGTAAAAAAAGAGTATTCTGAAGATTTTGAAGCAGAGCTTGTTATAGTAGAATACGGTGGTTGCAGCTTTCAGTTTTTACCCGAAAATTAAGGAGGCGGAATTATGAATAATACATTTAGAAAAGCATTAGCAATATTTTTAACCTTGTTGATAATTTTATCTATAGCACCAACAAATATTGTAACTAAGGCAAGTGCCACAGATGAGAGAATAACCTGGACCTTTGACGGAGAAAACTTAGTTGTCAGTGGTACAGGTGAGTTATCAGAGGAATATACAACAACGGATGAATGGTTTGACACTATGTGGGATAAATGCGTGAATGTTGTAATTGAAGCAGGTATCACTTCTATCGGTTACATTGCCTTTGCTTCTTTTGTAAGTCTTGAAAAGGTTGAAATATTAGGTGATATAACAGAAATAGGTGAAGCTGCCTTTTGGGGTTGCGAAAATCTTAAAGAAATCAAAATTCCCGATTCTGTTGCAATAATTGGAAGAGATGCTTTTGGGAATTGCTCGTCTTTAGAAAATTTGAATATTCCCGATTCTGTTTCAATAATTGGGAAATATGCTTTTGAGAATTGCTCGTCTTTAGAAAATCTGAATATTCCTAAAAACATAGTGACAATAGATGATTGGGCTTTTAAAAACTGTTCAGGTTTTAATAATTCAGATTTAGTTTTACCTGATACAATTCAAAAGGTGGGCTTTGGTGCATTTAGTGGCACTAAAATAAAAAAACTTACAACTCCATTTCTCGGCATAGGACCTAAAGGTGCAGATTATGACGAAAGATATAGTTATCATATCGGCTATATGTTTGGTGATGAAGAGTGGACGGGATCTTATGCTGCTTGGGACTCTGTAAGTGAAGTAACATATTATTTGCCACAAACATTGAAAACTGTGACTATCACAAAGCAAATCAACGAAAGCAATTTTGAAAACGCAGAAAAAATAGAAAATATAATCGTAAAAAATACTGTTGAAGCAACAGAATATCCCGATAATTTTGCAAAAAATTGCAAAGCACTTGAATCCGTTGTTTTTGAGAATACAGATAAAATAACACGAATCGGAAAATTTGCTTTCTTCTCTTGTACTGATTTAGATGAATTTATTATTCCTAAAAAAGTTACTGAAATAGACGCAGAGGCTTTTGAAAATTGTGTATTCAGCAGTATTGAATTTCCACAGGGCTTGAAAAAAATAGGTGTTTGGTCTTTTGGTAAGTGTCTGAATATTACAAGTATCGTTATTCCCGATAGTATTGAAGCAATCGGTGCGTTTGCTTTCGGTGGTTGCAGCAATTTAACCGATGTAGCTTTACCGGAAAATGAATCTCAAATTAATGAGTATGCTTTTAGAGGAACCAAATACGAAAAAACGATAGAATATCCCGAAGAGGAATATCCCGAAGAGGAATATCCGGAAGAAGAATATCCCGAAGAAGAGGAAAGCAATAACTTTGCAATTAACTCGGACGGTACTCTTACGGCTTACTTTGGCACTGATGTAAATGTTGTTGTGCCTGAAGGTGTAAAGCAAATCGGTAGAGTTTTTGCCGGTAATACAAGAGTAAAAAGTATTGTTTTACCTGATGGTCTTGAAAAAATAGATAATAAAGCCTTTGACGGTTGCTTGGTTTTAGAGGAGATTGTTGTTCCCGATAGTGTAACCGTAATCAGCGAGGGTGCATTTGCTGGGGCTAATAATTTGGAAAAATTAACAGTTCCATTTATTGGTGAAAGCAGAAATGTTAAAACTGATACAGAAGAGGCTCTTTTTGGTTATTGGTTCGGATATCTTGCGTACTCAGGTTATAACACTGACCAAAAATTCAATGATGGAATGAAGACTTTGAGAGTGTATATACCAGGCACATTAAAGGAATTAACTGTAACTGATTCTGTGCTTCGCTCAAATGCACTTCAAAATATCAAGCTTTCAGTTTTAAATATTGGTGCAGGTGTTACGGAAATTCAAGAAAATGCTGCCTATAATTTAGGGCTTACCGAATTGAATTTTGATGAAAATATTAAGATTTCCAATATACCTGACGAGAGCTTTACAAAAAATAATTTGACGAGTATCGTCATTCCTAAAACAGTTAAAAGAATAGGCAGTGCGTTTGGTTTGAACCAGCTTGAAGAAATTGTTTTAAATGAAGGTCTTGAAATTATTGATGGCTCATTTATTAATGCAAGAGTTACATCTATAGATTTCCCCGACAGCTTAATTGAAATAGGTGCTGAATCATTTAAAGCTTGTCCTAATCTTGAGAGTGTTGTATTTCCCGGAAAGCTGAAGAAAATAGGGTTGTTCGCCTTTGAGCTCAACAGAAAGTTGAAAGAGGTTGTTTTCTCAAACAGCATAACAGATATATGCGGTTCTGCATTTCTTTATTGCCCTGTAAAAAAGGTTGTTTTTCCCGAAGGGATGAATACTATTGTTGAACAGACATTCCGATATTGCGAAGAGCTTGAGATGGTTGTAATCGGTGGCAATATAGAGGAAATCGGTTCTATGGCGTTTGCTGATTGTCCTACACTTGAAGCTGTAGTTATCCCCGACAGCGTTACATCAATCAGTAATGATGCTTTTGAAAATGCCAGCGAGGATTTGGTTATTTACTGCAACGAGGGCTCTTACGCTCAGACCTATGCAACTGAAAACAACATTAAATACACAACCCTTGTTATTGACCCAATAGAAAATCAGACCTACACAGGTGAAGAGATAACCCCCGAGGTTAATGCTTCTGCCAATAATCGCCAATTAACGCAGGATTCAGAGTATACTGTTTCTTATAAAGATAATATCAATGCAGGTTCAGCAAAAGCCATTGTAAAAGGTCTTGGTGATTTTAAGCATCTTGCAGCAACTGCTAAATTTACCATTTTGCCGCAGGGTATTGAGAACATACAGGTCCTTAATGATAGTGCAACATATAATCCTAACGGGGTTAAGCCGAAGATTTATGTTTCCAATGGAACACAAAAGCTTGTCGAAGGTCAGGATTATGATGTTTTGAATAAGCAGGTGCTTACCGATGCAGGTGAATACAATATAACAGTTTCTCTTATAGGAAATTATGATGGCGTTATTAATATTACATATAAGGTTGCAAGAAGGTCTATTAAGCAGGCTGAATTTATGTTTGGCGACACTGTTGAAGTTATCTGCCAAGGTGTTACACTTGAAGAAGGTAAGGATTTTATTGTAACAAAAGAAACCAATGAGAATGGTGATGCTGTTACTACGGTTGAGGGTATAGGCAACTACGAAGGAACATTTACCCATACCGAAGATAATAAGACCAACAGCAATAGTCAGACTTCTGTGAATTGGTTTGTGAAGCTTATAAATTTAATTAAGCAGTTAATTGAGAGATTGTTTAATATAGGTATATAAAGAGAAGACCTCGGAGCTTTCACTCCGAGGTCTTTGTATCTTTATTTATTTGTCTTTTTCTCCAAAACCACTGCAACTACAAGTGCGGTGATACCTGCCACAAGCTTTCCGATTATTACGGGAACAATATGCTCATCGTTATAGGAGAGAGTGAATGCAAGGTGGTCGCCGAAAACGAAGGCGGCTGAAACTGCAAAAGCAAGGTTCAAAACTCTGCCTTTTCTGTTCATTCTGTCGGCACTTTCCATTGTGGCGATTGAGTTTGCAAGAGTTGCAATAAGGCCAACAACGGATGTATCATCAAGGTCTAATTTTTTGCCCAAAGCGGAAAGTGGCTTCTTGAGAAGCTTTGAAATAATTGCAATAAGAGGGAATGTACCTGCAAGGGTTATGCAGATTGTGAAAACCGTTGCGGCACTTTCCATAAGCGGTGCGGTGTTTTTAAGAATAACCCTGCCCGTAAGGGTCTGGAAAATTCCCAATGCCAAACCGCAGGTAATGAGAATTGAAATGAATTTTCCGAACACAGAAAAGATTTTTATTGTTATTTCGGGGAATTTCAGAAGTCCGATTATGATAATAACAGAAATAAGAATGGCGGGGGCAAGGTTAATTAAAACAGTAAGAGGAGAAATGCCCATTACAAGCCCCGATACGAAGCAACCGACGGGAATTGTGCTGATACCGCAAAGAAGACCTAAAAGAACATCGTTATGGTTTTCTTTTTTTGATGAACGCAGGGCAACGGGGATTGTGAATGAAATTGTCGCACCCAGCATTGATGCAACGCAAAGTCCGTGGAAAGAGCCTAAAAGAGAATCTGTTGCAACGGAATCCGCAAGTGCTGCACCACCCATATCGTTAGCAATTAGAATACCTGCCAAAGCACCGGGGTCAAAGCCGAAAAGGTTGGCAACCGGTGTTATTACAGGTAAAAGCAAATCTGCAAGGGCAGGGGCAATGGTCATCATACCAAGCATTGAAAGAGAAAGAGGCCCCAAAGTCATTATGCCCTTTTCAAATTCGTCACCTAATTTTAGACGGTTGCCGAAGATTTTATCAAGTGCGCCGATTACGGCAAACACCGCCATTATTGTCGCAAGAATTTCTGCCAAAATATCACCTACATATTTTTTGCTTCCTATATTATACTGATAAGGGAGAGATAATGCAAGCAAAAAATAGCTGCCAGCTACCAGCCGCCAGTCTCCAGTCATTAGCTCCAAAATTTGTAAAAATAAATTTGGTTGAATACAGTTTACTGTAATCCGAGCCTGCCTTCAAAGGCGGGGGGACCGTCTTTTGATACATAAATCAATGGGGCAAAGTGTAAAGCGAGCCTATTATAAAAATTTTAAATAAAGTTTAGCGGAACGGTGGGTGGTTCTTGATGCTGCCGCAGAAGCGTCATTGAAGCGTAAGCTTCAACTGTAACCCGCTCGCAATACTCCGGCTTGCCTATGCCACTGAATATGCGAATCAAGAAAAACAACTTTGCTACAGTTCCGCCTTTGGCGGAATGTTGCTTTGCAACAAAGAACCTTCCGTCACGAAAAATTAAGATTTTCCGTGCCACCTTCCTTTGAAGGAAGGCTTAATATACAACAGCTTTGTTCTTCTCATTATAAAAATTGCCTGTTTATATATAAATAAAATCGGAACAATAAAACTGTTGTCACAATTCTGGCATCTGGTGACCGGGAGCTAAAAATAAGAGAAAGCCTCCCTTTTGGAAGACTTCCTCTTATTTTTTCTTAATCTTATTAAGCATTGCATTTACTTCGAGGATTTGTTCTTTAGAGAACTTGTTTCCTGTCATTGAGAATGTACGCTTAACTGTAAAGCCTTTTACCATTCCTAACAAGGACTTGATCATAGCCATATTGATTTTACCGAAGCTGAAGCCCATAACCTCGGGCTTGCCGTCCTTTGAGCCTTGGGACATAACATTTTTGAAAAGCATAAGAAGCTTAACCATAGCGATTTTACCCTTAAGAGTGCTCATAATGTCACCGATGGTATCGTTAATTGAATAATAGCCGACAGGTGTATTGATTTCAAACCAGTTAATAACCTGGTTTTCTTCTTTCATTATGTAAGCTTCGTTGGGGGTATCAACCTTGTTGATTGTTGCGGTGTCGGTAAGGTCACCTGCTTTAGCTTCAAGAGTTGAAGTGCCCTCGTTTTTAACCTCAAAATAGAAGAAGGGGAAATCTCCTTTTTTCTGTTTGCCAATGCTTTCGCCATTACGGAAAAGCTCAACCTCATCGCAGTTTGAATAAACAGTAACCTTTGTTACATCCTCAACTCTGTCGATATATTTCTTTGAGCAGATATGAACCATTGGCTCGGGATTGAGCCAAGCCTTGTAAGCATAGAATGCATCCTTTTTATACTGACGGTCAAAGGTCATAAGACCCTTGTGGTTCATACCGTTTTCGCCACCCTCTGCACGAGCATCAGCGGCAAAGTCAAACATATTCCATACATGAGTTGCCCAGATATAAGGACGAACTGCAATCTGTTTAATAAGCTCTTCGTGATAATATGCCTGATATTCTTCTGTATAGTCACCCTGAGTGGGAGTTGATGTGTGCCAGTCAAGTGCTTCGCAGCCATATTCACTCAAACCGATTGCTTTATTGGGGTATTTCTTATGGAAATCATCAAACCATTTGCCGTTCATATCTGTTGTACCGCCGTACCAACCGAAATAGTGGTTATATGAAAGCACGTCGCTGATATGAACATATTCGCTGTCCATTGAGCACATTGTAACTGTTGCAATGGTGGTAAGCCTTGTTTTGTCCATTTCGTGAACAAGGTTATTTAAGTCCTTATGGTTTTTTATAAGGTGGGGGTCGTCTGCACCTGCAATAGTGATTTCGTTGGAAAGTCCCCAGAAGCAGATTGAAGCGTGGTTATAATTCTGGGCTACAAGCTCTTTCATCTGGCTTATTGTATTATCGTAACCGCCTTCCATATGGCGAGAAATATAGGGGATTTCTGCCCATATTACAAGACCCTTTTCATCGCAAAGGTCATAGAATTCCTGAGCGTGCTGATAGTGAGCAAGGCGGATTGTTGTTGCACCAACCTCGCAGATTAATTCAATATCTCTCTTGTGGTCCTCGAGAGAAAGTGCGTTACCTTTTTTGGGATAGTCCTGATGGCGTGAAACACCTCGGAGAGCATATTCCTTACCATTGAGAATAAAGCCTTTTTCGGAGTCAACGCTGAAGGTTCTGCAACCGAAACGGGTAGCTACAGTATCAAGAGCTTCACCGTCTTTTGAAAGAATTGCTTCTAAAGTATAAAGATGTGGGTCCTTTCTTCCGTTCCAAAGGTGAACATTTTCGATTGTAAGGTTCACTTTTGTATCGGTTGTTGTTGCTTCTGCAACAACCTCTTCACCGTCAAGGATTTTATATGTAAGACTTGCACCATCTGCATTTTTTACGAATGCTTCAATGGCAATTTCAGCATTTTTACCGTCAACTTTGGGTGTAACCATAACACCGGGAGCACCGTAATATTCCAAATCAAAATGGGCAGATGGAACGCTAACGATTTTAACACCTCTGTAAATACCGCCGTAGAATGTGAAATCGGCAGTCTGAGGATAAACCTCTTCATTAGGTGTGTTATCAGCACAAACTGTCAAAAGGTTTGTTTCCTTTATATTGTCAGCAGGGATTTTTACTCTGAATCGGGAATAACCGCCGTGGTGAACAAGAAGAGAAGCACCGTTCCAGAAAACCTCTGCGGAAGAGCTTACAGCATCAAATTCAAGATAGTTTTCTTTGCCTGTAAGTTCAGCTTTTGCAATTTCTTTAAAGTAGTAGCATTTCTGACGCTTGTAGTCATTGCCACCATCCTGGCTGTCCGTGCCGTTCCATGTATGAGGAAGATTAAGCTCCTCTGCACCTTCGGGGAGTGCGGACGGATTTGCTTTTTCGTCCATTGTGAAAAGCCAGTTTTCATTAATACATTTAACTGTTCGCATTTTTTTGTTCCTTTCTTACATTAACTTGCTTCTTATTCTACTAAAGATTTTAACCTTTTGCTTCGATGGTGCAAAGAGGAAAAGTAAGGGGAAAATTTCAAGTCTGCCTAAAAGCATATCTGCAATTAAAACAAGCTTTGAGAGGAAACCGAAATCCGAATAGTTTCCTGTTGCGCCTACCATATTTAAACCGGGACCAATGTTATTGAGAGTTGCAATAACAGAGGTTGTGGTTGTTGTGAAATCAAAATTATCAAGTGAAACTACAAGCACTGAAGAAGCAAAAATCATAGCGTAAATGAAGAAATATGCAAATGTGTTGCGGATTGTGTCATCACTTACTCTGTTACCGTCAAAGGTGATAATTTTAACGCTTCTCGGGTGAGAGATGCGGCGGAATTCCCGCCTTGCACTTTTTAAAAGAATAATTACTCGGGAAACCTTAAGTCCGCCACCGGTACTGCCGGCACATGCACCAACGCACATAACCGCAAGCATAATTATTCGGCTTAATTCGGGCCATTGGTTGAAGTCTGTTGTGGCAAAACCGGTTGTTGTCATAACAGAGCTTACCTGGAATGCGGAATGATGAAGAGCTTCGCCGAAGCTCGAGAACATATCCTTAACATTTATTGCAATAACAACTATTGCAGAAAACATTATTGCAAGATATGTCCATACCTCCTCACTTTTAAATGCATCCTTGAATTTTTTGCAAAGAAGCAGGAAATAAAAGTTAAAATTCACTCCGAAAAGAGCCATGAATACGGTTATAACCCCTTGGCAGAATGTGCTGTATTCGGCAATGCTTGAATTAAGAACACCGAAGCCACCGGTACCCGCCGTGCCGAAAGTTATAGTTACACTGTCAAAGAGAGGCATACCGCCTATGAGTAAAATGCTTATTTCAAGCACGGTAAGTGCTAAATATATTCCGTATAGGATTCGTGCAGTTTTGCTTGACTTGGGAACAAGCTTTGAAACATTGGGGCCGGGGCTTTCTGCTTTCATAAGGTGGAGATCACCGCCACCACCGGCAAGAGGAAGAACCGCCATCATAAACACAAGAACACCCATACCGCCAATCCAATGGGTAAAGCTTCGCCAGAAAAGCATTGATTTTGAAAGCGCTTCAACATCGGTTAAGATGCTTGAGCCCGTTGTGGTAAATCCCGAAACCGCTTCAAAAACTGCATCAAGGTAGCTTGGAATTTCTCCGCTGAAATAAAAGGGGAGAGCTCCGAAAAGACTCATTAAAATCCAACCAAGAGATACAATTACAAGTCCGTGACGGGCATAGATTGTTTTGTCTTTAGGCTTCATTGCTATAAGCACTAAACCTGTTGCCGCAAGAAGTGCTATTGTTGCAAGAAAGCTTGTTACCACAGCTTCACCGTATATAAGAGAAACAACTGTAGGTAAAAGAAGCAATCCCGCTTCGCATAAAAGCAATATACCGAGTATATATGCTATCATTCTTTTGTTCATTTTCTTTTTCCTTATTTCAAAATATCATCAAGTTTAGTAAGGCGTTCAGAGGTTGTAACAACAACTACGGAGTCACCCTCTTGAAGAATATCTGTTCCTCGGGGAATGATTACCTCACCGTTTCGGGTAATTGAGCCTAAGAGAATATTCTTTCTTATATCAAGATATTGAATCTGATGACCGACTAATCTGCTTTCCGCAGTTACATTAAATTCAATAGCTTCAACCTTATTGTTTATGATACGGGTCAGCTTGTTAACATTTTTTTCATTGTTACCTGCGGTATGGGCTCGGACATATTTTAGAATTATACTTGCTGTTGTGAATTTGGGATAAATAACGCTGTCAATATCAAGAGTCTGAATAACCTCACGGAAAAGAGTGTGGTTAACCTTTGTGATGGTTTTGATTTCGGGAGCAGTGTTCTTAGCAAAAAGGGAAAGAACAATGTTTTCCTCGTCGATACCTGTAAGACAACAGAAAGCATCCGCCTCAAGAAGTCCTTCTTCAAGAAGAAGTGAACGGTTTGTGCCGTCACCGTGAACAATATTGATATTGTTAAGAGTGCTGCTTAAATTAAGGGCGGTATCAAGGTCTTTTTCAATAATTGTTGTGCAAACATTAAGATGATTAAGAGCTTTGGCAAGATATAGGGCGATTTTACCGCCGCCGATAATCATAATATTTTTAATATCATTGGTTCTGTAGCCGATTTGCTTGAAAAAGTCGGGGGCAGTTTTAGCAGGAGTGAGAACTGCAACAGTATCGTTCTCCTGGATAACAAAGTCACCGGTTGGGATGAAAACCTCTTTGCCACGCTCAATAGCACAAACAAGGGCTTTTGTTTTGATTTTTGAGAAGGAATCTTTGATAGCTTTGTTGGTTAAAAAGCAGTTGTTATTGGCAACAAAGCTTAAAAGGTCAACCTTGCCGTGACCGAATATATCAACATTTCTTGCCGTCGGGAATCTTAAAATTCGTTGTATTTCTGCCGCTGCTTCTCTTTCGGGATTAATGGCAAGAGCAAGTCCGAGATTTTCCTTTAAAAGACCAACATCCTTGCTGTATTCCGGGTCACGAACTCGGGCTATTGTGCTTTTTGCTCCAAGCCTTTTGCCTAAAAGACAGCAGTATATATTAAGCTCATCGCTACCTGTAAGAGCAATAAGCAAATCGCATTCTTCAATGCCTGCATTCTGCAAGCTTCTGCGGGTTGCACCATCACCGATTATACCGATAACATCAATGTCCTGAAGAGTGTCGTTTATAACATCTTCATCAGTGTCAATAATGGTAACATCATGCTCCTCCTGAGAAAGCTGTTCTGCAACAGTGTAACCAACCTTTCCCACACCAACTACAATAATGTTCAAGAAGAAAACTCCTTTCACCCCATTTTAATTCAATCTACATTATATATGGTTTATCCTTATAAAGCAATAAAATTATACTATTATATATTACCGAAAAATCAGTATAAAAACTGTGCAAAATTTATGTGTATGCGGAATTCGGAATGAGGAGTGCGGAATGTCGGGACCTGCGGTCAGCATTATAAAGCCACCAGCCGCCGGTATTTAGCGGTTAGCAAATAGCAAATAGCAAATAGCAAATAGCTGTTAGCGGTTAGCTTTTAGATTTTTACAAATTAGTATATTCAGAACAATTATAGGGAACGGTCTTGCTTGTACCATAGAATAAAGTAAAAGCAAAGCAATATTATCCCTCTTTTTGCGAAGCAAAAAGGAGGGGAACCACCGCAGGTGGTGGGTGGTACAAAAAATAATGTATTCAAAACACTTGATTTTATTTGCCTAATAATGTATAATCCATTTTGCACTTTGCGTTTTGCATTTTGCACTTAATAACGAGATGTGGCTCAATTTGGGGACGTTTCCGAGTGCCGCCGGTGGCGGATGCAGCGAGGAATAAGGCGTGGCGCAACAAGGAGTATCGCGAAGTGAACAACGAGCGAGACGACTATGTTGCAACAGGAAGAGCGCTACGTTCGGGAAAACGCAGTTCCCACGGTTCGACCAAAACTCAAAAATCGCTACAAGCCTTGATACACTTGGGATTAAACCATTTCAGAATTTTTGAAAAACACTTCAAAAAAACGAAATGACCACATAACATCCCACAAACAGAAAAACAAAAAATTAAATAAAATCACACATCGGGGTGTGGCTCAGTTTGGTAGAGCGCTTCGTTCGGGACGAAGAAGTCGGGTGTTCGAATCACCTCACTCCGACCACGGAAGAACAGATAGCATCAGTTATCTGTTCTTTTCTTTTATTGCTTTAGCTGTTGATTGGTGATATAATCAACTCGACAAACTTGAATTTGTAAACAGATAGAAAAAAGAATTTGTGGTGGTGTATTATGGTTGGGATTATGGATATCGGCGGCGGTTTAAGAGGAAACTATGTAAGCGGTATTATTGATTTTCTCCTCGATAATTCTATTGATATTGAATATTGTTTGGGCGTTTCTGCGGGTAGTGCAAATCTAATAACATACATAGCAGGTCAGCGTGGAAGATTAAAAAGCTTTTATGAGGAATATTCATTTGAAAGACAATATATGGGTATAGGTAATTATTTCTGCAAGGGAATGTATCAACCTTGATTATATTTATTCCGATATAACAAACAGTTACGGCAAAAATCCGTTGAATTTTGATGCTATTACAAAATCAAAAAAAAAGTTTGTTGTTGCGGTAACTGATGCACAGACCGCTGAACAAAATTTTTTTTATAAAAACGATTTCGCCTATGACGATTTTACTTTGTTAAAGGCAAGCTGTGCATTACCTATAGTTACCCGTCAACCTGTTTTATTTAAGAACAGAAGATATTTCGACGGCGGTATCTCTGACCCGATTCCATATAAAAAAGCTTTTGAAGATGGTTGTGACAAGCTGATTATTTGTTTGACACTTCCCGTTAGCTATAAGAAATCTGCTTTTCCTAAATGGCTTGTTAATCCATTACTTTTTAAATATCCGCAAATCGCAAAGGCTATAACAATGTCACACACATTATATCATAATAGGATAAATGAAATTCTTGAACTTGAAGAACAAGGCAAAGTGCTGATACTTTATCCTAAAGATTGTTTCGGAATTAAAACAGCAACAAGAAACAAAATCGGGTTAAACAAATT
>JAZQJD010000024.1:0-26355 GCA_045541435.1 Acutalibacteraceae bacterium
ACCATTCCCTTCAAAAGGGCAGGAAGGTAGATAAAACAGTCCGGTGTGACTGTTTTATCGTAGGAAACCCTCGCCGGGGGTTTCCTGTAGCCGAAGGCTATTTTAAATGCAAAATGCAAAATTAAGGGAAAGCTTCTCTTCCGTACCACCCACCATTGCCGTAAGGCAAAAAAGAGGGGTAGGCTTCGCGATACTTAGCACTTAGCATTATGCACTTATCATTTTGCACTTTGCGTTCTACTAAAAAAGACCTGCTGCATTTTTACTGCAACAGGTCAAATTATATATAAAATATTAAAGCTTTTCGATATCTTCTTTTGTTACCATATGAATTCCGTTTTCAACAAGTGCATTCTGAGCAGTCTGAACATCTTCAACACGGAATATCATATAAGCATGCTTTGTAACACCGTTTCCCATAAAAGCATACATATAGTCAATATTAATGCCTTTTGCTTCAAGAATGGTTAAAACCTTATTAAGACCACCGGGAACATCAGGAATTTTAACACCCAAAACATCTGTTAAAGAATGAATATAACCTGCATCCTTTAAAACAGTTGTTGCTTTATAAAGGTCCTTAACAATGATACGTACAATGCCGAAATCTCCTGTTTCAGCAAGAGATAATGCTCTCATATCAATTTCATTTTCAGCAAGAACGCTTGTCATCGCACTCATTGAACCGGGCTTGTTTTCAACGAAAACAGAAATCTGTTTAATACTCATAGCAAATCCCCCTTATATTTTCCTCTTATCAATTATTCTAACAGCTTTACCCTCACTACGAACAATAGATTTGGGTGCAACAAGAGTAACCTTAGCAGAAATACCTAACATTGAACGAAGTCCTTCAACAATTTCTTTCTGACGGCGATCAATTTCGCCCATATTATCAGTAAACATTTCCGGTGTCATTTCAACATGAACATCAAGTGTATCTGTATTCTTGACTCTGTCAACAATAATCTGATAATTAGCTGAATAGCCCTTGTTAAGAAGAACAGTTTCAATCTGTGACGGGAACACATTAACACCACGGATAATAAGCATATCATCGCTTCTACCCATAGGCTTGCACATTTTAATAAAAGTACGTCCGCAGGAGCATTTTTCACGATTAAGAACACAAATATCTTTTGTTCTGTAACGAATAATCGGGAACGCTTCTTTTGTAATAGCTGTGAAAACAAGCTCACCCTTTGAACCCTCGGGAAGCACTTCAAGAGTTTCGGGATCAATTATTTCTGCTATAAAATGGTCTTCATTAATATGCATACCTGTCTGAGCTGAGCATTCAAATGATACACCGGGACCCGAAAGCTCTGTAAGACCATAAATATCATAAGCCTTGATACCGAGAGTTTTCTCAATATCTCTTCTCATTTCTTCACTCCATGCTTCTGCACCAAAAATGCCTGCCTTAAGAGGAATCTGCTCGGGAGTAAGGCCCATTTCTTTCATTGTTTCGCCAAGATATGCAGCATAAGAAGGTGTGCAACAGAGTATTGTTGATTTCAAATCCTGCATAAACATAATCTGACGTTCTGTATTACCCGAAGAAATCGGAATAGTAAGGCAACCGACTTTATGACTGCCTCCGTTAAGACCTGCACCACCGGTAAAAAGACCGTAACCATAAGCAACGTGGCAAACATCTTCATTTGTAGCCCCTGCTGCAACAAGGGCACGAGAACAACAATCTTCCCATAAATCAATATCGTGCTGAGTATAATATGCCATTACTCTTTTTCCTGTTGTGCCCGAGGTTGAATGAATTCTCACACATTCAGATAAGGGCTTTGCAAGAAGTCCGTAAGGGTAACCCTCTCTTAAATCATCCTTGGTAACAAAGGGTAACTTATGTAAATCCTCTGTACCCTTAATATCATCGGGAGTAACACCCGCTTTTTCCATTTTTTCACGATAAAGAGGGACATTGTCCCAAACGTGTTTTATTTGTTTAACAAGTCTTTCATCCTGCCATGCCTTGAGCTGTTCAGGACTTGCAGTTTCAATTTCCGGTTGAAAATATCGTTCCATAATAGCCTCCTTGGGTTAATCATTCATATAAAATGAATAAATATACAAGCAATTATAAGACCAATGAATTTCATTGTCAATAAAAAACAATTAAATTCATATCTTTTTTCTTTTTATTTTTCTTGATATAGCTTGAATGGTAACTCTGAGAAGAGAAGCGGCAATAATCCCTCCACCTATGCCTATACCAACAGTTAATGTAGTTAAAAAATATTCAACAGCAACCTCTCTGTTTTCTGAAAGAAGATTGCTCATTGCATAATAAAGAGTACCTCCGGGAACGAGAGCAATACAACCTGGTAAAATAAAAACGGTTGATGGTGCTTTGCACATTCTTGCAAAAAGGTCAGCAAAAGCCGAAGCCACAAATGCCGCTAAAAGATTGGGCAGAAAATTCCCTCCAAAAAGCTCCGTAAATGCAAAATAGGCAACGCAAGCAAACAACCCGTCTAACATAGCAAAAGGCCAATGAGACGGCTTTAAACGAAAAAGAATGGCAAATCCGAGAGTAGCGATTGCACCAGCAATAATTTTAATTAAAATTTCATCCAATTAAAACACCCTCCCGAAAAACATAATAGCAACAATATAGCCAAATGCCACCATAACCGCTGTCAGTATCGCTTGAACAAGCTGAATAATACCGGAAACTGTGTCACCAAACAGCAAGTCACGAACTGCATTACCGAAAGCAAGACCCGGAATCAGCAGCATAATCGTTCCTATCATAACCATATCTATATTCTGACCTATGCCAAAATGTACCAGCAGAAGACCGCAAATTGCACCGACAAAAGACTGGGCAACGGTATAAAGCATTTTATTCATTAAATTAATTTTTTGTCTGTTCATAACAGAAACAAAAAAGCCTGCAATAGCAGCTGCAAGAGCATCCCAAAGATTTCCGCCGAAGAATACAGCAAAACCACCTGCGGCAATAACACCGCCTACAATGGAAAGATATTTCGGAAAGGGCTTGTTATGAAGAGCATAATCAATTTTTTCTTCAACATCCTCAAGGGAAATAACACCGTTGCAGACATTTCGGGAAATTTTATTCATTTCATCAAGCTTATACATATTGTTTGATGTTTTATAAACACGCCTTACTTGTGATGCAGTTGTACCGTCTGCCATTCTGATACCTGCGACAACAAGTGAGGGCAATGCGAAAACATCTGTATGTACCGCACCGTAAGCAGAGCATATTCTCTCAACAGTATCTTCAATTCGGTGGGATTCACCACCGCAACGGAGAATATTCTCTCCAATATCAAGAGCCTTGCTCAATATATAATCTGCAGTATAAACCGATGAATTAATTTCAAGCTTTTCAGTTGTAATCGTTTTTTTCTTTTTATTGAACATTAAAAAACCTCAATTACCTTAAAATTTATTTTTTCTCGAATCAATAAAATCCTGCAGAATAATATCTGCAGCAACTGCATCAACAACATTTTTACGTTTTTTTCCGCGAACATTATTATCGCTTAAAATTCTGTGAGCAGAAACTGTTGTAAGACGTTCATCCCAGAATGTAACAGGAATTTCCGTAAAACTCTGAATAATTTCACCTAACTCCTCACAAGCGTCTGCACGAAAGCCTTTGGAGCCATCCATATTTTTAGGCAAGCCTATAACAATAAGCTCAGCTTTTTTTTCATTTGCAACCTCAACGATTTTTTGTGCAAGACTATCTTTATTCCACTCGGTGATAACACAAACCGGTGAAGCTAACATTTCAAGCTTATCGCAAGCTGCTATACCCGTTCTTTTATCACCATAGTCAACTGATATTATAATCATACTATATACCTCAAAAATGGCTGATAGAAAATCTATCAGCCGTTTTTAATTCACATTAATCCAATACTGCTGCTACTTCTTCTGTTGTTTCGGGTGTTGTAGCAGAAACCTCTGTTTCAGTCGGCACTTCAACTGTTGTTGACGGAAGTGTCGTCGTGGGAGCAGTTGTGGGTCTGACTGTTGTAGCAGGTTTTGTTGTCTTTTTATTCTTATCCTTCTTCTTTTTCTTAGTAGTTTCCTCTGTTGCAGATGGCCCTGTTACTTCATCGGGAATTTCAGAGCCTATAGCATGAATCATAGCACAGTTTTTGCATTTTGAGGGAATATATGAAGCTTTATAATAGCCGGTTCCCGTTTCTGCGCAACCGGGAGAAGCAATATCACCGGATATCTTACAATAAGACCTTGCAACAACGCCACTTGCACTTGGATATGACATTGATTCCAGCTCTTCGTGAACATCATTCATAATAGCCTTAAAGATTTTACCTGCAGGGTTACCTGAGGTATTGGTAATTGCTCTTGGCTCATCATAGCCGTACCAAACAGAAGCAACATAGTAAGGTGTACCGCCGACAAACCAACGGTCTTTATCGTCAGATGTTGTACCTGTTTTAGCAAAGGTATCGAATCCGCTTACACCGTAACCGCCACCGGTACCGCCATTAACAACAGTTCTGAGAAGCTGACGCATAACACCGGCTGTGCTTTCGGAAACAACCTGCTTACCCTCACTGTTACCGGATTTAAGAAGAGTTTCTGTACCGTCATTATTTGTAACCTTGTAATAGCAATATGGCTCGAAATAATAACCGTTGTTACCAAAAATGGCAAATGCAGCTGTCATATCAAGAGTTGTTACACCCTCACTGGCACCACCAACACAAAGGGTTGAGAAGTTACCATCGTAGTTAGGATCGTCCTCATCTGTAACAAATGTTGAGATTTTAAGGTCATCAACAAGGAAATCAAAGCTTGTTTCTATACCTATTCTTCTCATTAGCTGAGCAGGAACTGTATTTAATGACTGAGCCAAAGCAGACTGAACGGTTACAAAGTTTTTAGCATTACCGTAAGAACCACCATAGTTAACAGGCCATCTTGAAGAACCTAATCTGATACCATAGTTTTGCACCTTGGTAGACCAGGTACAAACATTGTTTTCTATTGCAGGTGTATAAACAGAAATCGGTTTAATAGACGAACCGGGCTGACGGGGTGAATCGGATGCTCTGTTAAGTCCACGGAAGGTTGTTTTTTCACCTGCTCCGCCAACCATAGCAACAACTCTGCCACTATAATCCATAATCGTTATTGCGGATTGAACAGGTGGATTTTCTTTATCCTTCAAATCTTCCTCAGGGAAAGTAATTCTGTTAACATATACATTTTCTGCAGCTTCTTGAACATCAAGGTCGATTGCAGTATAAATACGAAGACCACCAAAGAAAACCTTTTTCCAAGCCTCGTTATAGGTCCATTCATATTCTTCCTGCAAATCCTCAATAACAGAATCAATTACATATTCAACATAGTAAGAGGACATTTCACTATCGGTTTTATCAGTATATTTGATATCATCCTCTGTATAGTTTTCGTCATCCTCTTCATCTTCATTTTTGGTAACCTGGCTACCCTTATAGTTCTCACTATTGGTGAAAATGAGTTCAAAATCTAAAGCTTTTTCGTATTGCTTTTCAGTAAGGCTACCCTCTTCAAGCATACAAGTAAGGCAATATCTCTGCCTACCCATGTTACCATTTTCATCTTTATCAATCAAAGCTGCAAGACCATCTTCAGTCAACGGGTCATAGGTTGCGGGAGCTTTTGTAATTGAAGCAATAACTGCACATTCAGCAGCATTCAAATCCTCAACATTTTTGCCAAAATATTTTTCAGCCGCAGTTCTTATACCGTAGCAACCATTGCCGAGATAAACAGTATTAAGGTAAAATTCCATAATTTTCTTTTTAGAATAATGCTGTTCAACATTTAATGCATTAAGAATTTCATAGAATTTACGGGAAACAGTTCTTCCGTCCTCTTTAGTAAGGTTTTTAATCAACTGCTGAGTGATTGTTGATGCACCACGCTCAAAGCCGGATGATACAACACCAAAAACAGTTCCGTACCAGTCAACACCCTTGTGCTCATTAAAACGCTTATCTTCAAGGTCACGGAAAGCATTAACCATATTCTTCGGAATGTCTTTATAGTCAATCCAAACTCGATTCTGAGCACCGTGAAGACGCAAAAGCTCAACAAGCTGCTTATTGGAGTCATAACCGTAAATGATACTTGTCTGCTCTTGATTTGCCTTATACTCCTCGAGGTCAATTTTTTTGCCACCTGTTACATATTCATTAGCAAACTTATAAATATAAGTGCATGCAACCGTACCGCAAATAAGAGCAATAGAAACAAGCACCAAAACAACTGAGAAAAATCTTCTCAATTTCGGATGCTGTTTTTTTACTTTTTTCTGTTTCTTAGAACGCTGCGGGCGTTTCAAAGCCATAAAGGAAACCTCCTTCAAAAGTCACTGACTGAAAATTTATTATATTACACATCATTAAAATGCTTATATACTTAATTAAATGTTAAGGCAAATTGGAAATAATTGATTCCGCAACCGCCATATCAAAGGGAGTTGTTATTTTAATATTGCTGTCAATTCCCTCGACTAATTTTACTCTAAAGCCTCTGTCTGCAAAAATTGAAGCAACATCAGTATATGCCTCAAGCTCCTCATCCGAAAGTGAATTTATAACATTTTCAAGCTCATTCAACCTAAAGCTCTGGGGTGTCTGAACTCTGTAGAGCTCTTTTCTCGGCAAATGCTCGGAAAGAAAATCACCTGTTGTGGTTCTTATTATTGAATCATAAACAGGCATAACTGTATTTGCCGCACCAAATTCTTTTACTGCTGAAATATTATCTCTTATAATTCTCGAATCAATAAACGGTCTTACTGCATCATGAGTCAGAATAACATCATCATCAGCAACATTAAAATTCTTTGTTAAAAAACGGCAACCATTCTGAACAGAGGAATTTCTGTTTTTACCACCGGGAACAACAAAAACAGTGTCAGTCGATATACCGTTCTCAAGAAGCAGGGCTTTTGTGTATTCAATCCAATCAACAGGACAGCAAATAACACCTGCTCTGAACAAACCGAAATCAATAAAATTACGAACAGTTTTTATAATTATCGGTTCATTATCAATTTTTAAATACTGCTTAGGCAGCTCGGGGGATTGCATTCTTGACCCGATACCACCGGCAAGAATCATAAAATATAAATTCACTTATTCACTTTCTTCCTATCAAAGCCTTCTGTGCTGTCTTTCTTAAAAAGAATTCTGACGGTCATTAAAATCAATTTAAAATCCATAGCAAGAGAATAGTTTTGAATATAAATTAAATCCATTTTCAATTTGTTATAGGCAGATGTATTATATTTTCCGTAAACCTGTGCGTAACCGGTTAAGCCACCCTTAACCTTGTATCTGCAAACAAATTCGGGGATTTCTTCAGAATATTTTTCAACATGCTCAATTCTTTCGGGACGAGGACCAACAATGGACATATCCCCCTTGAGAATATTAATTATCTGCGGCAATTCATCAACTCTTAAAGCACGGATAATTTTACCTACCGGAGTAATTCGGGAATCATTATCAATCGCAGGCTGCGGTCCGTTTTTTTCCGCATCAACAATCATACTTCTGAATTTCAAGATATCAAAGGGCTTTAAGTCTCTTGTGCAACGCTTCTGCTTATAGAAAACAGGACCGCCATCATACAACTTAATTGCCAAGGATATTATTAAAAACAACGGTGAAAGCACAATTAAAGCCAGCAACGAGCAAACAACATCAACAATTCGTTTAATTGCTCTTTGTTCAACTGTTAAACCAACTGATCTGCATCTTATTATGGGTGAATCAAAATAGCTGATATCAGCAGCACTTCTTACAACAATATCAGAAATCTTCGGAATTACATATATACTTTTATTCTGTTGGTAGCAATATTTAAGCAAATCATTTCTCATTCTTGCAGGAACATCACAAATGATTATGCTTTCAAATTTATCAATTTTCTGAGCGAGCTCATCAAAGCCCACATCAACATTTGCAGACTCTGTTATAACGAACCTGTCCTCAAGCTGACTCATCTTATAAACAATTTCTGTGGCAAGATGACTTCCATATATAATCATAAGCTTTTCGGGAGGATTTAACCGATGAACAATATAAAAAGATAATCCGGTCCAGATAATCAAAACAAAAATCTGAGCAAACAATATATAAAGCATAGGTAAAATATTAGCAATTTTTGCCACTATTAAGCATACCTGGGTATATGCAATACCGTTAGCAAAAAGAAGTGCAAAAACCTCATAAAATAAGATTTCACTCTTTCTTAATTCATCAATTCTCGATGCGCCTAAAACAATGCTTGTAACAAGAAGCACTGCAAAATAAACAAATGCAAGAAACAATTTACCTTTACCGATATAAGGATGCTCAAAATCCGGGTTATAAGCAACGCTCCATACATAATAATAAATTGCAGTTAAAACCAAATCAAGAATCGTTATAGCAGTAAATCTTACGGTAGTTTTATATTGTTCAATTTTTTTCATAAAACCTCTTCTTTTCAGCAAATTACTAAAGCATCGGGAATATATATAACCGAGGTGATTATATTGGACATATTCTCAATAATCAGCAATATGCTATATCTTATTTTACATGTAACTGACACAGATTCTTTCCCAAAGCCGCTTCCTAAAAAGGAAGAGGCAGAGCTTTTAAAATTGCTCTCTCAAGGTGACGATGGCGCCCGAAAGCGTTTAATTGAACATAACTTAAGATTAGTTGCTCATATTGTGAAAAAATACTATGCCAATTACAGTGAACAGGACGATTTAATTTCAGTCGGTACAATCGGCTTAATTAAGGGTATCAATAGCTTCAATCACAAAAAAGGTACAAAGCTTGCAACCTATTGTGCCCGATGCATCGAAAATGAGATTTTAATGTATTTCAGAAACAACAAAAAAATTTCTCAAGAAATATCATTCAATGAACCAATAGACACAGACAGCGAAGGAAACCCTTTAACTTTAATGGATATTATTGCTATAGATGATACAATAATTGACGATATTGACACTAAAAACAAGCTGAAAGTTTTAATAAGCTTGATAAACAACATAAAAGATGAAAGGGACAAAACCATAATCATAAAAAGATATGGCCTTGACGGACAACAACCGCTTACCCAAAAGGAAATCGCCGAAATGCTGAATATTTCACGCTCTTATGTATCTCGGATTGAGAAAAGAATTTTAGAAGATTTAAAGAAATCATTCTGAAATTCTGTGGACGAAGCACTGATATCTTACAGGAGTACCGCCCTCATCAACAACCGATAAAAAGTTAACACTGAAACGCCTGTATTTTTTCTTATCAAGCGATGTTGCAATTCTTACATCGGTATTTGTCAAAGAAAGATTAATTCTTGAATTAACCAGGGCGTTGAAAACCTTTTGTCCATCATCGGGATGTATAAACGAAAGAACCTCAACCTTTTCCTGTTTCTCAAAATAATCAACTAAATTAAAACCAAAAACATCATTTGCATTAGGTGACATAAACAATTTATCTTTCTTGATATCAAAGGTTAATACCGCACAAGGACTCTTTGCAAGGTCATAATAAAGCATATCTTTATCAACCTCTGATATTTTAGGTTGAATTTCAAGACTACCCTTATTAAACCTACTGCCACGTTTTTTATAGTCTGCATACAAAGCATCAGTACCATAAACTGCATCCTCGGTAGTTGAGAAAGGCTCTGAACCCGAGTTGAACATCATTTCTATTTCAAAATTTTCAATCTTTGCGGGAATAGAAATATCTTTAACAAATTTTTTAAGATTGTTTAATGTTAAAGCAGCATAGTTTATATGCTTTTCGCTTGCACCTGTTGCCAAAGTTCTTTCAATGTATTCAGAGGTGAGAACATATCTGTCAAAAACACCCTCTGTGTAGCATTTATTATGAATATAATTAGTCCCGATAAGATATAAGCCCATAGTAAAGCCTAAATTTTTTATATAATCAGAAAATGTTCTTAAACGTCTGATATTAATATCTTCCAAAAAATCCTGGGGAAAAATTATACAAAGATCAATATCTGAGCAATCATTCTCTTCAACAAAGTTTCCCAATTCTTGAACAAGACTCGGCATATCATCGGGTAAAAGCATTGTATAAACCGATAAAGGCGGAACAAAACCATATTTTTTTCTAAAAGCAATTCCGTTAAGGAGAACTGTTTTAATGGAAATCATACTAAGGTTTTTACGGGTTGATGAATTTTTATTCAATTCATAATAAACCTCTGAGGTTACAGAAATAGAATCTCCGAAAGAGGAATAAAACGGTACGCAGTCATAGCAAACCAAATCACCTGTTTTTGCATTAACAACGGGAACAAACTTTGGTTCATAAGAGTCACTGTTAGTTCCTATATAACTATCATCTTCCAAAGAATATGATGCAAGATGCTTCATACCGTTGTTATAAAAAGCATAAGCATTTTTACTGCTGATTTTTGCAGATTTTGAAGCATACTCAGCCGCAACAACAAGCTCCTTATAGTTTGAACCGTCATTGGGATATCTGGAAACACCCATAGTCGCGGTAAACACACCTGTTTCGGTTGCGGTATGATATGGTTTTCGCAGAAGTGTATGAATTTTTTCAACAAGCATAACAACCTCAGACTGCTTATCAATATCTTTGATAAACAAGCAGAACTTATCAGAGGCTGCTTTACAAACAAATTTATCCTTTGATTTTATACCGCGAAGCTTACCCGCAAACTCCTTGATAAGAGAATTACCGTATTCATAACCGAAAATGTTATTACACATACTCATATCGTCAATATCGATATAAATCATAAGATTTTTAGTACCGGGACGCTCATTGAGGTATGAATCGACATCACGTTCAAACTGCTTTGGTAAAGAAAGACCTGTAAGACCATCAGTAACTCCAAAGCCTCGTTTTATATCACCGAGGATTTCATCATCTGTATAAATACTGAACGCACCATGCAAGGCAACAAGATTTTCTTCTTCATCAACCTTGAAAACAACAAAACCAACAGCAAGATATTCAATTCTGTCCTTAACAACTCGAAACTCAACACGGGTTTTCTTTTTACCGGCTTTTACAAGCTCCTGGAATGTCGATAAATCAACCTTACTGTTGAAGCGTGTAAGATCGGCAGGATGGCAAAGCTTACCGCACTGACTAACAAACTCAATATAATTCTTCGGCTCATAGGGGAAAAATTTAAGCCAATTTCCACGGACAATAGAGAAAAGATTATTTTTTAAATCAGCTTCAAAAATAATGTCATAGGATTCCAAAATGTCATTTTCGCAGCCGGTCATAGAATCCTTATTTTCTTTATCCGAAGCTTCCACAACTTCAATTGCAGAAATGGGGTTAGAATCAAAGAGGGATTCTGAAGCACTGTTATTATTAAGTTCATCAGAAATTTTCGCAAAATCTGACAAAACACGCTCAAAGCAACGCAAAAGCTGAGGCGAAAACGCTCCGCAAGCTCCGGTAACAATAAGCTCAACCGCTTCTTCGTGACTCAATGCAGATTTATATGGCCTGTTACTTGTTAATGCATCATAGCAGTCTGCTACAGAAACAATCTGAGCAGAAATCGGGATTTCATCGCCTTTTAAGCCGCAAGGATAACCGCTTCCATCCCATCTTTCGTGATGACTGTAGCAAATATCCTGGCAATATTTAAAATAAATGTTATTATCGCTGATATCATCAAGCATTCCCAAAAGCTTTGCACCATGAGTTGTATGGGTTTTCATAATTTCAAACTCATCGGCAGTAAGCCTACCGGGCTTTAACATAATAGCATCGGGAATTGCTATTTTACCGATATCATGAACAGAGGAAGCGTAATAAATATGGTCAGCCTGTTCTTTTGTTATGCCATATTCCGGGCAAAGCTCCATAACAGCTTCCGTTAAAACCTTGGTAAAGCTTCTGATTCGTTTAATATGCTGACCGGATTCAAGATCACGACTTTCAATAGCAGCAACAAGCAGCTCAACAAGGTCAAAGTTCATTTCCTGCATTTTAACGTTTTGCTCTTTAAGCTTATTGGCTTGATTAAGAATTCGTTTTGTATGAATCTGGGTAAGATTAATTATCTGAGATTTTAATTGACGAATTTCTGAAATATTTTCAAGACGCCTTTGAGCAATATCATAATCAAAGGGATAAGGTAAAACGTCATAAGCAAAAGCCGAATACCCCATATTTTCAAATTCATACATCGCATCAAAGCAAGTAAATAAAATCGGAACAGTATTAAAAACACCGTCTTCGACAAGCTTAGAAACAACCCAAAAAATCTCTTTATCCTCCGGAAAAGTATCAAGAACAAAAAGAACATTTTTGCTTGAATGCAAATCAACAGAGGACCATGAGTCCGGGAAATTGTAAGAACAAACATATAAATCATAATTTTGTTCTAATAATTTTGTCAACGGTTTTAAATCTTGTGCGTTTTGAGTGAAAAGAATAACAGAATTTTCCTTCATACTATCACCTCAAGAGTGCGTAATTAAACACAATAAATATACCACTATATATAAGAAAAGTCAACAAAACTGCAACTCTGTAACATTATTGTAATTAATTTTTAATAAAAATAAAAAACAGCCACTTATAGTGACTGTTTCTTTTTCTGGCGCAGACGGTGGGATTCGAACCCACGAGCCGATTAAGGCTAACGCATTTCGAGTGCGCCCCGTTATGACCACTTCGATACGTCTGCATATTTCAACTCGCATATTTTAACAAATTGAAACATTTCTGTCAAGAAATTAATTCTGTTATTCTATTAACAAAACACCGGCTTTAGATATCCTAAATTCTTTTAAGCTGTCCCTGACTTCTCCCTTGTCTAAAATTTCACCTTTACAGTTTTTTATAACATATCTCTTATTAACAGCGTTTTTTACGATAACAGAACTGAAGCTACCTGCATTAACAATAACTGTTGTGCCGTTTTTTGCATCAACAACATTATTGGTGTAAACTGCCGCAACAGTTGTGTCATCAAGGGTTGAAGAAGCTTGTGAATAATCATTTTCAGGATTTTTTGCAGTTAATTTACCATCAAGGAGAACATATCTGTATTCATTCCAGAATGAAATATAAAATTTAAGCATTTCAATATGCTCTTCGGGCAAAGCTTTAATAATCATAGAAATCTGCGGAACTGAAAAAATAACGTTTGCAAACTGGAGGGCGGCATTTTCAGCACTGTCCTTTTCGTTCCACATAATCATATCAGAATGAACTGCAGTTTCACCCGAAGTCATACGAAGATTAATAATCTGACTTCGGTTTGCAAGAATATCACCGGGACAATCACCAACCCTGAGCATATTTCCGTATTTTCTGATAGACGGACCGATATAGGACTGACGGAATTCAATTAAAATATCTTTATTAATTGCGGTTAATCTTCCTTTTATTTCGCTCATAAGAGCATGAATTGCATCTTCAAGGGATTGAAAATCTCGTCTTTCGTCATATTCCAAGGACTTACCCTTTAAAACAAAGCTATCAATAAAATCAAGCTTTAAGCCGTCAAGGTTCCATTCTTTCACTGCATTTTCATAAACACTGCAAAGATAATCTCTAACCTTTTTATATCTTGGATCAAGTGCCCAGAAATCAGTTTCGTTGCCGGACTTATCAAGAAAATAATCTTTAAATTCTTCATATTTTTCGGAATACAGACCAACAAAGGGAACTGAGTACCATAGCATAACCTTTTGACCGATTTTATGAATTTCATCAACAAGAGATGCCATATCACCCATTTTATTTTCACAAACTGACCAATCACCGCAGTAGGCATAGCCTCGGTTATTATCGTCAGTTTGCCAACCGTCATCAATTATAACAGTTTCCATTCCGAGCTCTTTTGAAAGATGGCATTCATCAAGAATTTCATCCTTATTCAAATTTTGGTGGAAGCTATACCAAAGTGAATCCATAGGCATTTTTGCACTTTCGGGAACAAATGCAGATTTATAACCGCCCTCGTTCTGCCACCAAAGTGCAGTATCATAAACACTGTCATAAAAGGGAACGTTTCGCATATCAATTCTGATTTTTGCTTTGTATTCAGTTATTGCATTTGTTGGTAACGTAAAAAAGAAAGCCTGGCAGATTATTTCTGCTGTTTCCTCGCAATAGCCTATCGAAATTTTTGTCGGTGTATCAACATCGGATATTGCAACGCATATTTTATTATTGCCGTCAAAGGTTGTAATCTGCTGGATAGGCTGACCTGAGGCAAGTCTTGAAACTGCACCTTCATTTGCCCAATCTGCACGAATCGAATGATTACGGGCAAAAGAATTCCACAGACCGCAGGAATCTGTGCCGTTTATTTTCCACATAATAGAAAATTGCTGTGGCACAGCCTTTTCACTCTGCTCCATTTTTACATCAACAAACAATATATCGTCTATGATGCTTTTATCCAGAATCACTTTACAATTTTCATTTTCAGAAATTATATCAAAATCAAAGCTATACATAAAATCACCACCAAAGATTATATCAAAATATTACCATTTTATAAGAATTAGTCAACATTTTTTTGCTTTTTACTTGCCTATATATGCAAAAATATTGTATTATGAAAAAAATGTGTTTGGTGATGTTATGGGTAAAGAAATTATAATTTCCGCAAAAAACGCTTCATCCACTAACGGCGGTATTTTTCAAGGCTGGGGAACAAGCCTTTGCTGGTGGGCAAACCGTCTTGGTCACTCCCCTGTTTTAACAAAAAAATCTGCAGAGTTTTTTTATAGTGAAAAAGGTCTTAATCTGAACATTATGCGTTATAATATCGGCGGTGGTGACGACACGACACATAAGCACATAACCCGAACGGATTCAATGGTTCCCGGTTGGCTTTATTATGATAAAGAGAATAATTCATATCATTATGATTATGATGCCGATAAGAACCAAATCAATGTTATGAAAAAATGTGTTGAGGCATCGGGCGAAGATGCTTTTGTTGAGGTTTTCTCAAACTCTCCCCCATATTTTATGACAAAAAGCGGTTGTTCTTCCGGTGGCGAAAACCCAAACAAAAACAACCTCAAAGAAGAGTGTTATGAAGCATTTGCAGACTACCTCGCCCACGTCACTGAATATATAAACAATTCTCTAAAAACCAAGGTTTCTTCAATTTCACCAATGAATGAGCCGAATACTCATTATTGGAAAGCATTCAGCGAAAAGCAAGAGGGTTGCCACTTTGATGCAGGTGAAAGCCAGAATAAAATTCTTCTTGAAACCTATAAAGCAATAAAAAAACGAGGCTTAGACCATATCGAGCTGGTTGGCAGCGATGAAACATCAACAAGCAAACAAATTACTGCTTTCAATAAATATTCCGATGAAGTTAAATCAATTTTAGGAAGAATAAGCACCCATACCTACGGCACACGAAAAATAAAGCAATTAGGTGCTTTGATGAAAGCTGAAAACCGCAACATCTGGATGAGTGAAACAGACTGGAGCGGCGAAGCAGGCAAAAACGCAGGTGATATGAGTGGCGGACTGTGGCTTGCAAAGAAAATAATTTCCGACATCAACGGACTTTCTCCTTCTGCCTGGGTGCTTTGGCAGGTTATTGATTACCATATCAGTAAAGACGGCTATATGGGAAATAAAGATTTCGGTATGCCGAATATCAAAGGCGGTTTCTGGGGTCTGGCGGTTGCCGACCACGATAAAGAAGAAATTATTTTATCACAAAAGTATTACGCTATGGGTCAATTTTCAAGGTACATAAGACCCGGCGACACTATAATTCACTGTGACAAAAACACTCTCGGTGCTTACAACAAAAAAACAGGCAAAATTACCATTGTTGCGGTTAATGACACAAGTAAATCCAAGCATATTACATACACCCTTGACGGCTTCAACGGAACTTACAAAACCGCAGAAATCATCAGAACAAGCGGTAGCCTTGAAAGCGGTGAAAAATGGGCACTTCTTGGTTCAGTTGATGTTATTGACAACAAAATCAATGTTGATTTAAAGAGTAATTCTGTAACCACTTACACAATTAGATAAGCAAAGGAAATATATGAAATATTTTATTTATAACATAGGAAATTTAACAGACGAAGAATACCAAAAATGGTTTTCTTTAATGACAAAAGAAAAGCAAGAAAAAGTCAGCAGATATAAAGATTTTGAAAGAAGAAAATGCTCTGTTGCAGGTGAAATGCTTGTTAAAAATCATATTGGACGAGCTTTAAATCTTGCCCCCGAAAGTCTTGTAATTCTTGCAGACGAAAACGGAAAACCATATATAGCAAGCTGCCCTATTCACTTCAATATTTCTCATTGTGAAAATGTACTCGCCTATGCCTTTTCAGAAAAAGAAATCGGAATTGACATTGAAAAAATCAGACCAATTTCACTTTCAATTTTAAAAAGCTTTTTTTCAGTAGAAGAGCAGGAATTCATTTTAGGAAAATCTCTTAATGAAGATATTTCCGATAATTATAACACCCAGGAAGCTCTTGAAAAGTTTTACAGAATTTTCACCTTAAAGGAAGCAATCTGCAAAAAAAGCGGAGTTGGTATCAAAGGTTTAAAAGAGGCAAATGCACTCCCCTTTCTCGACCATTCTTTTAAAGAAAATGATTTCATAATATCAATACTATAAACAAGAAAACCACTTGAATTTCCAATGAAAATCAAGTGGTTTTTAATAATCTATTTTACTGTTCAATTCGATGGAATTTGGAGTTACAAGGCAGTCATAAACAAAAACCTTAACGCCTTTTTTTCTTGCTGAATTCAAGGCATCTGCAAACTCTTTATGATGTTCTGCATTGGGTTCAAATCTATAAACACCTTTCATCTGAACAACAAAGATTATGTAAGAATCATAACCTTGTTTAATGCAGGATATAAGCTCATTTATATGCTTAACTCCCCGTTCGGTTGGTGCATCGGGAAAGCTGACAACTCCGTCATTTTCAAGAGTAACGCCCTTAACCTCAATAAAGGCTTTTCGCTCCCCATCCTCAACGTAAAAATCAAACCTTGAATTACCGAATTTGACCTCTCTTTTAATAACTGCGTTTTCTGAAAACAACTCACATTTTTGTAGCCACTCACAAACAACATCATTCGGAACTTGTGAGTCCATATTAACAAGCAAAACGCCCCTGTCAGTAACCTTTTCAACTGCAATCAAATCATATTTGGTTTTACGGTTTGGGTTATCGGAAACATATAAATACACTTTCGCATTAGGCAAAAGCAATTCCTTGCATCTGCCCGTATTTTTAACATGAACAGTTTCTACTTTTTCGTCAATTAAAACCTTAGCAATAAATCTGTTGGGTCGTTCAAGAAAAACACCCTCAATTACTTTTGAATATTTAATATTATCACCTTAAATCAACTTTTCTAAAAATGCACAACAGCCCTCATAAATATCATTATAGCAGGTTTCGAAATCACCGCTGTACCAAGGGTCTGCAACATCTCCGCCACGTGAGGTATAGCTCATTAATTTATATACTTTTTCTTCTTTATCTGAACCGATTATCCTCATAATATTTCTCACATTGTTAGTGTCCATAGCAATTAAATAATCGTAAATTTCATAATCACTCTTTTTAAGCTGAACTGCTCTTTTTCCCTCGCAAGAAATATTGTGCTTTGCTAACTCTCTTTTTGCAGGCGGGTAAACGGGATTACCGACACCGTTCCATATCTCCTCTGTACTGGTAGCACAGGATGAAACAAAAAACTTATCAGAAATACCCTTTTTATTAATTAAATCCTTGAAAATAAACTCTGCCATAGGGCTTCTGCAGATATTTCCGTGGCATACGAACATAATCTTAATCATATTATTCCCACACTAAATCCTTGCTTTTTGCGCCTAATTCAAAATGATATTTAACGATACCTAAATCCATTTTTGAATATGGTCCGATAAGTGCTTTTGCTTTTACTTTATTATCACCTTTATAGGTAAAGTGGAATTTCTGTTGGTTAACAGCAGTAGGTGCGGTCATAGCTGCATTAACCCCATTCATAAACCATTCAGGTGCTTCTGCTTCACAGGTATAAACCTCTTCAATAGGTTTGTTTTTATGGGGTCTGCCCTGATGAATACCGTAACCGATTGAAATTACAAGATAAAATTTTTCACCCTTGTTAATTTCATAATCAATCTTTCTTTTATTAAAGGTCAATGCAACCCAACAGCTGTTGATACCAAGAGCCTGGCAGGTTAAAACAAGCTCTTCACCATAGTAGCCTATTTCTTCATCCTTACCCTTTTGACCAACTGCAACAATATAATCTGTACAACCGCTGAAATGGCCGTAAGAGGCGGCAGCTCCTTGAAATGCCTCCGGCCCATCCACAACCAACTGAAAATGCAAACCGCTTTTTTCGTTAACTTCTTTTATTGCTTTATTTAGAGCTTCGATATGCTCCTGCTTCAAGGGCTCATCAGTATATCTTCTGACAGAATTTCTTTCGAGCATTACTTTATATAAATCCATAACCATTCCCCTGTTAAATCATTCTTACATTATTATAAATGATAATTATTTATTGTACAAGAAAATTTTTTGTGTTATACTTTTAATAGTTGCAAATTTAAAGTGTCAAATGGCAAGTTTCGGGGCGCAGTAATGCGCCAAAGAACATAAATATTGCTGTTCTTTGTGCCTTCCTTCAAAGGGTGCGTTCGTGACCGCGTCCGGTGGACGATTCAGGGAACGATAAGCACTGGCACAATAAGGAGTATTGCGAAGTGAATAACGAGCAAGACGACTATATTGTAACTGGAAGGTGTCACGAAAAATCTTGATTTTTTGTGACGGAAGGTTCTTAGTTGCAGAGCAACTTTTCGCTATAGGCGAAACTTTTATAATTCTTGTTAAAATCAATTTGATAATATAGAAAGTGTGCTGTTATGAAAAAAATAAGGTTTGGTATTGTCGGAACAGGAAATATCGCCCACCGCTTTGCAGATGCAATTCAGAATGTTCCTCAGGCAGAGCTTTCTGCAGTTGCGTCAAGAACAGAGGAGAATGCAGAAAACTTCGGTGATGAATATAACATTCCAAACAGATTTTCAAGCTATGAAGCTATGGCAAAATCTGATGCTATTGATGTTGCATATATTGCAGTTCCTCATTCAAGTCATGCAGAGTGTTCAATTCTTATGATGAATAATAAAAAGCATGTTATATGCGAAAAGCCTCTTGCGGTTAATACAAGAGAGGTTGAAGAAATGATAAAAAGTGCTGAAGAAAATGATGTTTTTCTTATGGAAGCTATGTGGGCAAGACTTGTTCCCGGAACAATAAAGTTAATTGAGCTTATTGATAATGGTCTTTTAGGTGAAATAAAAGGTGTTGAGGGCAAATTCTGCTATACCTTTGACGAAGACGAAATGGACCACCACGCATTAAAAAATGAAAACGGTGGAGGTTCTCTTCTTGATGTTGGTGTTTACGGACTTAACTTTGCAAGCTGGTATCTTGGTAAAGAAGTTGAAAGCATTGACGCAAAAGCAGATATATGGAATGGTATTGATGCACATACTTGTGCCCTCTTAAAGTATAAAAGCGGCGGAATTGCTGACCTCTCTTCTGCGGTGCTTTTAAGAAAGCCAAACGAGGGTTACATATACGGAACAAAAGGTTATATTCACATTAACCGTTTCTATGCACCCCAGGAAATTGAAATCAGACTTCTTGACGGCACAAATGAAACCATTGAAGCTAAATATCTCGGCAACGGCTTTGAAGAACAGATTATACATGTTTGTGAATGTGTTGAAAAAGGCTTTAGGGAAAGCCCTATAAATACTTTTGAACAGACATTATTTATAACAAAACAGATGGATGAAATACGCAAAATAATCGGGGTAAGATACCCCCAAGATAATAAATAAAGGTATTTTTATGTTAGGTATTTTAGTTGTAATTTACATTGTTTTTATCTCCCTCGGTCTTCCCGACTCAGTTTTTGGTGTGAGCTGGCCCGTGTTGCACGTTGAATTTGGTATGCCCGAAAGTTTTGCTTCTGTTTATAGCATAATTATCGGTGTATGCTCGGGCGGAGTCAGCTTTATTGCAGGCAAACTTTTGAGAAAATTTGGTACTGCTAATGTTACATTTTTCTCTATACTTCTTACCGCAATCGGACTTATTGGCATCAGTTTTTCACCAAATATATGGGTAATGATGCTTTGTGCCGTAATTATGGGTTACGGTGCAGGTGCTATTGATACAGGCTTAAATAACTATATTTCGCTTCACTATGAAGCAAGGCATATGAGCTGGCTTCATTGCTTCTGGGGTGTTGGTGTAACAGCAAGTCCGCTTATTATGTCATTATTCCTCAATGGCGAAAATGGTAGCTGGAGAAATGGTTACAGAATTCTTGCTATCATTCAATTTTCAATAGCTTTTCTTGTTGCACTTGCTCTTAATAAATGGAAAAAGCTTGAAAATGAAAATAAAAAAGAAGAAATTGAAGAGCAAGGCGAAAATAATAGTATTATTGATATACTCAAATTAAAAGGCGCTCTGACAAGCATACTCTCTCAAGGTCTTTACTGCAGTATGGAGTTCCTTATCGGCACCTGGGGTGCAAGCTTTCTTGTTAACACCCACAATTATTCACCCGATATTGCTGCAAGATGGGTTTCCCTTTATTATGGCGGAATAATGCTCGGAAGACTTATTTCCGGCTTTATTTCCATAAAAGCCAGCGACAACACACTTATTCGTGGTGGCATTATTACCGCATTTTTAGGAATAATTCTTCTTGCTTTACCATTGGGTAGCATTTCCGTTGCAGGACTTTTATTAATCGGTATCGGCTTCGGTCCGATTTTCCCAAGTATTCTTCACAGCGTTCCCGACAGATTTGGTGCAAAATATTCCGCTGACCTTACAGGCTTTCATATGGGCGGTGCTTATGCTATCGGCTTTGCAGTTCAGCTGGCATTTGGATTTATTGCAACAGCCACAACATTTAAAATCACACCATTTGTGCTTTTAGGTTTTATTATTCTTTTATTCGCAGTAAATGAATTCACAATAAATACAATTAAAAAATCGAGGTCAATTAAATGAAAACTGCTTTAATTTTAGAGGGTGGCGGTATGAGAGGGCTTTATACCGCAGGTGTCCTTGATATATTGATGAAAAATGATATTTATACGGACGTTGCGGTAGGTGTTTCGGCAGGTGCATTATTCGGCATCAACTATAAATCGAAGCAACCGGGCAGAGTTTTAAGATATAACCTTAAATATGCCGGAAATCCCTCTTACACAGGCTGGAAATCCCTTTTAAAAACAGGTAATCTTATGAACAAGGAATTCTGGTTCGAGGACATCCCCTTTAAGCTTGACCCTATGGACTGCGAAACTTACAGAAACAACAAAACAGAGTTTCACGCAGTTATAACAAATCTTCAGAACGGAAAAGCCGAATATAAAAGTATTTTCGATTTAGAAAATGAAGAATGTATGGAATATTTAAGAGCATCGGGCTCGTTACCATTCTGCTCAAAGCCTGTAATTGTCAACGGTGTTCCTTATCTTGACGGCGGTATTGCCGACAGTATTCCTTTGAAAGAATATTTTGAAAACGGCTATGAAAAAGCCATAGTAGTTCTAACAAGACCAAAGAACTATCGCAAAAACGGCGGTATTCACGGAGCAGGTTTATTCTATAAAAATTACCCTGAGTTTGTTAAAACGCTTTCTAACAGGAACAAGGTTTATAACGAACAATGCGAATATGTTGAAAGCCTTGAAAAAGAGGGTAAAATTGTTGTTATTCGTCCAAGTGAGTTTATTGATATCTCAAGGACGGAAACAGATAGAAGAATTATGCAGCAAATGTATGATTTAGGCATTAAAGATGCTGAAAACAGATTTAATGATATTATCGAATATCTTGAAAAATAAGGTGGTATTATGGCTGAAAGAACAATTTATAAACATGTTGCGGTTATCGGTATTGATGGTATGGGCAATTTCAATACCCTTACCGAAACTCCGAATTTAGATAAAATATTTGAAAATGGTGCAACAACCAATTTCGGTCTTTCAATGGACCCGACTATAAGTGCGGAAAACTGGGGTGCAATGCTTCTTGGTGCAGAACCGATTGTTCACGGTCTTACAAACAGTAAATTAAGCCATAACAATCATAAGAGCGAGCTTCTCCCATCTTTATTCAAGAGGATATATGATAATATTCCCGATGCAAAGCTTTATTCATATTGCAACTGGAATCCAATAAATATCGGCTTGATTGAAAAGGATATTCCCGTAGAAAAATATACAAACGGTAATGATAAAGAGCTTACTGATGAAATTATAAAAATAGTCAAAGAAAAGCCAACATTTTTATTTGTTCACTTTGATGAAACTGACGGTGCAGGCCACAGAAACGGCTACGGTACAGAAGCACAGCTTGAAACAGTGCGATATGAAGATGAACAGACAGGTCGCATTTTCAAAGCTTATGAAGAAGCAGGAATTCTTGACGAAACTCTCTTTATAGTTATTGCCGACCACGGCGGATTCGAACATAGTCACGGCGGTTATTCCGATACCGAAAAATATATTTTTTTCGGTGCAAGAGGTAAAGGAATTAAAAAATCCGAAATTGAATATATGAGAACCGTTGATTTATATGCAGTTGTTCTTTATGCTCTCGGTATTGATATTCCGAAATATGATTTAAAGGGCTTCTGCTCACAGGTTCCGGCAGGTCTTTTCCCCGAATACAAGGGTACTTATGAAAGAATTATAGGTAAACCCTACCATCCCGAAATCAAGCCGACACCCGATTATAAATCAGAAAAAGGCTTGAGTGCATTCATCCCCGAAGAAAGAACAAAGCTTGCACTTTTCTTTGATAATAATACTCTTGATGCTACAGGCAAAAACCAAGTAACATCAACTGTCGGTACAGTTAAATTCTATTCCGAGGGTGTTCGTGGAGCAAGAGTTGAGCTTGGTACAAACGGACATTTTGTAATGGACGATTTTAAACTCGGTAGCGGCAGCTTTACTGCGTCACTCTGGATTAAAATTGACAGAGAATTGGTTGACGAGCCTGCAATTTTTGCAAACAAAAACTGGAGCGGAAGAAGATGCACCTGCGGTGTACTTTTGGCATTAAGATGCTCAAATACTGCACTCAACATCGGTTGCGGAGATGATGATTTCGACTTTGTAACACCATTCCCACCGGAAATTTCAACAGGCTGGGTTCACGCTATATTCGTTATTGATAAAGAAAACAGAAAGGTACAGACCTATTACAATTTCAAGCTTTGCCATGAAACAGAATTAGAGCCTCAGTATTTTGTTGAGCTTGACAATATGCCTTTCACAATCGGTAACGACGCTTTAGGCACATACAACCAAGAATATCAAGCACTTTATAACATTGACGATTTATTCTTCTTTGACGGAGCTTTTACAGAAGAAGATATTAATAAATTAAAGGCATACTATGAAATGTAAAAGGATTTAATATGCATAAAGTAAGGCTTAACAACAGAATATTTGAAGTTGCCGATGGGGTTATTTTGTCCGATATTTTAATAAAATCGGGTGAAGAAATCCCCCACCTTTGCGGTGGTAAGGGTGCTTGCAAAAAATGTCTGGTTATGGTTAACGGCAAGGAAGAGCTTTCCTGCCAATACAAAATAAAATCAGACATTGATGTTGTTTTGCCCGAAACCAACGAAGTTTTTTCAGATACAGGAGCAAACGAAAGCGGTAAAATCACCGATAACTGTTGTCTTTGTCTTGATATCGGCACAACAACTCTTGCTCTCGCTCTTATTTCTCTTGATGAAAAGAAAATCATAAAAGTAAAAACCGCCACAAACCCGCAAGGAGCCTTTGGCGGCGATGTTTTAAACCGAATCGAGTATTGCAATAAAAATGGTGTTTCTGAATTGCATATTTGCTTAGTTGATAAAATCAATAGGATTATTGATGAATTTGATATTAATTCTGTAAATAAAATGTATGTTTCCGGAAATACAACTATGCTTCACCTGTTTTTCAAGGTTGACCCCTCTTCAATAGGTGTTGCGCCTTATACCCCCACTTTCCTTGAAAGCAAAGAGAAAAAAGGCATTGATTTAGGATTAAAAAACATTGAAAAAGTTATTTCTCTCCCCTGCATTTCTGCCTTTGTTGGTGCAGATTTAGTTGCAGGAGTAAACTATGCAGATTTGCCCAATGAAAATAAATTTAATCTTCTCGTTGACCTTGGGACAAATGCTGAAATTGTGCTCTATAATAAAAACAAAGTTTACTGCACATCTGCAGCAGCAGGCCCCTGCTTCGAGGGTGCAAATATCAGTTGCGGTATGAGTGCAACAGACGGTGCAATTTATTCTTATTCACTTGACGGCACTTTTAAAACAATCTCTAACAAATCACCCAAAGGAATTTGCGGTACAGGACTTATTGATATAATAGCTGTTTTAGTTGAAAAAGGTATAATTGATGAAACAGGTTATATGGATTGTGAAGAATATTTAATTGCAAATAAGATTAAATTAACCCAAAAAGATATACGGCAGTTCCAGCTCGCCAAATCTGCCGTTTATTCGGGTATTTCGGCTATTTTAAAAGAGAAGTCGACTTCCTTCTCTGATATTGAAAACCTCTTTATTTCGGGCGGATTTTCGGCAAAAATCAATATTGAAAATGCAGTAAAAGCAGGACTTTTACCAAAAGAATTAAAAGATAAAATTGTTGTTTTAAATAACAGCAGTTTGCTCGGTACAGTCAAATATGCTTGTGAACAAAATGATTTATCGTTATATCTGAAAAATGCTGAATACATTGATTTATCAACAAATGCCGTCTTCAGCGATTTATTCATCAATAATATGGAATTTTAATATTAAATGGGATGTAAAAACTTTTCGTTTTTTACATCCCATTTACTTAATTATTTTTTATCGCCTTTCTTTTCGTAACCAAATGTTGAAGCGAAAAGGTCAATTTTGAAGGCTTTGATTACAGAGCTGAAAAGTCTTGAGCCTTGAACAGGCATAAGTCTGTTGAATCTGCCCATTGCGTTGCCGTCGAAGCCAACGACGATATATGCCTTTTTATTGAGAATACCTTTAAGAATTCTGTTAACTGCCTTGTCACAAGGAGTTGAAACCATATTGATAAGGTCCATACCATTGGTTTCGCCTTGATTTCTGAAAATATCAGTTTTTGTAAATCCGGGGCAAACAAGACCTATGTAAGCTTCGCCTCTGAGCTCTTCTCTCATAGCCTCTGTCAAGCCTTTTACAGCCGCTTTACTTGCAGAATACATTGATGTACCGCCAAGAGCCATAAGAGCTGCAGATGAAGCAACGTTTATAATAGCAGGAGTTTCACTTTTGAGAAGAAGCGGAAGCATAATTTTTGAAGAATATGCAGCGGAATAGAAATCGATATTGATTGATTCATCAATTTCTTCTTTCGTATAATTCATAAGTCTGTCAAAACGAGGAAGAACACCTGCGTTATTGATAAGAACATCAGGCTTTATATCGTTTTCAACAAGCCAATCGTGGAAGCTCTGCCAATTATCATAGCTTGAAACATCGAAAAGCTTATAAGAAAACAGCTTTGCATAATCACCAAGCTCTTCAACGAAGTTAATCATTTTCTTCTCGCTTCTTGCAACACCGATTACTTTGCAGTTATGCTCTTTCATAAGCCTTTCAGCAAGCATTTTACCGATACCGCTTGAAGCACCTGTGATGATTACTGTTTTGTTATCAATCCACTTTGACATTAAATACACCCCAAAACAAGAAATAATTTACAATGCTAAAATTATATCACAGATGTTTTGTGTTTTCAACTGTTAGTATTTTTATTTTTAAGTGAAAAGAGAAGAATGGAAAAGAACAAAAAGAAAAAGTCACACCAACGTGTGACTTTTCTTTTTGGAGCGGATGACGAGGCTCGAACTCGCTACCTCCACCTTGGCAAGGTGGCGCTCTACCAGATGAGCTACATCCGCATATAATGAATGAGTTTTGAAAACTCATTCATGGTGCCTCCGGTCGGAATCGAACCAACGACACGAGGATTTTCAGTCCTCTGCTCTACCAACTGAGCTACAGAGGCAAATAAAAGTGGCGACCCGGAACGGGCTCGAACCGTCGACCTCTAGCGTGACAGGCTAGCGTTCTAACCAACTGAACTACCGGGCCACCTCTTGGTGGGAACAATAGGGCTCGAACCTATGACCCTCTGCTTGTAAGGCAGATGCTCTCCCAGCTG